>CAJUGG010000042.1 GCA_910585995.1 uncultured Lachnospiraceae bacterium
ACAAATCATGCAAGGCATAAATGGTTTATATAATAACGAGCAATCAGAAAGGGAGGAAGCATTTGCTAGATTAGAACATTTGAGAAAAAAAGGAACTGTTTCAGACTATGATGCAGAGTTGGCTTCGTATAGGGAAGAAAAATATGGTAAATAGGATTCTGGTTGATACAAATGTGTTACTTGATTATATTCTTACGAGAGAGCCTTTCTTTGCAGATGCAAAAAAAATTGTTCAAGCTTGTGTAGATGGAAAAGCAAAAGGATGTATTGCAGCTCATTCTATTACTAACATGTTTTTTATTTTGAGAAAAGATTATAATTCAAAAGAGCGAAGAGAAATATTATCTAGTCTGTTTTCTGTTTTTGATGTGGAAGGAATAGATAAAGTAAAGTTATTATCGGCTCTCCAAAATGAAGAGTTTTTTGATTTTGAAGATTGTCTTCAGATGGAATGTGCAAGGTCCTATGGAGCAAAGTATATTATAACGAGAAATATGGAAGATTATAAAGAATCAAAAGTAGAAGCGATTTTGCCAGGAGATTATTTGAGGTTATAAAAATTTTTATGTCGTAAAAGAAAAGCATCAATGGATGAATAAATCATCTGAGGGTGCTTTTTTATGTAGATGCTTTAAAGGATAATATTGTGAAATTTTTATTAATGAAATTACTGGCCTATCTAAGAGACAGACCAGTACCCTTTTCGACGTTTTTAAGAACACCCAATGATAAATCAGATTTACCATGGTTAGGAACTGTTACACAATAGCCGAAGTCATGATGCCGATATTGATGATGTGATCCTTTGATCCGTACCACATACCAATTATTTTTGCGCAACACTTTGTCCACATCCTTAAATACCATATAGCTACCTCTCATATTATCTCATATCAGAAATGTATTAGTTTCCGCCATGAAATTCATTAGGTAAGCGTAGCTTTTATCACCCATTTAACAGGCTTTTGTCATTTGACAAAACGTAATTTCCAGTAGACCTCCGTAATTTGTTAATTATTCAGTTGTATTTTGAGATATACAGAACCAATGCTATATTTGTGTCGTCTTATGAAAAGGTATTTCTATTATACGTTATGGAGAGCTTGATTACAAGTTGATCTTGACTTTTAAGAGCATCTGTGATATGATATAACACGTGTCGAACACGTGTCATAAGGAGGGCAAAAATGGAAGAAAACTATACATATCCAGCCATTTTAGATTATAAAGAAGAAGGATATATCAATATCTGCTTTCCGGATTTTTCCGATGCTTATACTTGTGTGGAAAAAGGGGAAGATGCTGTAAGTGCGGCGCAGGAAGCTCTTGCCTTGGCCATAACAGACCGGGAGGAAAATAAAGAGGAGCTGCCAGAACCATCAAAAGCTGAGAAAGTAAGACTTGAAGAAAAACAGCAACTAGTCTATATCAATGTATGGATGCCCTACCACAGAACACAAGTCAAAGTAGTATATGTGAAAAAGACCTTGACCATACCTGCCTGGATTGATGAACTGGCAAAAGCAAATAATCTGAATTTTTCGGCTACTCTTGTGGAGGCAATTAAGGAAAAGTTATCTTTAAAATGACAGGCGAAAAGATAGCATAAAAGAGGCGAATAGACGTTGAAATTAGAAGCTGAGTGTGATAGTATATAATACTATGCCAGACTTTTATTTTTGACAATAGTTTTGCAATCACAGAGAGGGACAAGCAGTGAATACATTACCTGTAAAAGATATGGCCAATATGTATATTGAACATTCTATGGTGATCAACAATTTTGTTACAACTGTTGGGAATCAGTTAAAAAGTTCTTTGCGCCGTGTATTTGGTGACGGCGTGAAATATAAATGGATAGAGAATGATCATAAACCCATGATTACAGAGAAAAATAAAGAAGAGTTAAAACTTTATATGTTTCCACATGTAAAGATTGATTTTGATGAGTTATTTGATGGAATGGATTGATGATTTCATCAGATTTTGGTGAAAAGTTATGAGACCTGGGAAAAAGGTTATTTACGTTCGATGAATAGAAAGGGGTAAAGATAAAGATGAAATTAGGAATCGTTGGTCTGCCCAATGTGGGTAAAAGTACGCTGTTTAATTCTTTGACCAAAGCCGGGGCAGAATCTGCCAATTATCCGTTTTGCACCATTGACCCGAATGTGGGTGTGGTGGCAGTGCCGGATGAGCGGCTTTCTAAGCTGGCAGAGCTGTATCACTCATTAAAGGTGACGCCGGCTGTGATCGAGTTTGTGGATATTGCCGGGCTGGTAAAAGGGGCTTCCAAAGGCGAGGGTCTGGGCAATCAGTTTTTGGCCAATATTCGTGAGGTGGATGCGATTGTACATGTGGTGCGTTGTTTTGAGGACAGCAATGTGATTCATGTGGATGGAAGCGTAGATCCTTTGAGGGATATTGAGACGATTAATCTGGAGCTGATCTTTTCGGATATTGAGATGCTGGAGCGCCGGATTGCGAGGACATCCAAAGGCGCGAGAAACGATAAGGGACTGGCCAAAGAGCTTGCTCTTTTGCAGAAGATCAAGGTGCATCTGGAGGAAGGTAAGACTGCCAAGAGTTTTACAGGGATCGAAGATGAAGAAGAGCAGGCATGGATGGATTCCTATAATCTGTTGACTTATAAGCCGGTGATTTTTGCAGCCAATGTGGCAGAAGATGATCTGAAAGAAGATGGGGCAGGCAATGCGCATGTGCAGGCGGTCAGAGAATTTGCGGCTTCTGAGCACAGTGAAGTGTTTGTCATCTGTGCCCAGATCGAGCAGGAGATCTCAGAGCTTGAAGAGGAAGAAAAGAAGATGTTTTTGGAGGATCTGGGGATTGAGACTTCGGGTCTTGATAAGCTGATTCAGGCAAGCTATCGTCTGCTGGGGCTTTTGAGTTATCTGACAGCCGGAGAGAAGGAGACCCGCGCGTGGACGATCAAGATCGGGACCAAGGCGCCTCAGGCAGCAGGAAAGATTCATTCTGATTTTGAACGGGGATTTATCCGGGCAGAGGTTGTCAATTATCAGGATCTGTTGGACTGCGGTTCTATCGCTGCAGCAAGGGCAAAAGGTCTTGTGGGCAGCGAGGGAAAAGAGTATGTGGTAAAAGACGGAGATGTCATTGAATTTTTGTTCAACGTATGATGTATGATGTCGAAATTTGTCGAGAACCTCTAGTTGAAAAATGTCTAAAAAGGCCATAAAATAAAAGAGCGGACTGAACCGGTCAGTCTGCTTGTTTGGAAAGGACTTTCATCGATGAACACTACAATTAACTTTCCATATCTGGGTATCTATCTGGATCACGTGGGAAAATCCATATCTGTCTTTGGATTCGAGATTGCTTTTTATGGAATCATTATGGGATGTTCCATCCTGCTGGGGCTTTACCTGGCAGAGAGGGAAGCGAAACGGACAGGACAGAACCCTGATACTTACACAGATCTGGTGATTTATGCGATTGTATTTTCTATCATCTGTGCAAGAGCTTACTATGTGATTTTCTCATGGGATAATTATAAGAATGACCTGCTTAGTATCTTTAATCTAAGGCAGGGCGGCATAGCCATCTACGGTGCGATTACCGGAGCAGTCTTAACGGTGTATGGATACAGCCGGGTAAAAAAACTTTCTTTTCCTTTACTGTTGGATACAGCGTGTATAGGACTGGTGGCAGGACAGATCCTCGGCCGATGGGGCAATTTTTTCAATCGGGAAGCCTTCGGCGGTTATACGGACGGAATCCTGGCCATGCAGCTTCCGGTCAGCGCAGTGCGTGCACATGAGATTACAGAAGAGATGTGGGCGCATGTGCAGGTTATAGGCGGTGAACAGTTTATACAGGTACATCCCACGTTCTTATATGAATCTTTGTGGAACCTTGGGGTGATCTGTTTTCTGTACTGGTATCGCACAAGAAAAAAGTTCGAAGGAGAACTGTTTCTGACGTATCTTCTTCTGTATGGAGCGGGCAGAATCTGGATTGAAGGACTTCGGACAGATCAACTGAAGATTGGACACACAGGGATCCCGGTGTCCCAGTTGTTAGCAGGCGTGTTGATTCTTTTTTCCCTGTTGATGATCCTGAGAGGTAGGACCAGGAAGACAGATGGGGAGGTTCACAGGCAGGATGAACATCAAGAAAGCGATTGAAGTACAAAGAACTAGGATCGATCGTATGGCAAAACGAGCGGATGATCTGACAAAGCTTTTGTATGAAGCCAGAAAGATGGACCGGCTGGTGGAGGCGTACGAATCCAGAAAAACAGAAACTACTTAAAAGAAAGGGCTGTCAGATCCATCGGGATATGGCAGCTCGATTTTTTGTGAAAAACTATTGATTTTTTCAAAAGTTCAGGGTATGATAATTAGGTAGGTGGTGAAAAGTGGTGTTAAGTGGCGGACCATGGAGGAGAGATGGGGGCCTTTGACATAGGAGAGGATGGATAGCCATGTTCATGGGAGAATACCGGCATACCGTAGATCCCAAAGGAAGGCTGATTATTCCATCCAGGTTCCGGGAACTGTTAGGAACAGAATTTATTGTGACAAGAGGACTGGATGGCTGTCTTTTTGTCTATCCGATGGACAACTGGAAAGTCTATATGGAAAAGCTTGGGAAGTTTCCCCTGACAGACAAGGATGCCAGACTTTTTATCCGTTTTATTGTGGCAGGTGCTTCTCTGTGTGAGTTGGACAAGCAGGGAAGGATACTTCTTCCTGTAACACTGCGGGAATTTGCAGGACTTCAAAAAGAGGTGCTGCTCGCAGGTGTGTTAGACCATATTGAGATATGGAACGAAGAGCGCTGGAAGGAGAAGGTCGATTTTAGTGATATGGATCTGATCGCGGGCCACTTAAATGATCTGCTGGGCAGAGAGTAAGGAGAAGAGTATGACATTCAAACATTATTCTGTTCTGCTTGAAGAGACGATGGAAGCGCTTCGCATCCGTCCAGACGGAATCTATGTGGACGGAACATTAGGCGGAGGCGGACATGCCTTGGCGGTGTGTAAGAGGCTGTCCGAAAGAGGGCATCTGTATGGCATCGATCAGGATGCCGCTGCGATCTCGACAGCCAGTGAGAGGCTTTCCATATTTGGAGATCAAGTGACCATCATCCGGAATAATTACTGCCAGATGAAAGAAGTATTAAAAACATACGGTGTTGAAAAGGTGGACGGCATCCTGTTAGACCTGGGAGTCTCCTCCTATCAGCTAGATGAGGCCGACAGAGGATTTACTTACAGAGAAGATGCAGCGCTTGATATGAGGATGGACCAGAGGCAGTCGAAGACCGCGAAGGACATTGTCAATACCTACAGCGAGATGGACTTATACCGGATCATTCGTGATTACGGTGAGGATAAATTCGCAAAGAACATAGCAAAACATATCGTACAAAGGAGGAAAACAAAGCCAATCGAGACAACCAGTGAGTTGGTGGAGGCCATTAAAGCCGCGATTCCTTTAAAAGTGCGGATGCAGAAAGGTCATCCTGCGAAGCAGACTTTTCAGGCGATTCGGATCGAACTGAATCAAGAATTGGAAGTGCTGCAAAGTACGCTTGACGAGATGATTGATCTGCTGCATCCAGGTGGGAGAATCTGTGTCATTACATTTCATTCTCTGGAAGACCGGATTGTGAAGACGATCTTCAGGAGAAATGAAAGTCCATGTACTTGTCCCAGCCATTTTCCGGTCTGTGTATGTGGAAAAGTCTCAAAAGGTAGAGTTGTAACGAAAAAACCAATTTTACCATCAGAGAAAGAATTAGAAGAAAACACACGTTCGAAAAGTGCAAAACTGCGTGTATTTGAACATATCTGACAGACAGGAATAAGAGGGGAGCTGGTTATTATGGCGTTGAACAGAAGAAGATATATAGAGGGAAATACGGTACGAAAGACGGAACCCTTAGAACGTCCGAGGCGGAGGGAGGAGCCAAGACGGCAGGTCAGAAGGAGACGGGCAGTCAAGGAAAAAGTACAGTATGTCAATGTGCTTTACACTGTGTTTGTGGCCGCCGCCGCCTGTATGCTTTTGTGGTCTTGCGTCAATTATCTTCAGCTTCAGGCAGAGATTACCAGCCGGATGAAAAATATTGCATCATTGGAGATGCAGCTAGAAGAACTAAAGAAGGAAAATGACGACAACTATACCCGTATTATGACTTCTGTAGATCTGGATTATATCAAAGACGTGGCGATCAATGAACTTGGCATGGTCTATGCAGGCGAGGATCAGGTGATCTTGTATGATGGAAAGACCAGAGATTATGTAAGGCAGAATCAGGAGATTCCAAAGGAAGACAGCACTCTGGTAGATCAGATCTTGGGGAAGGACAGATAGGAGTAGTGAGTGGCTAGAAGACGAAGAAGACTTACCAAAAGACAGAGGATGACTCTGAAGATGAAGCGAAAGTTAGCACTATTATTTGTAATAATAGTGCTGATTTTAATTGGAATTATTGTGCGCCTGGTGTATATCAGCAGGGTCAGCGGAGAGCAGTATACAAGAAAAGTATTGTCCCAGCAGGATACCAACAGTATCTTGTTGCCATACAGACGGGGAGATATCTATGACCGCAATGGCACCATCTTAGCCACCAGCGAAAAGGTGTATAACCTGATCTTGGATCCCGCTGTTTTATGGGAGAATTACAATGAAACGGACCCAAGCAAGGACTGTGTGGAACCTACTCTGCAGGCGTTGGTGTCTTATTTTGACTTGGACCGGGGAGAGCTGGATACCTATATGGAGGAGCGCAAAGGCAGTCATTATGTGGTATTGGCCAGAGAGCTAACCAAGGATCAGGTGGCCGAATTTGAGACAGCGATGGATGAAAAAGGCAGCCGGATCGCGGGTGTGTGGCTGGAGGATTCCTATATACGCCGTTATCCCTATGATACGCTCGGCTGCAATGTGATCGGCTATACGGTGGCTGGAAATGTGGGACAGTATGGGATTGAACAGGAATATTCCGAGGTATTAAATGGTGAGGACGGCAGAAGCTACAGTTATCTAAATGAAGACTTAGAGCAGGAGAAGACGGTACGTGCAGCGACGGACGGAAACAGTGTCATGTCCACCATTGATATCACCCTTCAGCAGATCGTGGAGAGATGCATCGCTGATTTTCAGGAAAAATACACCAATGCTTTCCGGGAAGGGGACGGAAGTGCCACGACAGCGGCGATTATGATGGACCCGGATACCGGAGAGGTCTTAGCCATGGCAAGCAACCGCCACTATGATCTGAACAATCCCTATGATGTAGTGGCAAATGGACTTTTTACAGAAGAAGAAGCCGAGGCATTAGATCCGGAATCCTCAGAGAGACTCGATGCACTGAACAGTCTGTGGAGAAATTATTGCATCAGTGATACCTATGAGCCAGGCTCTACTGCAAAACCTATTACGGTGGCGGCAGCATTGGAGACGGGCGTTGCCAAAGACGGAGATACTTATCTGTGCGATGGCAAACAGAATGTGGGAGGACGAGATATCTGGTGTTCTAAAAAGATCGGACATCAGATCATTACACTGGAAGGTTCCCTGATGCTTTCCTGCAATGATGTGATGATGCAGCTGGCCTCCAAGCTGGGAGAAGAAAATTTTTCCAAATATCAAAATATGTTTAATTTCGGACTGCGGACCAATATTGACCTGCCGGGAGAGGCGCGTACGGACGGACTGATCTACTATACACAGGAGACGGCGCCCAATGAGAGACTGGTGATGCGCTCTACGGATCTGGCGACTAATTCCTTTGGACAAAACTATAATGTCACCATGATCCAGATGGTATCGGCTTTTTCCGCCTGTATCAACGGAGGACATTATTATCAGCCACATGTGGTAAAAAAGATTATGGACAGCAGCGGCGGAACGGTGGAAAATATAGAACCTGTACTGCTAAGAACGCCGATCTCTTCCAAGACTTCTTCCTTGCTTAGGAGATATCTGTACAATACCATGTATGGTCCTACGGATGCCAATGGAAATCATGCGACTGGAAGGACGGCTCGTATTGCCGGATATTCCATGGGAGGGAAGACAGGGACAGCGGAGAAGATTCCAAGAGATAAGACCAACTATCTCGTCTCTTATATTGGATTTGCACCGGCTGATCATCCACAGGTGGTTCTCTATGTGGTCGTGGATATGCCCAATGCGGAAAAGCAGACCAGTGCGTATGCCATTGAGGTCTGGAAAAATATTATGAAAGAGGCACTTCCCTATCTGAATATCTACCCAACCGAGGAGATCCCGGAAGATATGAAAGAAGAAGTGGAAGCAGAGCGGCAGCAGGCGGCCCAGGAGGCGGAAGGCGAGCAGGAACCAGAAGAAGAGGAACCGACTGTGCCAGAAGGCAGTCTGATCGATCCTCAGACTGGAGAGAGCGTTCAGATGCCAGATCCGAGCACCATCGACCCAGATGATCAGTCGGTATTAGGAGACACACCGATCAATGACAACCTGCTGGACGTAAAGCCTGCAGAAGCGCTTGGAGACGACGAAGACGATAATCCGACTGAATAAGAAGAACAAACATCTCATAAGATAGTGAAAACGGTTCTTATGAGGTGTTTTTTGCATTGTAAAACGTTCCATAAAAAGAAAATTGTGATTATTTTTACTGCCTGTCTGCTGCTGATGACTGTTTTGGTCGGAAGGCTGTTTTACCTGATGGTATTTGAAGCGGAATATTATCAGAATCTTGCCAAAGATCTGCACGAACGAGAACGGAGTATCAAAGCAGCCCGCGGACGGATCATTGACCGGACAGGGACAGTGCTGGCAGATAATCGTACAGTCTGTACCATCTCTGTGATTCACAGCCAGATCAAAGATCCAGAAGCTGTGATTCAGATGCTCAGTAAAGAGCTGGGGCTTTCCGAAGAGACCGTACGCAGAAGAGTAGAAAAAGTAAGCTCGATCGAGCGCATCAAATCCAATGTGGACAAAGAGACGGGAGATACCATCCGCGCTTACCAGTATGAGGGGGTAAAAGTGGATGAAGATTTTAAACGATACTATCCCTACAACGAGCTGGCGTCCAAAGTGCTGGGATTTACCGGAAGTGACAACCAGGGAATCATCGGCCTGGAAGTAAAATATGATGAATATCTCGAAGGGATTCCAGGGACGATCTTAACGCTTACAGACGCCAGAGGAGTAGAGATTGAGAATGCCAAAGAAGAGAGGGTGGAGTCCGTACCGGGAAATGATCTGGTGGTAAGCTTAGATTATAATATCCAGTTCTATGCCCAGCAGGAGGCACTGAAAGTCATGGAAGCGAAAGAAGCAGACTATGTATCTATACTGATTATGAATCCGCAGAACGGAGAGATCTACGCCTGCGTCAATGTACCAGAATTTAATCTAAATGATCCCTTTACCTTGCAGACAGATATCCCTGCAGAGTCTATGACAGAGCAGGAAAAACAAGATGCCCTGAATCAGATGTGGCGCAACCAATGCGTCAATGACACCTATGAACCAGGTTCTACTTTTAAGATCTTCACCTCCTCAGCGGCACTGATGTCAGGAACCTCCACCATTAACGACCAATTCTCCTGTCCAGGATTTAAGATTGTAGAAGACAGGCGAATCCGATGCCACAAAGTAGGTGGGCATGGCGGAGAGGATTTTACACATGCGATGATGAATTCGTGTAATCCCGCCCTTATGACCATGGGCCTGCGGATGGGGCCAGAGATGTTCTATCAGTATTTTACCGACTACGGTCTTCTCACTCGTACAGGGATCGATATACCGGGAGAAGCCTCCACGATTATGCACAACTTGGATAATATTGGAGAGGTGGAATTGGCGACGATGACGTTTGGGCAGTCTTTTCAGATTACGCCGGTACAGCTTGCGACGATGGCCAGTTCGGTAATCAATGGCGGGAGACGGGTGACACCGCATTTTGGCGTGGCGATACAGGATCAGGATGGAAATGTATTAAAGGAGTTGTCCTATGAGATCCAGGATGGCATTGTCAGTGAGGAAGTATCCTCTCAGATGCGGGGAATCTTAGAGAAAGTGGTGTCAGAAGGCGGCGGAAAGAAGGCATATATCGAAGGCTACCGCATCGGGGGCAAGACGGCTACTTCGCAGACCCTGCCGAGAAGTGCACATAAGTATATCTCTTCTTTTTTGGGATTTGCGCCTGCTGAAGATCCGCAGGTGTTAGCTCTTTGCATCGTCCATGACCCGCAGGGGATCTACTATGGGGGTACGGTCTGTGCGCCTGTGGTAAAAAATATATTTGAAAATATTCTGCCCTATCTGGGAATCGAGAGAGAAGAAGTGGTACTGCCAGAAGAGGAGACAACTGAATAGGTGGCATCTTTGGAAAGTGTGTTCTGTCATGGAAACCCTGACTGGATTGTTGACCTTGAAAAACAGAGGATTATGGTTTACTGTTTTGAAAATGATACAGTGGAACAATAGATTTTGAAGAAGAAAAAGCCCTTGATCATCAAGGGCTTAGAGCAGGTAAGGGGAATCGAACCCCCCTCCCAAGCTTGGGAAGCTTGTATTCTACCGATGAACTATACCTGCGAACAACGCTATTATATACCAAGCAAAAAGAAAAATCAAGAACTATCTGAAAAAACTTATGCGAAAGGTGCAGGATTGGGTATCGCCCTATGGAAAACAGTTGATAATTTGTCCAAAAAGACTTATACTCATAAAAAATGACAAAAAGAAGAGGTAGAAGGTTATGATGGATTCTAGCGTGGTTGTACCAGTTCTGGCATCTTTTGTTGTCAGTGCGCTGTCAGGTCCGGTGATTATTCCAATCCTAAGGAGATTGAAAGTGGGGCAGACGGTGCGGGATGACGGGCCGCAAACACATCTGAAGAAAAATGGAACTCCGACGATGGGGGGGCTGATTTTCCTGCTGGGTGTGATATTGACATCGGTTTTTTATGTGAAAGATTATCCTAAGATTATTCCGATCTTGTTTGTGACGGTTGGATTTGGGATTGTTGGGTTCTTGGATGATTATATCAAAGTGGTATTAAGACGTTCTGAAGGTCTGACGCCAGGGCAGAAGATGGCGGGGCAGCTGGTGATCACCGGGATCTTTGCCTGGTATATGGTCTCTTATTCGGACATCGGGCTTACGATGCTGGTTCCATTTAGCAAAGGAGTCTATCTGGATCTGGGAGTGCTGTCGATACCGCTTTTATTTGTGGCCGTGATTGGGACCGTGAATGGGACAAATTTTACAGACGGACTGGATGGTCTGGCATCTAGTGTGACGATTATGGTCGCTGTCTTTTTCTCTGTGGTAGCTGTGGGGACAAAAAGCGGTATCGAGCCGGTGACTTGTGCGGTGACAGGGGGGCTTCTGGGCTTTTTATTGTTCAATGTCTATCCAGCCAGTGTTTTTATGGGGGATACGGGTTCTTTGGCTCTGGGAGGCTTTGTGGCGTCCACAGCCTATATGCTGAAGCTTCCATTATTTATTGTGATCGTGGGCTTGATCTATGTGGTGGAAGTGCTGTCCGTTATGATTCAGGTGAGTTATTTTAAAGCCACCCATGGAAAAAGGTTTTTTAAGATGGCGCCGATTCATCACCATTTTGAAAAATGCGGCTGGTCAGAGACCAGAATTGTGGCTGTATTTTCCATCATAACGGCACTTTGCTGCCTGGTGGCACTGGCGGCGATCTAAGGTTTTGGTTCTCTTTTTTCTAATCGAGGCATAGATTGGAAAGGGGAGTGAATCTATGACAGTTCAAAGACCGACAGATACGAAAGAATCGGTGGATTATGTACTTTTGATTCTGGTTCTGATCCTGGTTGTATTTGGATTGGTGGTGCTCTACAGTACGAGTGCATATAACGGCAGAGTCAAATTTGCGGACTCTACCTATTATTTGAAAAAACAGTTTTTTGCTACTAGCTTAGGGCTGATGGGCATGTATCTAGTATCACAGATTGATTACCGCAGATGGCTTCCGGTTGCCTGGGCAGGGTATCTGATATCTTTAATCCTGTCCACTGCGGTATTATTTATTGGGGATGAATACAATGGTTCCAAACGCTGGCTGTCTTTGGGACCTCTTTCTTTTCAGCCCGCAGAATTTGCCAAACTGGCAGTCGTGGTACTTTTAGCCTCTATTGTCAGTAAACATGCATCTCATATGAAATCATGGAAACATATGTTCTTGGTAATCCTGATGGTACTGCCAATTGTGGGACTTGTGGGCACCAATAATCTAAGTACAGCTATCATTATCCTAGGAATCGCCGTGATCTTGATCTTTGTGGCCAATCCCAGATTCCTTCCTTTTATCTGGTTGGGAGGTTTGGGATGCGGATTTATCGGTATCTTTTTAAGCGTGGAATCCTACCGTCTGGAGCGTCTGGAGATTTGGCGCAATCCGGAGCTGTATGAAAAGGGCTATCAGACCATGCAGGGACTCTATGCGATCGGTTCCGGCGGGATCTTTGGCGTGGGACTTGGAAACAGTATGCAGAAACTGGGTTTTGTGCCGGAGGCGCAAAATGATATGATCTTTTCCATCATATGCGAGGAACTGGGGCTTGCAGGAGCCTGTCTGGTGATTCTGCTGTTTGGACTCTTGATCTGGAGGCTTATGGTGATCGCCACACATATACAGGAACTTTTTGGAGCGCTTTTGGCCGCCGGAGTGATGGGCCATATCATGATTCAGGTGATTTTAAATATAGCCGTAGTGACGAATACCATTCCCAATACGGGGATTACACTGCCATTTATCAGCTATGGAGGGACTTCCGTGGTCTTTTTATTAGCGGAGATTGGATTGATCTTAAATGTCTCCCGCCATGTGAAAAAGGAACATTGACGGAGCAGATGCATATATTGATATATAATGGCAGACCTGATAACGGGTCCGGAGGGAATGGATTTGGACGGAAATAAATTGTATATCAAAGGACCCCAGAGGATGCAGGGAGAGTTATTGGTACAAGGTTCTAAAAATGCAGCCCTGCCCATTCTGGCGGCTACGTTGCTTGGAAAAGGGATCTTTATTCTGCATCACTGTCCGCAGATCTCAGATGTGGAACATATGCTGGAACTTTTGGTGGATGCAGGATGTAAAGTACACTGGGAAGGACATATGCTGATTGTGGATACCCGGACGCTTCAGAATTATAAAGTATCTGGAGACGGTGCAGGGAAAATGCGTTCCACCGTCACGCTATTAGGAAGCATCTTAGGCAGGATGCATCGCGTGGAGATCCCTTATCCCGGCGGCTGCACCATAGGAGAGCGACCGATCAATCTGCATCTTAAAGGATTGGAACAGCTAGGGGCGGTCTTTGCGTACCAAGAGCATACCCTGTCCGGCACAGTAGAATGTCTACACGGGGCACAGATCTATCTGGATTTTCCAAGCGTAGGGGCCACGGAAAATATCTTGCTGGCAGCCGTGCTGGCGGAAGGCACCACGACCATTCACGGCGCAGCCATGGAGCCAGAGATTGTGGAACTGGCTTGTTTTTTAAGGAAAATGGGAGCCAATATCAAGGGAGAGGGCACTCCGGTGATTCTGGTGGAAGGAGTCAAACAGCTTCATGCGGCAGAGTATATTATCCCGTCGGACCGTATCGTGGCAGGAACCTATCTGTTTGGCGCTGTGATGACCAGAGGGGAAGTAAGGCTTTTACATGTGCCCATCGCCCATTTGGGCACGATTCCAGAACTTTTAGAACGCATGGGGGCGGTTGTAGAGGCTGAGGATGACTGGATCTATGTGAAAATGGAACGCCAGTGCAGGCCAATCCCCTACAGTGTGACTGCTCCGTTTCCAGGATTCCCCACAGACTTACAATCTGCACTCTTAGCAGCGCTCTCCACGGCATCCGGCATGAGTTTTATCGAGGAAACCATATTTGAGGAGCGCTTTCAGATCGTCTCAGAACTACAGAAAATGGGCGCCAATATCGTATGTGGAGAGTCCTTTGCGCTGATCGATGGAGACTCCCACCTTCACGGAGCCACCATAGAAGCCAAAGAACTTCGAGGAGGCGCTGCCCTGATCATGGCTGCCCTAGCAGCCGAAGGCGAGACCTGTATCAAAGGCATGGAATATGTACAAAGAGGCTACGAGAATATCAACAAAGACTTGCTTTCTCTGGGGATTGTGATATACTGCACGTAAGCAATGAGCCATGCGGAGGCAGAAGTCAAAGCAGAAGCGTTGTGCTCGCACAAAAGCAGCTGCTTTGACTTCTGCCTCCATAGGGCGAAGCCCGTGAGCGAGATGGAGCGAAGCAGAATCGAGCTGCATGGCGGGGTAAAGCTCCCCAGTACGTAGCCCCCTATCTTTTCGCTCCCTTACATCCCCGGAGGTAATTTACATATGCCAAACACCCACTCTCTCCCCAAAAAACTCCCCACCAAATTCCTCATCTTCCTCATCCTCCTCGCCCTTATTCTCATGCTCTTCCTCTCATTCGCCGGAGTCTTTCGCATCAGCGAAGTCATCGTAACTGGCAATGAATACTATACAAAAGAAGAAATCGTAGATTTTGTTCTAGGTGAAGATCTGCAAAATTCGCTCTACATCTATCTGCGCTACCAATATCAAGAACATCAAGTAATTCCTTTTATTGACACCTTTGAAGTAAGCCTTAATTCTCCCAACAGCATCTCCATCCGTGTATACGAAAAAGGAATCGTAGGGTATGTACGATACCTAGGTAATAATGTCTATTTTGACAAAGACGGAATCGTTGTGGAAAGTTCAAAGGAACAGATGGAAAATATTCCCATGATCAGCGGTCTTACGTTTAACCAGCTGATCCTGTATCAGCCTCTGAATGTACAGGATCCTACTATATTTAATATGATATTAAATATTACTCAAATCTTAAAAAAATATGAGCTGCACCCGGACGAGATCCGTTTTCGGGGCATCAGTGAACTCTCTATGAAGATGGGAGAAGTGCAGGTCGCACTTGGAACGGGTGAACATATGGACGAAAAAATAGCAAGAATCAAACAGATAGAAGGAGATTTGGAAGGAAAATCCGGGACGCTGCATATGGAAAATTATACCGATGAAAGCACGCATATATCACTAGAAGCAGTGAGATAAGCGAGTAAAATGAGCGAATATAAACAATTATAAAAAAATTCAAAATTTTGTTGCGTAAATCTTAAAAAGAAGCTATGATAATAGTACTGTGGTTGTTTTGTATGGTAAGGAGGATATAGTTTTGTTGGAGATAATGACAAGTGGAACCGAGGCGGCTGCCCGAATTCTGGTAATCGGAGTTGGCGGCGCAGGTAATAATGCTGTAAATAGAATGGTAGAAGAGCAGATTGGCGGTGTGGAGTTTATTGGTGTCAATACAGACAAGCAGGCTCTAAAGCTCTGTAAGGCTCCTACAGCTATCCAGATTGGTGAGAAGCTGACCAAAGGGCTTGGCGCTGGTGCAAAGCCGGAGATTGGCGAGAAGGCGGCAGAAGAGAGTATTGAAGAATTAAAAGAGGCTATGCAGGGAGTGGACATGATCTTTGTCACCTGCGGTATGGGCGGCGGGACCGGAACCGGAGCGGCTCCTGTGATTGCAAGAGAAGCAAAGGCTATGGGGATTTTAACCGTTGGCGTGGTGACGAAGCCATTTCGTTTTGAGGCAAAGCAGCGTATGAACAATGCACTGCTGGGCATCGAAAAGTTAAAAGAGTCTGTGGATACCCTGATTGTGATTCCCAATGACAAACTGTTAGAGATTGTGGACCGCAGGACTTCCATGCCGGAGGCTTTAAAGAAAGCAGACGAGGTATTGCAGCAGGCGGTACAGGGCATTACAGACCTGATCAATCTGCCGGCTCTTATTAACCTGGACTTTGCAGATGTACAGACCGTTATGACGGACAAGGGCATCGCTCATATCGGTATCGGAACCGCAAAAGGAGACGACAAGGCCATCGAGGCTGTGAAGCAGGCGATTACCAGTCCTCTTTTGGAGACAACGATTGCGGGTGCAAGCCATGTGATTATCAATATCTCCGGTGATGTATCTTTGATCGAGGCAGATGAAGCGGCGAATCTGGTGAAAGATCAGGTGGGAGATGATGCCAATGTCATCTTTGGTGCTGTGTATGATGACAGCCATTCAGACGAAGTCAGCATCACCGTCATCGCGACAGGACTTCAGGAAGCAGGAAGCAGAACACTTGGCTCCTATCGTCCAAAAAAAGGGGGCCTGACTACTGGAGGCAGTATGATACGGCCGGACTCCACTAGGAGGACGAACTCGACGATACAGTCACTGCCAGGACTGAAGGACTATAAACCGCACAGTACGGTGGAAGAACAGCAGATTAAAGTGCCGAAGTTTTTCTCAAAAGATAATAATAAATCATAGATGCAAGGGGGCTGCGTTCGTACAGCCCTTTTTTTCATGACAATAGAAAGATAAAAAGAGAGGATGGATCATAGGATGATTACAGGACATACAGGGCTTGTCTGCCTGTTAGGGAGTCCGGTGGCACACAGTGTGTCGCCAGCGATGCACAATGAGGCTTTTCAGTATTATGGGCTTGACTATGTGTATCTGGCCTTTGATGTGGCGCCAGAGAAATTTGAACAGGCTGTGGACGGACTTTTGGTGATGGGAGCAAGGGGATGGAACTGTACGATGCCCCATAAGCGGCTGATGTATGAGAGAGCAGATGTATTATCAGAGGAGGCGCAGCTAATCGGGGCAGTGAATACGGTAGTACAGGAGCAAGGTGTGTTAAAAGGGTATAATACGGATGGCCGGGGTTATATGAGGGCGGTACAGGATGCAGGATACGAGATGACAGGAGCGAAGATCACGATGCTGGGCGCCGGAGGGGCGGCAGCTTCTATTGTGGCGCAGGCGGCACTGGATAAAGTGGCAGAGATTGATCTGCTGGCAAGAAGAGGGAAGAGCTGGGATGCCATCGAAGAAGTGGTGAACCGGGTCAATGAACGGACTGCCTGCAGAGTGCGGATGTATGAGCTTGGCAATGAGCAGCAGATGAAGAAGAGCATACAAGAGAGTAAGATGCTGGTGAATGCGTCCTCTGTGGGGATGAGTCCTTATGAAGACGGATGTCTGGTGCCGGATGATACGTATTTTTATCCTGGTCTGGTAGTATCGGATGTGATCTATAATCCGAGAGAGACCAAGCTGCTTCGGATGGCAAAGCAGGCAGGATGTCATGTGTTCAATGGGATGTATATGCTCTTGTATCAGGGGGCGTATGCGTTTGAACTGTGGACGGGGAAAGAGATGCCGGTGGAGATGATTAAGGAGAAATATTTTCAGTGAGGATGAGTGTGATGGAAAAAAAAGTATTTACGATAGGGACAGGAGTGTTTGGGGAGGGGAGACCTAAGATCTGTGTGCCGATTGTGGGGAGGAGCAGGGAAGAGATTTTAAAAAAGGCGGAGGAGATTGCGGGTCTGCCAGTGGATCTGGCGGAGTGGAGAGTGGATTTTTATGAGGAGGCGGATCAGAAGGGGGATGTGATCCGGGTGTTACAAGAAATAAAAGAACGGATTTTGGGGAAAGCCTTGTTGTTTACGTTTCGGACGAAAGGGGAAGGGGGGAATAGAGCAATCGAGAGGGAGGAGTATTATGCGCTGAATGAGGCGGCGGCTTGTGGGGGAGCGGATCTTTTGGATGTGGAGGTCCTTTTTTCGGAGGAGGAGAGGACGAGGAAGGAGATTGAGAGGATGCACAGAACTGGCGTTCGGGTGATTGGGTCGAGTCACGACTTTGAGAAAACGCCGGGGACGGGGGAGATGATAGAAAAATTGTTAAAGATGGAAGAAGTGGGGGCGGATGTGGCGAAGCTGGCGGTGATGCCTGTGACCAGGATGGATGTGGTGAGGCTTTTGGAGGCGACGGTGAAGGCGGATGAGAGGCTTCCGATTCCGGTGGTGACGATGTCGATGGGAGAGATGGGAGTGGTGAGCAGAGTCAGCGGGAGGCTTACGGGGTCGGCGATGACGTTTGCGGCGGCGGGAGAAGGATCGGCGCCGGGGCAGATATCGGTGGGGGAGATGATTCGCTTGCTGGGGGTGGTGTGAAAAGAGAGGACGGTCAGACACAAAAGGGAGGACGGGCCAGCCACAAAAGGGGGCGCCTGGACTCGACAAAGGTCTGCATAGAGTGTATCGGACAGTTCACCGCTTTTGTATGTCCCATACGTACACGTAAACGTGCTCGTATGGTTCATACAAAAACGGCAAACGGTCCGCTCCAATCTACACAGCACTCTTTGTGGAGTCCAGGCGCCCCCTTTTGCGGCTGGCCCTGGGGTTGGGGGAGGGGAGAGATCTGGGACTCTTTTACTTTATGGGTGTGAAAGAGGTGGAATTTGCTTGCGTTGGGAGCTAGTTTATAATATACTGGTAATGGTTGGTATATAATAATAGTTTTGCCTCGATGGGAGTCGGGGCGAGAAGAAAGGGGAGTTGAGATGTTTCAACGAAAAAAGAGATGTGTAGCTGGGGTACTTAGAGGTATGCTGGCTTGTGTGCTGATGGTGGCGATGCTGTTTGGCATGGTGCCTGGGGCGATGGAGGTGCAGGCGGCAGAGGATTCGACGTTTACGCAGGAGTGTCAGGTGGCGAATCGGGCGTATACATATACGACGATTGATGACCGGACGGTGACGACTACGACGGAGGGGAAACCGAAGCTGTTGGTTTTTTTCCAGACGACTTGCCAGTTTAGTCAGGCTGGCGTCAGGGCTATCTGTCAGGGAAGCTATGATTATTCCAGTGTGGATGTAGTTGCGGCAGAGTTTGAAGGGCATAGCAGAGCAGAAGTTACGGAGTTTAAAAATACATATGGAAGTGATGTTGCTGCTTTTGCGTACTCGACAGAGACTACGATACATGATAATATGTGGAATTATGTGTTTGCAGCTGGTAAGAGTGGCAGTATTACACTTCCGGTGATGGTCTATATTGACAGAAATGATCAGGTGCGGTGTGTAACCGCAGGTGTTTATGATGAGGAGTCGATTGTAGCTAATTTGGAAAAATATTGTGGCGTGACACTTTCCAAAAAGGGTACAGATGCTGAGACAAAGGATACGACAGAGGTTTTGATGTCTGTGGAGTATCAGCAGCAGGAGGCGCGCCGGATTCTTGGTATGGTCAATGAGTTCAGGTTGAGTAATCCTTGGTATTGGAATGTGGATGGACAGACAAAATCGTATGCTTCTGATCTGAAGAGTCTGACGTATGATTACAAGCTGGAGCAGATTGCAATGAAGCGTGCAGCAGAGATTGCTGTTCGTTATTCGCATGGGAGAGCGAATGGCAGTGATTGTTTTAGCGCGTTCACTGAGTTTGGCTATACAGGTTCTGGTGGAGAGAATATTGCGGCAGGTACTGGAAGCAGTTTAGATACGGCGGAAAAGGTATTTACTGCTTGGCGGGAAGAAGACAAAGCATATGCAGATCAGGGCCACAGACGGAATATGCTGGATGTTGGTATTCGTGATGGCTTTGCTGCGATTGGTATCGGCCATGTGTATTATCAGGGAAATCATTATTGGGCGATGGAGTTAGGAGGAGCTGTCTCAGGAGCGTCTGACACAAAAGTGGACGGAAAACAGACGGTCTCAGTGGAAGTAAAGAATGAGTATCTTCGCCAACCTCTTACGATAGCGATGCCAGATAAGATTACACTTGGAAAGTCTGTAAGTCTGCCGACTGTATATGCAGAGCTGTATACGCCTGATACATATCCAAAGACGATTCAGTATATGCCTATGGGCGCTGTGGATGTGAAGTGGACGGTTGCAGATCCTTCTGTTGCAGCCTTGGAAAATGGAAGCCTGGTGGGCAAAGCACTTGGTTCTACAACGGTAACAGCGACAGCACCGGCTTCCGGACGTAGTGTAACGGTTACTGTAAACGTGGTGGAAGCCGGAAGTGATAATGGTTCCGGTGATAATCAAGATGGCAACACTGGAAATGGTGGAAATACCGGTAACGATGGCAACACTGGAAATGGTGGAAACACCGGTAACGATGGCAACACTGGAAATGGTGGAAACATCGGTAATGATGGTAACACTGGAAATGGTGGAAATACCGGTAACGATGAAAACACTGGCGGAGGAAACGGAAGTCAGCCTGGCGGGAACGGAAATACTGGCAATACCGGAAACTGGAACTGGAATGACAATCCGTCTGACGATGACCAGACCGGCGCCATCTCCGGCGTGATCGAAGGAACCGGCAGCAAAGAGGATACCGATTCTTATGGAACAAGAACGCTGATGGTTCGTCCTACAACTTTTAAAAATATCGAATTAAGCTGGAATACAGTTCCAGGGGCGAAGTCCTATGAGATCTTTTATTCGACCTCACCCGATTCTGGATTTAAGCGTTTAGCCAATGTTAAGAAGAATTTCTACCGCTTCTCCAAAGGCAAATGCGGCGTAACCTATTATTTCCAGATGCGTGTATGCACTAAGACCGACAAGAGTGAATTTGGTCCTGTCTCTTATGGCAAGACTGACCTGATCGGTGCTCCCGTGCTTCAGGTTAAGAAGACTACCTATAACAGTGTTACTCTAAAATGGAGTAAAATAGCAGGCGCTAAGAAGTATGAGATCCTCTATGCAGACTCCATAAGCGGAAGATGGCAGTCCTTAGGCGTTAAAGGCGGAACCAGCTTTACCCATAAAAAACTTACAACTGGAGCGACCTATTACTACCAGATCCGTCCGGTTAGAGATGCCTTCTATGGAGATTGGTCCAACGGTGTATCCACCACGCCATCTCTTGCCAATGTATCAAAATTAAAAGTCAAAGCAGCCGGCCCTGACCGTCTGAAACTCAGTTGGAAAAAAGTCCCAGGTGCCGGACAATATGTAATTTTACGTTCAGACAAAGTGGATGGAACCTACGAGATCATAGGATACTCTGCGAAGACTTCCTATACAGATGTTGCTCTCACAAGCAGCACCACCTATTTCTACAAAGTTTACGCAGTATCCGGCCCCTACAAGAGCCAAGAAACCGCTCCCGTAGCCCAGACCACCAAAGCACCCAAAAAATAACTTTTATCCCTTCCCCATCTCTCCTTCAAAGGAGAAGTCCTTTCCTAAGGCTAGAGATAACCAGGAAGTGAGGAAAGCGGAGGGTGTGGGGTCTATGCAGACATTTGCATAGACCCCACACCCTCCGCTTTCTTCACTTCCGTCCTCTTCTTTCACAAAAGTCACATTTCCTCACATCCTGTCTATAACTTCTCCCTATATTCATCTTCATTTCGACAAAATACACCTTCCCTCTCTTCTATAATAATAGTACCACAAGAAAGAGGGCAGCAAGTGTACTATGAAGTTTACATAGATGTACTGTTTGTAAAAAACCTCTGTATGAATGTGATGTTGCTGTTTCTGACTGCATGGGCAGATCAGTCCGTCGTACATATGCTCCGGATCGTAGCTGCTGCTGCCATAGGCAGTACAGCCGCCTGTCTGTTGACCATCTTTTCCGCCAGCCTTACAGGTCCCATTTGGTTATTTGCCTCAGCCGTCATAGCGGCGGGGATGGTCTTTTTTGCATTTCCGGATAAAAAACACATTCTCACCAGAACCCTGTGTCTGTATATGGAGAGCTTTGTGCTCAATGGGATACTTCGGTATCTGGAACAGTTTTACAGCTTAAGCGGGATCTGGTTTGCGGTTTTTAGCAGTATTTCTGTAATGTTACTGACAATAGCAGAATATATCCTTAAAAACAGGAGAAAAGAAAATGAACGGACCTGTTCCGTCGTTTTGTATCATGGAGCGTGCAGGATACTTGTGGATGCGTTGTATGACACAGGAAATGGACTGTACGATCCCATAAGCGGGCGAGCAGTCAGTATTCTGGATCATACAGTCATGGAAAAACTTCTGAAAGAATCAGGAAAGGAGAATCTGCCGAAATTCATACCCTATCACACCATCTCGGAGAGAGGAATCTTAGAAGCATATGTATTAGATAGCATGGAATTTTTAACTCCTTCTGAGAGTAGGTGGATACAACATCCAATGGTTGCCCGTATGCCAAAAGAACACGGACAATATCAATTAATACTTCATCGGGATCTTCAGCCCTCGTAAGAGGAGGCACTATGATTATCAAGGTAACCATACCACATCAGATCCAACTAAAGGTAGCGCCAAGATTCAAAAGTATGTTCTTTTCCAAGAAAGGGGAGATTCACTACATCGGCGGAGCAGAGATTCTGCCGCCGCCTCTGAATGCAGAGGAGGAAAATGAAGCTATTTTGAATCTGGAGACTGATCAGGAACAGCAGGCAAGAGCTGCTCTGATCGAACATAATCTGAGACTTGTCGTGTACATAGCGAAAAAGTTTGACAATACAGGTGTCGGAGTGGAGGACCTCATATCGATTGGCACGATCGGTCTGATCAAAGCCATCAATACCTTCAATCGAAACAAAAATATAAAACTGGCAACTTACGCATCGAGATGCATCGAAAATGAAATATTGATGTATCTAAGAAGAAACAGCAAGGTACGTATGGAAGTATCCATTGATGAGCCATTAAATGTGGATTGGGATGGAAATGAACTACTTTTATCGGATATTTTAGGAACAGATGAAGATATCATTTACCGGGATTTGGAAAATGAAGTAGAGAGAAAACTGCTGAAAAAAGCATTGTCAAAACTTTCACAGAGAGAAAAGATGATTATTGAGTTACGTTTTGGACTCAATCAACCGACCGGAAGGGAGATGACCCAGAAAGAAGTGGCAGATCTTCTAGGAATCTCCCAGTCTTATATCTCAAGACTTGAGAAAAAGATTATCGGTCGTCTGAAAAAGGAGATTGTGAAATACGAATGAACATTACTTTAGATAACAGCGCATGGTTTTCAAGGCATTTTTTTCCAGACGGCTGACTTGCGCCTGGGAGATATGGATCTCCTCTGCCACCTCCATCTGGGTTTTGCCTTCAAAAAAACGCAGATTGATAATATGATTTTCCCTGGGAGTCAGTCGCTTCATAGCCTCTGACAAGGATAGATTTTCCAACCAGTTTTCCTCCTTGTTTTTCCGGTCACTGATCTGGTCCATCACATAGAGAGTATCGCCTCCTTCGGTGTAGACAGGATCATAGAGGCTGACCGGGCTTTGGATTGCATCTAGGGCATAGACGATCTCTTCTTTGGGAATCCCGATGGCTTCCGAGATCTCCTGAATGGTGGGTTCCTTGGAGTTTTCCTTTAAGAGATTTTCTTTGGCATAGATTGCTTTATAGGCAGTATCCCTGAGAGAGCGGCTGACGCGGATACTGTTATTGTCTCTTAGATAACGCCGGATCTCTCCGATAATCATGGGAACGGCGTAGGTGCTGAATTTGACATCCAGTGTGCAGTCGAAATTGTCGATGGCCTTCATAAGACCGATACAACCGATCTGAAAGAGGTCATCTGCATTTTCGCTGCTGGAGGAAAAACGCTTGATCACACTTAAGACCAGCCTTAGATTTCCCTTGATGTAAAGTTCACGAGCTTCTTTATCCCCTTTCTGAATACGTTCAAAAAGCATGTCTTTTTCTTCATTGGTAAGAAGCGGTAGTTTGGATGTGTTGACTCCGCAGATTTCGACCTTATTCAAAATCATTCGAATCCCTCCTGCATCATCATTCATTTTATAAAAGCATTTCCCAAAAAAATCTGCTTATGCAAAAGGGAGGAGAAATATTCAATGGCAAAATTTGTGAATCAGATAAGATCAGGTCAGCAGTGAGCTGGTCTTTTTTCGGGGGCAGAGGATTTCTTCTTCGCAGACTTCCACTAAGATGATATCAGGTCCGATTTTACAGATTTTTTGCCAGGGGATGACATATTCCTGGTCGGGTCCGATCAGCCCACAGAGCTTGGATGGACCAGGTACGATGATAGAGCAGATACAGCCGTTACATTCGTCAAAAGCTAAGTCGCAGACGCGGCCGAGACGCTTGCAGTTGCAGCGGTTGATCACATCTTTTTCTTTTAATTCACAGAAACGCATAGGGGAGGACTCCAAAGAGGGTTTATTATAGTATATGCGAAAGGAGAGGGTTTGACAGGGGGAGGGGGTTGGTATATACTTGACGAAAAAGAAGGGAGGAGGGAGCATATGAGATGTCCATTTTGCGGGAGCGGGAATACGAAAGTGATTGATTCGAGGCCGGCAGAGGATGGAGATGCAATCAGACGCAGAAGAGAATGTGAAACTTGTGGAAAGCGTTTTACTACCTATGAAAAGGTGGAGACCATTCCGGTGATTGTGATTAAAAAGGATGATAACCGGGAGACATATGACAGAACAAAGATCGAAAAGGGGGTGTATCGGGCCTGCCATAAGAGGCCGATACCCACAGCTAAGATCGAGGAGATGGTAGATGGGATCGAGGCGATAATCTTTAGCCGGGAAGAACGGGAGATTGAGGCGAGAGAGATCGGGGAATTGGTGATGGAGAAATTAAAGGATCTGGATTCTGTTGCCTATGTGCGGTTTGCTTCGGTCTATCGGGAGTTTAAGGATGTCAATACCTTTATGGATGAACTAAAGAAGATATTGGAGTAGAGGATGAAGAATATCATACTGATTGGTTTTATGGGAGCAGGGAAGACGACGGTCGGAACGCTTCTGGCAAAAGAAAAGGGCATGAAGTTCGTGGATACGGATGAACGGATTGTAAAAGAGCAGGGAATCCGTATTCCAGATCTCTTTGCTAGGCAGGGAGAGGGATATTTTCGGGATCTGGAGACAGACCTTTTAAAAAGAATGCAGGAAGACACCAACTGTTCTGTGATCTCTGTGGGAGGCGGAATGCCCGTGAGAGAGGAAAACCGGACACTTCTGAAGACATTGGGGTGTGTGGTCTATCTGACAGCTACAAAGGAGACGATTCTCTCCAGGGTACAAAGAGATGGGAGCCGTCCGATGTTAGAAGGAGAAGATCTAGAAGCAAGAGTGGAGCGTCTGATGAAAGAGCGGGAGGCTTTGTACCGCAAGGCAGCACATCTGGAAGTATGGACAGACAAAAGAAGCGTGTATCAGGTAATGCAGGTGGTGGATCAGGAGACCCGCCGGTTTGGATAAGGAGTTTTGACAGATGGTAGAGATTCCGATGCGAACAAAAGGAGCCGTGGACAGGGATACGCTGCTGTCTCTGGGAGCAGTCAGAGTCAGGCCGCCTTATACGGCTCAAAGTATACTTACTTTAAATGAAGGAAGGACAGAACAGCCGCAAACAATGGCTTCTGCAGCGCCTCTGCGGCCTTGCAGGAGGTCTGTACCGCGATTGATGAATCCGATGCAGAAGGGACAGAAGATCTCTTTGGCGGCCTTTGGGACCCTCCCTGGTATCGAGGTCCGTCTGGGATGGAATACCAGGCAGGAGAACTGTGAGGTGGATGTGTCTGCTTTTTTATTGGGAGAGGATGGAAAGGTCATTGGAGATGACTGGTTTGTCTTTTACGGACAGCCAAAGAGTCCGGATCAGAGCACCTCTTTTATGGTGGATGGAGGCGAGGACAGAGAGGTGATCTCGGTGGATTTTCGTCGTTTGCATCCGTCCGTGAAAAAGATGGTGTTTGTGCTGACGATTCATGAGGCTTTTGAGAAAAAGCTTCATTTTGGCATGGTCGAGGATGCATATATACGGATCCTAGATACTGGCAGCAAGAAAGAGCTGGTGAGTTTTCAGATGACAGATTATTATTCCAATGTGATCTCTATGATGATCGGGGAGATCTATCTCTATAAAGAGACGTGGAAATTTCATGGGATTGGCAGCGGTGTGGCAAAGGATCTGGCTGGGCTTTGTGCATTGTATGGAGTCGAGGTCAGCGGTTAAGAGGAGGATAGGATGCTTACATTTGAGACGGTCAATGAATTGACTTTGAAGGTTACTTGCAGCGGAAATGATGTATTATTTACCAAGGCTGGTGCTTTTGTTGCAGGGGAGAGTGCCGGAGGGAAAAATTATCGCTTTGAGAAGGTGCTCTTAGGACCGCAGGGCAGCATTGGGCAGGCGATGTGGGGGTCGCTGGTGCGGCGTGTGACCGGAGAGAATCTGCCGCTTATGAAGGTAAATATGAATGGGGATTCGGTGACGTATTATGCCAATCAGGGGCAGCATGTGCTGATTTATAAACTGGCCATGGGAGAGATGATCTCGGTGGAGTCGGAGAATATCCTTGCATTTACGCAGGACTGTAAGTATGATGTGCGGTTTATCGGATGCGGTGTGCTGTCTCAGAAAGGGCTGGCGACTTCGGTACTGACCGGGAATGGGAATCAGGCGTATGTGGCAGTGCTGTCAGATGGCAACCCGATTGTGCTGAGTAATGTGAGGAGCAAAAGTACGATCTCGGTAGATCCGGATGCGGTGATCTGCTGGGTAGGACAAGGGCACTGCGATCCACAGGTGAAGGCGGATGTGTCCTGGAAGACGTTTATTGGACAGACGTCAGGGGAGTCGTATGCGTTTGAGTGGAGCGGAGGACAGCCAGTGTCGGTGGTGGTGCAGCCAGCGGAGAGGGCGGGGGGTGTCTCCGTTCGGATGGATTAGAGGGGACGGACCCAGGACAGCAAGGGAGCTGAGAGTGATACAAATGTCTGCATAGAATGTATCGGACAGTCGGCAATATTTGTATGTTCCAATCGGACACAAAAGTGTCCGCCTGGCTCATACAAATATCACCGACTGTCCGCTCCAATCTACACAGCACTATTTGTATCACTCCCAGCCCCCTCGCTGTCCTGGGTCCTGATTATGGTAGGCGGGACGGGGAGGTTTGAGGGAGTCTTTAGTTTATATTAGTAGTTGGGGGAGGCGGGGCTTTTTTGGAATGTTTTATAGATTTTGGGGAGGGGATTTGACTTTGAAAAAAAATCTTGAAATTGGAGGGATTCTATTATAGAATAGTAGAGAGTGCGGGGATTGGTTAGGTCTCCGGCAGGACATTAAGGAGGAAGAATAGAATGATTTCAGCAGGTGATTTTAGAAATGGCGTTACGCTTGAGATTGAGGGTAATGTTTATCAGATTTTAGAGTTTCAGCATGTGAAGCC
>CAJUGG010000043.1 GCA_910585995.1 uncultured Lachnospiraceae bacterium
TCTTTTTTCTCAATTTTCCATAGCCGGATTTGGGCCATTTAATTTTCAATCTTATACCCCACTCCCCATACCGTATGAATATATTTGGGCCGCTCCGCAGTATCTCCTAATTTTTCCCTCAAATGCCGAATATGCACTGTTATGGTATTATTAGATTTTTGATAATACTCATCCTTCCAGATCTCATGGAACAGCGCTTCTGAGCTGACCACTTTTCCTTTCTGCTGACAGAGAATCCTGAGAATCTCAAACTCCGTAGGCGTCAGATCCAGCCGCTGTCCATTTAATGTGCACTCATGGCTGCTCACATTGACAGCCAGTCCGGCGTGATAGAGCATAGTCTCTTCTGTCTGTCCTGCTGCCGGATTATACCTTTTATATCTGCGAAGCTGCGCTTTCACCCGCGCCACCATCTCCAACGGGCGAAACGGCTTGGTGATATAATCATCAGCTCCCAGTGTCAGCCCGGTGATCTTATCGATCTCCTCATCCTTGGCCGTCAGCATAATCACCGGATACGTGTAGGACTGTCGTATCTTCTGACAGATCTGAAATCCGCTCGTATCTGGTAGCATCACATCCAGGATCGCCAAATCCAGTTCTACCTTCTGAATACACTCCAGCGCATCCTGCGCAGTATAGTATTTGTATACCTCATAATTCTCACTCTCCAGATAGACTGCCACCAGATCTGCAATCTCCTGCTCATCATCCACCACTAAGATCTTCTCTCTCATCGCTATGTTCCTCTTCTCCTCGCCAATAAGCTCTGCCGGTATCTTCTGCCAGCAGAGCTATTATATCTTTTTTATAAATATCATATCATAGTATTTTCAGGATATTTTATTAAGATTTCTTAAGATCAAGGTTACGCAAACCATGTGATAGGCACCCAGAAGAAATATGGCGCCGTAAAGACTGCCAGAGACAGGGCGAGCTTCTTCCTCTTCGTCTCTTCAAGCTCTGCATCTTTCAGGCAAAAACGTACATTGAACACATAGATCAGCACCGCCGACAGCAGGATAAACAGCCCCACATACAAAAAAGCCCATGGATTTTCCAATGGATTATAGACAGAAGGACCCATCAGCTTGTCATACCACCAGTCCGCCCCCATCAAGTCTCTGGCAGGAGTCACAAAGCTCATCAAAACCAATCCTACACTTCCCGCCAGGTCTGCCAAAAAGCCGCACAGCCAGACACGGATGATCACACGCTGGATCATCTTCTTTTGATCTGTGACCTGAAGTACCCGCATCGTAAGTACCATCACCAAAAGATCCCACAGAAAGTTGGCTGGGAGTATCAACAACAATACCGGAGGCATAAGCCAGATCAGCCAGACAGGAAAGATCAGATTGTAGAGAGTGATCCTTTGTTTCTGATCCCTGCTCAAAACCGTCCCTCGTGGACTTTCTCGCGATGCAGTTCTTCCAATGTATATGCTTTAGGATGTTCTCTGGGAATCCCAAGCGATAGTATCGCTTCCAGCCGCAGATGTTCTGGATATCCTAACAGCTCCCGCAGATACGCTTCTGTTGTGCGTCCATCCGATGCGTCTCTAAGCCGCCCCTGCACCCAGCAGCTTCCCACGCCTAAACTGTCCGCCATCAGATGCATATTGGCCATTGCGATGCAGCAGTCTTCGGTCCATACATCTGACTTTTCTTCATCCCCCAATACCACAATCGCAGCATCTGCTTCTTTTAGCATCTGTGCCCCTGACGCTCTCGCTCCTGCCATCTGGCGCAGCATCTGTGGATCTCTGACCACAATAAACTCCCACGGGCGGATTGCCCTGCCTGAGGCCGACAAAAGCCCTGCCTGCAAGATCTTCTCCATCTGCTCTGCGCTCACGGACTCCTTGGTATAACTGCGCACACTGCGCCTGTGCTGCATGATCGTCAATAATTCCATCCGTATCTCCTTTCCAAAGATCAGGATGCCGCCTCTGTCCAGCCGGCTTCTGTCTTCTCATATGCTTTCCCGTATCCTGCATTAAAATACGCCATAATGGAAGGGTCCAGATTACAGATCTGGTTAAAACTGCAGAGTTCTATATGCTGCCCATCTGCGAGATAATCCTCTGGCTCGTCCCCTGCAAGGATACGCCACCCACAATCAGAAAAATCATCCGCCGGCTGTTCCCGGTAGATATAGCCAACCTTTCCTTCTTCCAGCACCCGATTGGTAGCCAGACATGTCTGCTGCACATCCATCTCCAAAAGCTCTGCCCATTCCCGTTCTTTTGGCTCATACCAGGCATGACTTTCCCATGCCCCGTCTCTCTCAAACAACTGGCGTACCAGATTCAGATTCAGATCCAGAAATTTCTCCAGTCCCTTTTCTTCTCTTCGCATAAAAAAGACCGCCCCACACAGACAACTGATGGCATACTCCTGCCAAGAGTGATAAAATACCTGTGCCTGGCGTACCCAGGGGTCTGTCATATCCCAAAAATCTTCCTCTGAGATCAGTCCACATGCCACTGCTTTTCTGCAAAGACCCACTTTCTCATTGATATCCCAGGCATAAAAGCCTTTCTCTCTCAAGATCGGATAGAAATGCCTGGCCATCTCCATCTGCCTGAGAAACAGCTCTTTTAACTTTTTTCCAAGCTTCTCCAAATCAAACAGCGGCGCTCCTGCCCAAAATGTCATATAGTACCTGTACCGCTCACTGTCCGAAAATGTCTTTAAAAGTGCTGCCTGCAAAGATTCTCTGTCACAGATCCCATACAACTCTCTCAGATGGCTTCTCGCCTGTCTGATATCTGCCTCCCGCTCGCAGTGGTACAGGCACTGGTATCCCATATGTCTTAAGATCCCTGGGATCTTCCTGCAGGCAGATATCCCGCTAAGCAGCAGCGTAAACTCCTTTCTGTCTGTCTTTTGTATCTCTTTTTTTGGAGGCATCTTTTTAAGCTCCTCCTGGAAGAATGCTATTTTTTTCACAATATTTCTCATGTCATCGCCCAATGCAGAAATCCTCCTCCTGTCTATATCCTCTGCATTTTCTCAATCTTTGTGTCCAACACATACCGATTCTTAAGTTCCTTCAAATCTTCCATATGCGCCTGCTCCATATGCCTCTTCTGGTGCTCTTCAGATTCCCATTCTTCCATAAGAAGCACCTCATTCTCCTGCTGCAGCGCGCAATAGTATACATAGCAAAGGCACCCTTCTTCCTCACGCACCTTCTGGTCAATCCCTTTTTTCAGGATCTCCTCCAAAAACGCTTCCCGCATCCCTGGTCTTGTCGTATATGTCACTTTAAGCAGCAATCCGATCATCTCCTTTTTTATTTATGACAATAGGTTTATCTCTATTGTTTCAAATATTTTTTCAAGATCTGAATCAGCCGGTCCACATCAATAGGTTTGGATACATGTTCATTCATCCCACACTTTTTGCAGTGTTCAATATCCTCGGAAAAAGCATCTGCTGTCATGGCAATAATCGGCAGATCAACATCCTTTCGATTCAGCTTACGAATCTGTTCTGCGGCTTCATATCCGCTCATCACCGGCATCCGTATATCCATCAGGATCAGATCATAATAGCCCTCTTTGGACTGGCTGAATTTTTCCACACACACTTTGCCATTTTCTGCCCGTTCCAGTTCAAATCCGGCTTCTGAAAGAATATCTTCTGCGATCTCCCAATTGAGGTCGTTATCTTCTGACAGAAGGATTCGTTTTCCTGCAAATTGCTCGATATTGATCTCTTCGGTATCCTCTTCGTCCTCTTGTCCCATAATATAATGCCTCAGTCCCACAAAGAGATTGGACTTAAACAAAGGCTTGGAGATAAATCCATGAATCCCCACTTCTAATGCTTCTTTTTCGATATCGCTCCAGTCATATGCGGAGATAATCAGAATCGGCACTTCATCACCCAGATGCTTTCGTATCTCCTTAGCCGTCTCTAATCCATCCATTCCCGGCATCTTCCAGTCCAGGAGAATAATCTCATAATTATTCCTTTCCTGATGGCGCTTTTTGACTTTCTCGATGGCATCCGGCCCGCTCAGTGCCCATTCTGCATCGATGCCAATCTCTTTTAAGACAGATACTGCACTCAGGCAGAGGTCTTTATTGTTATCCACCACCAGCATCCTCCACGGCGGCAGAATCATATCCTCTTCTTTCATTACTGCCTTTTCCAGATCCACAATCACATGGAACTCACTGCCTTTTTCAGGTTCACTCTCAAGAGCAATCGAACCGCCCATAGCATCCACAATACATTTGGTGATCGCCATGCCAAGGCCAGTTCCCTCGATCTTCTCCACCTGTGCACTCTGCTCTCTGGTAAAGGTATCGAAGATATGCTCTTGGAACTCTTTCGTCATCCCGATCCCGCTGTCTTTTACGCGGAAATGACACTGCACATAGTTCGAACCTAAGGAAGAAGATTCCTGACTTAGATAGACATTGATTGTTCCGTCCTCTGGGGTAAATTTGATGGCGTTGGACAACAGGTTAATCAGGATCTGGTTCAGACGTACGTTATCACAGTAGACTTCTTCTGTCTGAATATTTTGAATAAAGATATCAAAATGCTGTTTTCTCGCCTCAATCTGCGGTTTGATAATATTGACAATACTGTCCATCGTCTCATGCAAAGATACCTGATTCAGATTCAGAGACAGCTTGCCGCTCTCGATCTTGGACATGTCCAGCACATCATTAATCAGACCCAGCAAGTGTTTGCTGGACAGCGTGATCTTCCCAAGACAATCTTTGACACGGTCGATGTCCTCGATATTAGCCATGGCAATCGCCGTCATACCCACAATGCCATTCATCGGAGTACGGATATCATGACTCATATTGGACAAAAATTCACTCTTGGCTTTATTGGCCTGTATTGCCTCTCTTCTGGCCTGATTCAGCTCTTTTAGCTGCTGCTGTGACAGTCTGTAATACAGCACAAAGATCAGCAACATTGCCGCTAATATCACACTGCAGGCTCCAAGAATAGTATACTGTCTCTCGTTCTCCAGACGGCTCAGAGCATCATCCAGCACACCATATGGCATCACTGCCACCAGATACCACTCCGAAGACGGAAGGGCAGAGCAATACAGATGACGCCGCACCCCATCTACCTGTAAAAGTGCAGAATAATTTCTATTCTGATCCATGGCTTCTTTTAATTCTTTTGCATATTGCTCCGAGGTCTTTTCGTCATGTCCTGAAAACATCTCGATAATGCGGCTGAAATAATTATCCCTGTAAGCATCTCCGCTTCGGATCACAAATGAGCCGTCCTGACGGATAATATGATAATAGACCATAGAATCGTCTTCTTCCAACACCAACGCCGTATTCAGATACTCCATGGGAAGCCCTGCCACCATTACACTGCTGGTCTTCCCTTCTTTCATCGGATATTTTGCATCCAGCGCCAGCAACAAAAAACGCTCCTCTACCTGGTTATAGCCGCTGGTTACTTTTTTCTCTTCATTTTTTAATACATCTGTAAATTCTTCCTGACTAAAAGGCACGATTGGTTCTCCATAGATGGTCTCATATTCCCCATCATCTGTATAGAGTCCCAGATAGGAAAATCCACGGATCTCAGCACTTAGGGCTAATTCATCGATCAGCTCCTGGCCATAGCTGACTTTTTGAGGCGAAGTTCTAAGCACAATGCCTTCCATCTGCGACAGACGCAGATCAATAATCGCACTAAACTTTTCCTGAAGCTGCCTGCTCATCTCGGACATATAAATCCGTCCAATGTCACTGACTGCGTCCTCACTTTTGTCGTCCATCGTTGACCCAACCCATAAAAATATCAATACGCACAGCACAATCAGGCAGCTCATACTTGCCAATAAAAATCTCTTTGTCTGCTTAAACATGCTAAAACTCCTTTAAAAAATATACGCGCAACAAACTATGCATCCACAATCTGCTACGCTCATATTATACCGTATCCTGTCTCGTATGTCTAATGATATTTTTTCTATTTTGTTCCTGACATATGAGTGATTATCCCACTACGGCCACCACTACAGGAACCGTAAACACGCACAAAATCGTAGTCAGGATAATCGAGGCGCTGCAGGTGCTTCCGTCGATGCCTCTTTGGTTGCCCAGCATCAGCGGCATGTTGCCGGTAGGCATGGCAAAGAGGACCATACATACGGAAATCAGGGCCGGATCTTTCGTCACCATGTGAAGCAGAGGCAGCATCAAAAGCGGTAAGATCAAAAGTTTAATCAGTGAAAATATGTATAATCTCGGTTCTCCAAAGATCTTCTTCAGGTCGGATTGCGCTAGGGTAAATCCCACTAAGATCAGGGCCAGGGGAGAAGCTGCATTGCCTAAATAGGTGATGGCGGTCTTGATAAATTCCGGAATCTGGATTTCAAAGACGATGACGATAATCGCCAGCAGGCTGCAAACAGTACCTGGATTCACCATCGCTTTTACAGATTCTATAGTAAAGCATCCGTCCATTACCGCTACTCCATAGGTATAAAAGACCAAATTATACACCAGCAGAAATTCGGTCACATACACTACATATTCTGGACCTAAGATACTGCTGACCACAGGAATCCCGATAAATCCCAGATTGGAGAAGATAAACATCATCTGAAAGATCTTTCTCTGGTCTGGATCCGTGTCAAAAAATGGTGCCAGCAGGATTCCTGCCAAAATAAAGATCACAAACATCCCCACTGCGATCAGAGCCGTCAGCCCCACAGTGTCAAGAGGAATCAGCCCTACCGAATTAGCTGCACTGGAGAAAAACAGAAGTGGATTGAGCAATTTTACAATGACCTCTGAGAGTTGGCTGTTGGCATGGTCATCAATCATCTTCTTTTTGGCAACAATATATCCGCTTCCAATCATAATCAGCAGGGACAGCATCTGACAAAATACAGTAAATATGGTCATCTTCTCTCCCCCTTTTTACACATTTCCATAGCGGGCAATCCGCATGGATTGTCTAAGATAGCGCATACTTTCTCTGTAAAAATACCAATAAGAATATCCGCCTGCTCTTAGTACCTTTTTAAGCCAGGGCCACACGGCCCAGATGGTCATCTGCATCAGAACTATTCGATACACCTCCTGTGGAGCATTGCTTTTTAATTTGTACAAAGTATGGGACTGAAAGGCCAGATGCCGCAGTTCATCATGGAGCATCTGACGGCAGATTCTCTTTAACACCAGGGAATGGGTACATGCCGAAAGAGCCTGATAATAGGACAGAGCGATCATCTCCGCAGTCACCAGCACGATGACTTCCCCTCTTAGTCCTCCAAGTTTTCGAAGATTTCGAAAGCAGTCATCAAGCCAGATCTTTTTGCGGGGTTTTATTCCATAATACTCCATATATCTGGTCAGAAAATACGAATGTCTGTTCTCTTCAGCGATGAACCATTTCATAGCTTCCAGATAGGCAGTATCCTGGCTTTTTTTGACATATTGTTCTACGGTCTTTATCAGATGGGTTCCTTCGGAAGCTTCTCCTGCCTGAAAGAGTCTCATAGACGGAAAGATCAGCTTTTTTTCTTTTTCTGTCAGATAATGTTCTGTGGTAAATTCAATCACGGGCTGTCTGTGAGCGTTCTCTCTAAAATATGCTGCCCAATCATATCTTTTGAGGTCTCCCAACTGCAATGTTCTTATATGTATCATAACTCTTTTCCTCTCTTTATACCATCCCTGTAATCCAGCAAAATATCACGGGAATCACAAGCGACGGCAGCATATTCATTGTCTTGCAGTCTTTGATTTGTAAGATGGAAAGTCCGGAGCTGGCGATTAGGAATCCTCCTACTATGGACAGTTCGGTCATCATATCTGTTGTCATAAAATTTCCCAAAAGAAGTGCCAATCCATAGATGCTTCCTTGCCAGCAAAAGAGTACGGGTGCTGTCAGTACCATCCCGATGCCATAGGTGGATGCGAGCACCATAGAAGTGACAAGATCCAGCGTGGCGTTGGTAAAAAGATAGGTATGGTCATGATTTAGCGCGCTTTGTATGGGTCCCAGGATGGAGAGTGTTCCGATACAAAACAAGAGGATACCGGTGGAGAGTCCTTGGCTTAGTTGTCCGACGGATAGTCTTTGGGTTAGTTTTTGAAATTTATCGTCGAGATCTATCCAGGTTCCCAGGAGGCTTCCTAAGGCTAGGCTTACGATAAAGAGGACGGGGTAGTTGCTTTTGGGCATGTTCTGGACTACGGCATTGATGCCAAGGCCGGTCGCAGCCAGGCCCATGGCGGTGAAGAGGGCTTTTTGCTGGTTTTCCTGGATGCCTTTTTTGAAAATGCTGCCGATGATGCTTCCAGTCAGGATGGTGCAGGTATTTACAATGGTTCCGATCATCTATTGTTTTCCTTTGTTAGTGCGGTTTTCTTTTATACTGATATAGTGTATCACAGATTGGGGGACTTTACAAGGAGGAGAGGACGGTGAGGACGCGGACCGGGTGATCTGGCCTTACCACTAATGTCTGCATAGAATGTATCGGACAGTCCGGCCATTTTGTGCGCCTCATTCGGACACAAGTGTCCGCCTGCGGCGTACAAAATAACCGGACTGTCCGCTCCAATCTACACAGCACAATTAGTGGTAAGACCAGATCACCCGGTCCGCGTCCTCACCTGGGTAGTGATTAAGTGGGGGCTGTCTGGCCGGCACTTTCACTGGTGGCTTTGGGTTATGTGTTTTATTGTTTTATGATTTTGCGTGGACATTCTTCTACACACTTGCCGCAGCCGGTGCATTTATCATAGTCTACGTGGGCCAGATTGCCTTCTACGGTGATGGCTCCGGCTTCACAGTTTTTGGCACACTTCATGCAGCCGATACAGCCGGCTTTGCATGCTTTGGTTACGTCTTTTCCTTTGTCTCTGGAGTTGCACTGTACGTAGGATACGCCACTTACGGGTACGAGTTCGATTAGCTTTTTCGGGCATGCGCTGATGCATTTGCCGCAGGCTTTGCAGGCATCGGGGTCTACGACGGCTACGCCGTTTATGATATGTATGGCATCAAATTGACATTCTTTTACGCAGGCGCCATAGCCAAGACAACCGAAAGTACAGATTTTGTCACCGCCATTTTGCATCATGCTTACAAACCGGCAGTCGTCTGCACCGGTGTATTCGTAATTTTTGGGTGCAAGATCACAGGTTCCTGCACATTTTACAAAGGCTACTTTGCGAACGCCTGCATCGGCTTCTACGCCCATGATTGCGCCGATCTTAGCGCCTACTGCTGCTCCGCCGACCGGACATCCGTTGACGGGGGCCTCTCCTTTGGCAATCGCTGCTGCTAAGCCATCACAGCCGGCATAGCCGCAGCCGCCGCAGTTGTTTCCTGGAAGACATTCTCTTACGGCAACTTCTTTTTCATCCACTTCTACCGCAAATTTTTCACCGGCCGCCCCAAGGAACAGCCCAATGAATATACCTACACCGCCTACGATGACCGTAGCGATGACCATTCCAACTACACTCATTTTACACCTCTTATTGAAGTTCCGCATCCGCTTAGAAAATGCCCCCTCATCTGGAACAAAGTCTGACTGCTTCGCATTCCGACTTCGTTCCGGGCATTTTCTAAGCAGATGCTGATTTTAAAGTTTCTGTTTCGCTTAGATAATACCTGAAAATCCGCAAAATGCGATCGCCATCAGTCCTGCGGTCACTAGTACGATAGGAGAGCCTTTGAGAGCTGGGGAGATGTCGTTGTACTCCAGCTTTTCTCGGATGCCCGCTAACAGGATGATGGATATGGTAAATCCGGTAGCTACTGCAAAGCCGTTCACAGTGCTTGTCAGGATGCTGTATCCTTTGGTTGCGTTGGTCAGTGCCACACCTAAGACTGCACAGTTGGTGGTGATCAGCGGAAGGTAGACGCCAAGTGCCTGGTAGAGAGACTGCATGCTCTTTTTTAAGAACATCTCTACAAACTGTACCAGACAGGCAATGACCAGAATAAATACAATGGTCTGTAAATAGGTCATGTTCAGTGGGATTAATAACAGTTTGTCAATGACGCTGGTTACAAATGATGCCAGTGTGATGACGAAGATCACGGCTGCTCCCATGCCGGCTGCGGTCTCTACTTTTTTAGATACGCCTAAGAATGGGCAGATTCCTAAAAACTGGCTTAATACCACGTTATTTACCAGGGCAGACCCGATGGCAATTATCAATAAATCTTTCATATGTCTCTACCCCCTATTCTTTTGCGTTGCTGCATTTGGAACCGCAGGAAGCGCAGTCTGCATTGCATCCGCTCTGAATCTTTGATACATCTTTGCCCTTCTTTGCCATATTGAGCTTCACTTTGTTCTGAATCCCGGTCAGAAGCGCTAAGACAAAGAATGCACCAGGTGCCATGACAAATATCGACACTGGCTCATAGGACGCCGGCATCACTGCCATGCCAAAGATCTTTCCGGAACCGATTAACTCACGGACCAGACCAATGGAGGTCAGACCCAGAGTAAAGCCAAGGCCCATGCCGATACCGTCAAATAACGAGGCAATCATGGGATTTTTAGAAGCATATGCCTCTGCGCGGCCTAATATAATACAGTTTACCACGATCAGCGGTATATACAGGCCCAAACTGGCATTCAGGGTAGGGATATAAGCCTGAAGCAAAAACTGTACAATCGTTACAAAAGATGCCACGATCACGATAAAAGCCGGTACACGCACATCATCTGGGATCACTTTTCGAAGCATGGATATAATCAGATTGGACATGGCTAAGATTACCATGGTGGTAAGGCCCATGCCCAGCCCGTTGATCGCGCTTGTGGTAACGGCAAGCGTCGGACACATGCCCAGCATCATGACAAATGTCGGGTTTTCTTTGATAATACCGTTATATAAACGTTCACCTGCTGAATTCACTATGTACGCCCCCTTTACTCAGCATAATGCGAAGCTGCACAAAGCGCTGCATTGACTGCCTTTGTGACGGCTTTCGTCGTAATTGTTGCACTGCTGACTGCATCGATCTCATTCGGCGCCGATTTGCCGGATTTGGTATAGACGATCTCATCCGCCTGGATGCCTGCAAACTGTGCTTTCCAGTCTGCGGTATCCGCGTTCATGCCAAGACCTGCAGTCTCACTGATGGACAAAAAGGAGATGCCAAGCATGGTCATATCGTTCTGCACGCCCACGGTCATCTGGATATTGCCGCCGTAGCCTTCCGGCGTGGTCAGATTGAATACATGGCCAATCACGGCACCAGAGCCGTCCATGGCTTCTGCGATCTCATTGACCTCCATCATCTCATAGCCCTGCTCCGTTAGATATGCTTCCACTTCGGAAGTGTCTTCGAGCACCTGAAAATTTTCTGCCCCTGGAAATACTTCTGCATAGGCCGTTGCCTTTGCCAAGGCTTCCTGTTCTGCAATAGGAGCTGCCGTCAGCTCATGCACAAATCCCAGAAGAAGTCCTGATACCAGCGTGATTGCGGTCAGGATCATGGTATTTTTCATAATCTTATTCATGCTTTCTGACCCCCTTTTGCTTTCACTTTACCAAATGCCAACGGAACGGTGAATTTTTCAATGAGCGGAACCAACAGGTTCGAGAAGATAATCGCATAGGATACTCCCTCCGGAGAGGCTCCAAAACACCGGAATATCCCCGTCAAGATACCTAAGATCACACCATATACGATCTGTCCATATGGTGTAATCGGACTGGTTACATAGTCGGTAGCCATAAACCAGGCGCCCAGCATCAGGCCGCCGCCGGCTAACTGTGCCACCAGATAGGTGCTGTCCAGCCCATGTCCTCCAAACAGAATCATAAAGACCAAAAAGGTCAAAAGATAGGTTCCTGGAATCTTCAGATCAATCACGCCCTTCCACAGAAGGTATGCGGCGCCGATCACGATGGCGATGACAGAAGTCTCACCGATCATACCGGCGGTATTTCCGATAATCATCTGAAGCGCATCCACACTGCCGCCCTCTCGTAATACCGCAAGGGGCGTCGCACCGGTGACTGCGTCATATGTATAATTGGTCATCCGCCCTGCAAAGGAGATCATCAGAAAACATCTTGCTCCCAGAGCCGGATTCATAAAATTCTGTCCCAATCCGCCAAACAGTTGCTTCACTACCAGAATCGCAAAGATTCCGCCAAGTACCGGCATCCACCAGACAGCACTGACCGGAAGGTTCATAGCCAGTAAAAGTCCCGTTACTACGGCGCTAAAATCCATAATCGTTACAGGCTTGTGCATCAATTTCTCATAGATATATTCTGTTGCCACACAGGATACAACGGACAGCAGAATAATAAGCAACGCATTGATTCCAAAATGGACTACGCCAAAAGCTGCTGCCGGCACAAGTGCAATCGACACATCCCGCATAATATTGGAACTGGTCGCTTTATCTCTGATATGCGGTGATGAAGATACCTTTCTTAAATCACTCACACGTCTCACCTCTTTCTTTTTTCTATTATTTCTTACGATTTGCCATAACCATACGTCTTACATTTTTAATCATCTGTGCCAGCGGCCGTTTAGCCGGACAGACATAACTGCAGCATCCACATTCCACACATTCCATTCCATGCCACTTTTGGAATGCCTCCAAATTAAACTTCTCAGAAAACTGCGCCAGTCTCGCCGGGATTAGCCCCTCATCACAGGCAGCCACACAGCGTCCACAGTTAATACAGGCTGTGGTTGGAGATTCGGATACGGCATCGGATGCCAGACAGGTAATCGCGGATGTGGTCTTAGTGGTGGGGACTTCCAGGTCAAACATGGCAAATCCCATCATAGGCCCACCGGAGATCACCTTTTTCTCTTCAGTCTTAAAACCGCCTGCTGCTTCGATTAACTCCATCACATTGGTTCCCATTCTGCTCTCAAAATTGGATGGATTGGCGATGGCTTCACCGGAGATGGTCACTACGCGGGAGATCAGAGGCTTTCCAAGGATCACAGCGTCATAGATCGACGTGATGGTGTCACAGTTGTCCACCACACAGCCCAGATCTGCAGGAAGCATAGTAGAGTTGAGATCCCGTCCTGTCACCGCATGAATCAGCATACGCTCTGCACCTTGTGGGTATTTTGTCTTTAGTACTTTTACCTGAATCCGTGTCTCATTGGCACATGCCTTCTGCATGATGGTAATGGCTTCCGGTTTGTTGTCCTCGATACAGATACATCCCTGCGCATTGCCAAACAGCTCCAACACCACTTTTAAGCCGCCCACCACTTTTTCCGGGCGCTCCAACATGATCCGGTAATCGGAAGTCAGATATGGTTCGCACTCTGCACAGTTTACCAGCACATAGTCGATCTTATCCGGCTCCTTGGGAGACAGTTTTACATGTGTCGGGAAACCTGCACCGCCCATGCCGACCACACCTGCTTCTTTGATGATGCCAATGATATCTTCTCTGGACATCTCTTCAAATGGTTTGATCGGAAGCCCCGGCGCTTCCTCATACAGGCCGTCATTTTCCACCACAATCGAATTTACCTTAGCACCTGTGGATACAAAATGCGGCTCAATCGCCTTTACAGTGCCTGATACCGAAGCATAGATCGGTGAAGACACAAATCCTCCTGCCTCCGCAATCTTCTGTCCTACCAGTACCCGGTCGCCTTTTGCCACGACAGGAGCTGCCGGAGCGCCAATGTGCTGGGAAAGCGGATAGATCAGATCTTTCTTCGGCTGGTATGGAACAATCGCTTTGTCTTTGGACAGTTCCTTGCCGTCATAAGGATGTACACCACCCTTAAATGTTAAAGTAGCCATAAGAACCCCTCTTTCTTATATGATTCCGGTTGCCCGGATCGTTATCCTTATAAAAACTTGTGAAAAATTGGACAATCCTTTTAAGCCAACAGAGGACATACGAATTGCTTCGTATGTCCTCTGATTTGTCCTATAACATTTTGTATTATTCGTCTGTGTCCTCGTATTCCATATCCATGGAGTTTTCCAGGACTTTCATGCTCAGGCTGATCTTCTTGTCCTCACCGTTGAAATCTACTACTTTTGCAGTGATCACCTGTCCAACCTTCAAAACATCCGCCGGTTTGTCCACATGCTCCCGCGAGATCTGAGATACATGAAGTAATGCGTCTACACCCGGCTCCAACTCTACAAATGCGCCGAAATCGGTCATACGTGCAACCGTACCTTCAATAATATTACCCACAGCATATTTCTCATCTGCGGTCAGCCATGGATTGGCATCATCAAACTTCAGGCTCAAGGCAATCTTGGTATCCTTGATCTCCTTAATCAGCACATTCAGCTTATCGCCTACTTTAAACATCTTCTTTGGATGGTCCACCCGTCCCCAGGACATCTCTGAGATGTGCAGCAGGCCGTCGGCACCGCCCAAATCCACAAATGCACCAAAGTCTGTTACATTTTTAACAATTCCTTCTACAACATCACCCTCATGGATCCGCTCAAACAATGCTTTTTGCAGCTCTGCTTTTCTGGCTACCAACAACTGCTTGCGATCACCGATAATCCTTCTTCTCTTGGGATTGAACTCGGTGATGACAAATTCAATCTCCTGGTCTGCGTATTTGCTAAGGTTCTTCTCATACGTATCCGATACCAGGCTTGCCGGGATAAAGATTCTGCTCTCATCCACTACTACGCTTAAACCGCCGTCTAATACCTGTGCGACCTTTGCAGTCAGCACTTCTTTGTTCTCAAATGCTTCTTCGAGTCTCTTAGAGCCTCTCTCTGCTGCCACTCTTCTGTATGACAGCTGTACCTGGCCTTCTCCGTCATTGACTTTCAGAACCTTGACTTCCATCTGGTCTCCTACAGAAACCATTGTGGTAAGGTCAGCATTGGAAATATTCGTATATTCATTTCTGGTTACGATACCGTCTGACTTATAGCCTATATTCAAGATAATCTCGTCTTCTTTGACATCAATTACCGTTCCCTCTACGACCTCTCCTGTTCTGATAGTTTTTAACGAATCTTCCAGCATTTGTTCA
>CAJUGG010000044.1 GCA_910585995.1 uncultured Lachnospiraceae bacterium
CCCGCCACAATGGCTGTGCTCTTCGTTGGTTACGTGCATTTACCTACCTCCTTTTTTTGAAAATGCTAATTTTTTAACACTTTTGTTTGTATTATACCCCATGGGGGGATTTTCAGCAAGTGAATTTTTGTATATTTTCAACAAAAAATCGGAGTTTATGGTTTAAAACTCATAAACTCCGATAAAATCAGCTATTTTTCATATGAACTCTTATTTTATAGGGTTCTTAGATGCCAGCCTGCTTTAAAAGATCCGGTACTTTGGACTCCCATCCAAGTGCCATAATATGTACACCCTGGCAATATGGCTTACACTCTTTGATAATACGAGCAGCGATCTCCACGCCCGTGATGCCAGCTTTGGTCTTTTCCTTGTCTGCCTTCAGTTCGTCGATCATCTCCTGAGGAACATGGATACCAGCCACATTGTCATTCATGTATTTTGCCATACCAGCAGATTTTGGAATTACGATGCCAAGCTGCACTGGTTTGCCAAACTGTTTTGCTTTTTCCATGAATTTGATAAATTTCTCCGGCTCGTAGACTGCCTGTGTCTGAAAATACTCTGCACCAGCGCGCACTTTACGCTCCATCTTTGCCAGCTGAGAATCCACAGAATCGCTACATGGGGATACCACAGCACCTTTTGCAAATTTAGGAGGCTCGCCAACTAACTTGTTTCCGCCAAGATCTTCGCCCTCTTCCAGCTTGCATACAGTGTGAAGCAAAGAAACAGAATCCAGATCAAATACTGGTTTTGCCTGCTTATGATCACCTAATTTGATATGATCTCCGGTCAGAACTAATACGTTGTCAATGCCCAGCATCGCTGCACTTAACAGATCAGACTGCAGTGCGATACGGTTTCTGTCGCGGCAGGTCAACTGATAGATCGGAAGAAGTCCTGCATCTTTGAGTGCTTTACAGGTTGCCAAAGAACCAAGACGCATAACGGAAGACTGATTATCTGTCACGTTCACCGCTGTAACGCCGCTTAAGTAAGTCTTTGCTTCTTCAATTAAATTTTCAATATGGATTCCTTTGGGCGGGCCTACTTCCGCAGACACTACAAATTCGCCACGTTCAAATAACTCAGTAATTTTCATTATATATCGCTCCAATCATTATAATTTTTAACATTTGCCTTACTTAGACTTCATCATCCGTTGCGTAATTGCGTATTTGTACTGGACTCTTTAATGCATCCAGACGTCCAATCTTCTCAAGGCGTCTGTAGATACGCTCCCAGCCACATTCCATATTGGGATCCACTTCGCATTTGCCGTTCTTCGCGCCGCCACACTGGCCGTTTAACAGGCTCTTGGAACAGGCTGTGATCGGGCAGATTCCTCCGGTCAGATTCAGATAACATTCGCCGCACTGACCGCAGTCGTACTCAAGCGGTGTCACGCCCTGGAAACCTGGCAGACGGCAGGAATCGCAAGCTGCGCATACCATCTTGTCATCCAGATACTCGGCGATTGTCTGTACGCCGACACCACAGGAGAATACAAGTACCATCTCTGCTTCTTTGATCTCGCCCATATGCTTCTCAAGACGCAGCTTCATATTGTCCGGATTACATACATAATCCGTTGTTATAATTCCAGTCACCTTCCCGGTAGCTTTTAGTTCCTTCTGGAGTTCTGCAGCTTCTTTTTCCGGGAAATGAACTTCCTTACATCCCTGGCAGTTAATTATGAAAACTTTTTTTCCGTCCACCAGTGATGTGATCGTTTCCTTAGATTTTAATTGGGTAATTAGCATATCACTTCATCCCCCTTACTGCATTTTTGCCGGCTTTGATCTTGGTGACTAATGGGATCTTGGAGGAGCAGATATATTCACAGCATCTGCACTCGATACAATCCATGATATTCATATCCTTTGCGCCCTGCCAGTTCTCTTCATCCGCATATTTTGCGAAATACAGAGGAGACAGTTCCATCGGACAGACATCCATACAGCGTCCGCACTTGATACATGGCTGCTCTACCGTATGGTCGGTGTCAATGGCAATGATACCATTGGAACCTTTCATAATTGGTACATTGACATCCGGAAGGATGAATCCCATCATTGGTCCGCCTGCCTTAACCGTCACATCATCGCCTGTGATGCCGCCACAGTAATCGATGAGTTCTTTGGTATTCGTACCGATCTTCACGATATAATTGCCAGGTTTTTTCAGGTTCTCACCTGTAACAGTTACCACACGCTCCACTAACGGCATTCCTTTTTGGATGGCATCAGCGATGGCTTTTGTGGTACTGATATTGCTTACAACAGCGCCTACATCTGCTGGCAGACCGCCTCTTGGCACCTGTCTTCCCATCACGCGCTTAATAAGCATCTTCTCAGCACCCTGCGGGTATTTGGTCTTTGCCACGACCACTTCGATATTGTCAAGATCTGCGGTCTTCGCCTGTAACAGCTCAATCGCATCCGGCTTATTGTCCTCAATCACGATAATACCTTTTTTCGCATCTACCGTCTTGACAATTGCCTTAAGGCCAAAGACAACATCATCTGCAAATTCCAAAAGCACCCTGTGGTCTGCGGTCAAAAGAGGCTCACATTCACAGCCATTGAGCAGTACCGCATCGATTGGCTTGTTGGGTTTTAATTTTACAGAAGTTGGGAACCCAGCGCCGCCCATGCCGACGATTCCGCTCTCACGGACAATCTCGATAATCTCATCTGGAGTCAGGCTGTCAAGGTCTTTGTTTGGCTTAATAGATTCGTGCAGAGTATTTTTTCCATCGGATTTGATCACAACGGACAGACATTCGCCTCTTGTGGCATGTTTGTGGTTCTCAATGGCCGTTACGGTTCCGCTGACGCTCGAATGTACTGGGCTGCTGATAAAGCCAGCAGACTCGCCGATCTTCTGTCCAACTTTAACCGTATCACCCACTTGTACGATTGGATCAGCCGGAGCACCTGCATGCATCGACAGAGGAATCACTACGGTATCGGGATCCGGGAATCTCTGTAATGCAATATGTTCCGTATATTCTTTACGCTCTGAAGGATGAACACCGCCATAATAACCCTCAAGTCTGTTCTCACGGATGGATTTTACATATTCGTTCACAAACTCGAAATCCACCTTTGAGTAATCTCTAAGCTGGATGGGCTGATTTAAAAATTCGGAGAGACGGCCTTGTTTTTCCAGTCTCCTATAGATCTTCTCCCATGCACAGTCTTTATTGGGGTCTACTTCACATTTTCCGTTCTTTGCACCGCCGCACTGTCCGTTCACTAAGCTCTTAGAGCAGTCCACGATGGGGCAGATACCGCCGGTTACGTTCAGATAACACTGTGCACATGCATCACAGCTCTTCTTGGTCAGAGCCATGCCATGATGTCCTGTATAATTCAGAGAATTGCTGGCCGCATATACAGGTTTTCCTGCCAGATCTGCAACAGTCTGGATACCCAGACCACAGGAGATCACAAGGATATTCTCGGTCCCTTCCGGGATCATATCCTGTAATTTCTTCTCGGTCTGTGTCTTATTGCACAAAAAGTCAACCCTAGCAGTGCCTGTGATCTTCTTTCCCTGCTCTAAAGCGATCTTCTCAAGCTCACCGCACTCTGGTTCGTCAACGGTTTCAAATTCCTTGAAGCACTTGTTGCAGGCAACAATGAACAGATTATCCTTACCGGCCAATAAGGACACCAGTTCGTCGTTACTTTTCAACTTATACTTAGTATAGTTTTCCAATTGCTCACCTTCCTTATCTAGTTGATTTACAAAACTTATACCTATCCGCCTTTGTCCTTCTTTTTGCCTCTGCACTTTGCAAAAAAATAACAGTCAGCAAATAAGTCAGCTTTATATTTAATACCTGTTTCAGTATACTACATATTCACCATATTTTCCAGTGAAAATATATATTTTTTTATAAATTTTTTACGAAGCAGAGCGTCTCTTTGAAATATTGCTTTTATCCGTAATTTCCAGTATAATAATTAAAAAGCAGATACCAAAAAGGAGTGTTTATGGAATATATCAAATTGTTTTGGGAACACGAACTAAAAGAAGAACCCGTGATCATACTCTATGAAGTAAAGGTGGATAAGGAACGACTTGCCATGCGATCTATTGATATTTTCCGGGATGGAACCACTAAAAATATCGACGATCTCTATGCCGAGGCGATCGAGATCACACCAATCCCGACGGTGGAAGAACTCAATGCCCATGTGTGGGGGGAGGAATTGCAGGCTTATCTAATTAGCAAGGAGGAATTTGAACATGTATGGGCAACAAAAAAGCAACCATGATAGGTTGCTTTTTGAATCCAACATTTAATATCTCTTAATCTTTTTTGAAGGCGTCTTGGCAAATTCGGTCTCCCGCACTTTTAGGCGATAGATCTTTTTATAGGCTGGTGCACTTTTGTTCCAGTCATCGATCAGTTCCTGTAAAGCTGCTCTTTGATCTTCAATGCCTTTTTTCTCTACATACTCTGCATCTGGGAAGATCTCTGCTTCGATCACGCCTTCGCTTTCGCGGACTATGACTTCTTGTACCAGCGGGGATTCTGATAAGCGATTTTCCAGCTCCTCAGGTGAGACATTTTCCCCATTTTTAGTGATGATTAAGTTTTTCTTTCTTCCAGTCAGGTAGACAAAGCCTTCTTCATCCACATATCCGAGATCTCCGGTCCGAAGCCAGCCATCCACCAACGTCTCCTCGGTCTCTTTTGGCATCTGGTAATACCCCTGCATCACGCTGCTGCCACGAACCCACAGCTCTTCATCCACCACTTTTGCCTCGCAATTAGGCATTAACTGTCCCACAGAGCCTTTGCGGATATTCCAGCTTACAGTGGTACTAATCACAGGCGCACACTCGGTCATACCATATCCTTGCAGGATTGTAATGCCATATGTTCCAAACAGATCCAACATAGCTGGCGGCATATACGCACCACCGCTACAGATCGTATGGAACTGCTCTCCAAAGACCTCTCTTTTCACAATCTCTGGCGGAAGCGCTGCAGCCTCCTGAAGCTTTTTCGCCATCGTCTCAATCATCAACGGCACCATCAAGATCACATTGGGCTGAAACAACTTAATATTTTTGGCCATACGAATCAAGGAATCATTGATACAGATAATACTGCCAAGAGAAAGCCCTTTTAAAATATCCATGCTCAGGCAATATGCATGATGAACAGGAAGGACGGAAAGCAGCACCGTCCGCTTTGGGAATTTCATATCCAGGCAAGTGGCATTTTCCGCCAGATTCCGGTGTGTCAGCATCACTCCCTTACTCTTTCCGGTAGTCCCGGAAGTAAACATAATCGTCGCCAGATCTTCCGGTTTCGGCTCATAGGCACAGCTTCCTGCATGCTCTTCTAAAAGCGTGGCAAAAGAAAGCGCTTCCTCATCACTCACCGTCTTCTGCATGGAGATAATATGCCGAAGTTTTGGACAACGCTGTCTCGTTGCCAGCATCACATCCTTACGGATCTCATCCACCACAAGCACCACCGCATCCGAACGGTCGATCAACTCACACATATCCTCCATAGGAAGTGACACATCCAAAGGCACTGCCACACTCCCACTGTCCACAATTCCCAGATAAGACATGATCCAAGAATAAGAAGTCATCCCCGTCAGCGCCACATGGCTGCCCTGCGCTCCTAATGCCTGCAATACACAAGAAAAACTCTCTGAATCCTGTTTCAACTCCGTATAAGATTTTGCTTCAATGGTGTCCTTAGACACCTTATACCGAATCGCATCCTCAGAACCAAACTGACGTTCTGCATTTACCAGTATCTCTCTGATTGTACTACAAATCATCTCACACACTCCTATCACTCAGACAACTTTTCCAAATACGCTAAAGCCTCCTGCACTGTCCGAATATCCGTTACCTCCTGCTGGTCAATCTCCACATCAAATGCATCCTCAAGCTCTCCCAACATACTCATAAAATCAAATGAAGTAAACCCCAAATCCTCCATAAACCGAGACTCCGCCTTCACATCCTCTGGTTCCACTTCCACATAATTACAAATAATCTCCACTAATCTCTCAAACATAATTATTTCTCCTGATTAAAATATGATGAAACACTCTTCTGCTAACACAGGCCACCACCTAGTATCCTGGCTCATACCAGCCTCATAATATCCCCTATCTTCAAGTTCGGGTTCTCCGCCCCCTTAAACATAATCTTACACAGGTAATAATACAAATACTCCAACTGCTCCCTGCTAACCGCCTTCACCTGATGCTCAAAACTAAAGTCCAGTCCATTGTCATCCGGCCTGTGCATCACCGTCAGATACATCGCCTGTGTCGTCGCTCCGTTGGGATACCATTTCGTCTTATACTTAATATCCCCCAGCTTATCAAGCCCCTTCTCCCGAAGCGTCAGCGGCTGATACGTCAAAGCCATCGGTTCATACGTCTGTCCGCCCGGATGCGGATATTTCTTACCCCTGTATGCAAAATATTCCACCGGATCATAATTCGCATGACGGAAATATTCATTTTGCAGATCACGAATCGCATAAATTCCCTCTAAAAACGTCTTATCCTCCGAGATAATCGTCCGGAATGGGAACGAATGGATCCTGGTTCCTCCGGATTTTTTCTCTTTCAAAGTAGCTCTTCTCGCAATCGCCGTATTGATAGATACATCTTCATTTCCATTCATCTTCTGATAGTAGGTACGAAGCCCCATCAAAAGCAGGCACACCAAAGATACATGATAATTTTCACAAAAATCCATCAGGCGCTTGGTAGGCTCCTCTTCCAGATGAAAGATATCCAGTGCAGAATCTACAGAATCTGATACATTTACTGCTGCTCTGGCTTCTGGATTGCCGCTTCTCTCCCGCTCTGCCATCAATTTTCCAGGCCCATCAATTCCATTGTAGATAGGTTCCGGCATCTCGTCAATCAGTTTCTGGAAATATTGTGCATCCCGTTCTTTGGCCTTACTTCCCGCCTCATAGGCCAAATCTTTCTCTAACTGCTCGATATAAGACGCCATATCCTTTGGATAAGACACTTCCTCAAAGACGGTGCTGCAGTAGAGTTCGATCACATCCCTTAAAAAACAGATCAAAGACTGTGCATCCATAATCCGATGATCCACCAACAGATAGACTCCCTGAAATCCATCGGACATCTTAATCATCACAATACGGCTCATGGAAGAATCTTCTGCTTTAAAAGGCACTGATGTCCATGCGGTCATAGTCTTCTCGGCCTCTTCCATAGAGACCTGAGAGAAATCCATCGTTTCCACTTCTGGTCTTCCTTCTTCGGTATTTACCACATACTGATACCAGGTGCCATCTTTGTCCTTTGCAAATCGCACCCGCATACAGTCACAGCGTTCATATGCTTTTATGATGGATTCTTTTAACACTTCAAAATCCAGCTCTGACTCGATGGTCAGACTCGTTCCCACATTCAGCACCTCTTTTTTCGGACAAAAATCCTGGTAAAAAAAGTGGAATTTCTGCGCCGCTGTCAATGGATACACCGGATATCCTTTTCTCTTTCTCATCATTTTATAATTCCTCCAATAAAGTCACTCAGTGCTTCCTCGTACGCTTCCATATCCTTATAGTAACTCTCTGCATGAGCAGCACCTTCGACAATCAGCATCTTTTTCTCAGATGCACAGTTTTCATAGATTTTTTCACACATCTTACATGGAACAAAAGTATCGGCATCCCCATGGATCAAAAGAATCGGTACAGTTGCTTTTTTCACTTCCTCTGCCGCATTACACTCATTTAGTCCATAACCAGCCTTACTTTTATTTACCAGACTGGCAATCTGGATCATAGGAAACGCCGGCAGATGATACATGGAGTGAAGCACATGGGTAAATACTTCTTTTGCGGAAGTAAACCCGCAGTCTGATACAATCCCTTTGACCTGAGACGGCAGCTCTAACCCACTGGTCATCAGCACCGTAGCTCCTCCCATGGAAGTTCCATGCAGCAGAATCTGAATTTCTTCTCCGCACCTGTTTAAGATCCATTCGATCCATCCCATAGCATCCTGACGATCCAGACATCCAAAACCAATATACTCGCCCTCACTGTCCCCATGCGCACGCTCATCTACCAAAAGCATCCCAAAGCCTTGTCTTCTGTAATAATCGGACAATCCCACATAGTCACTCATCCCCTGGCTGGTATAACCGTGAAAACAAATGACGACTTTTTTAGGGTCCTTTCCAGGAAACCAGGTGGCATGCAGTCGAAGTCCGTCATCTGACAGGCAAAAGACATCTTCATGAGGCTGCTCTAGCATCTTCTCTTTTCGTTTCTGAATCAAAGGCATATACTGGTTCCAGTCCGTACCGGCCATCTTGATGGTACGCTCTTTTTTCGCATTTCCACGTTTCATGGTTCTGCGGTAGAAGTAAGCTGATCCACCGGCCTCTGCCACAGTCAGAAGTCCCAAAAATATTGCTGCAGCTGTTATTTTCTTTTTCATATCCTATTTCCCCGCTCTGCTGCGATCTGCCAATTCTTTAAAACGCAGTGCCTTATCCAGATTGCCTTCCACTCTCAGCTTCTGAATCGTAAAAGCCAGCACCGGATCTAATTTTCCATCCGCCAGATCTCTAAGCGTCTGTGCACTGCAGATAAACATAGCGTCCCGGTCAAAATACTCATACGGCTCCACATGCAGTTTTCCTTCCTTGACTTCCACATAAAAAATACCGGACGCATCTCCTATAATATTAAACTGGAACGCCAGATGCTCCGTAATATCACTTACATCCGCCTCCATAAATCTAGTCTTCATCTCTGCAAAAAATTCTGCATAAGTCATCTCTTCCTTATCCTCCTATTGACGTTTTGCATTTCCAATCTCCCTCCCCTGACTCTGGAAGGATTTCTGGCTACTTTGCATTTCCCATTTTTCGACCATCGGTCGATCTGTTACTACTAAACTTTATCATTTTTTCGACCGTTGGTCAACTATTTTTCCCTACAAAAAAATAACAGAAATAACATCTTTTCTGTATAAATTGCAGTTGCCGCCGCTTATTGGTTCATGATACACTGTTCCAAAGGAGGTTGCGAAACAACTATGCCAAAAGACACAAAATACAACCAAATTTTAGACGCACTCCAAACACTCCTAGAAGATAAAGAAATTCAGCATATCTCTATCAATGAGATCGCCCGCACGGCCGGTATCGGAAAAGGCAGCATCTACTATTATTTCTCCTCCAAAGACGCCATCTTAGAAGCCTTGGTGGAGCGCGACTATGAAAAACCTCTAGAGACCGCCAAACATCTGGCGAGCCAGACCGACATCTCCACCTTCACCCGAATGGCGATGATCTTTCAGGCGTGCAGAAATTCCTCTGCCCAGCTTCAAATCCGCAAAAACACCAAAAGCGCGGTCAGCGCACCAGAACAGGCATTTATCCACCAAAAATACATGAATCACCTGATCTGTGAACTAAAACCCACGCTGACAGAGATTATCGAGCAAAGTATCCAAAAAGGTGAGATCCATTTTGAGCATCCCAGCGCACTGGCTGAGATTGTACTAATCATACTTTCTGTCAAGCTGGACAATACCTTAGTTCCCTCCACCTATGAGGAAATCGAAGAGACGATTACCGGACTCATCGCTCTTTTGGAAAAAGGCACCGAAAATCCCCGTGGTTCCCTGAATTTTCTCCGGGCCTTGTAAAAAATGCGTTTCTTTTTCTGAAAAAGGTTTTCTTTTTTTCATTACTGTCGATATATTAATAAAAGTTTATTAAAAGTTGTGAAGCATAACAGCAACGCTCCTGACAGACCCAGGGAGGATTTCCTGATGCGGATGCGGCAGGAAATTCTCCCGGATCCGGGGGCATGGAAGGAGCGTTGCGGAACTTATATAAGGAGGGTAGCAGATGAACGTTAGTGCAAGCAGCCGTACAGGAGACAACCGTCCCGTCTCTTCCACGGCAAACACAAAAGAAACCAAAAAGTATGAAAACACGAAACAAGAAGCAGCAGCAAAAGAACGCTCTGAGCAAGTTGCAGATACCGATACCCTGGAAAGATCCGTCTCAGAACCTCAGAATGAATCCGGCGGTTTTCAGATGAAATCTTCTTCTCCCGATAATTCTGTCGGGCAGCTCGCCGCAGAGCTTGCAAGAGCCGAGACGAAGATCGACGTCCAGCAGGTATTAAGTAAAGCCACACGCGCCCTGGCCAGTCTGAAGATGTCTGCCTATGCCTCTCAGGGAGACGACGCCAAAAAAGCGCTTCAGATGATTAAGCGCATGGAAAAACTGATTAAAAAGATTCAAAAAAAACTTAAGAATCTAAGCAAAGAAGAACAACTGGAAAATCAGCAGAAAAAAGCAGAAAAACAGCAAGAAGCTGAAAAAGCAAAGCAGATCCGGGAAGAACTGCGCACCAGAAGAAAAAGACGCCACCGGGAAGAGAGGGAGTACGCCTTAAAAGAGATGGGTGAGGACAACAAAAACGCTGCAAACGAGATGCTTACTTCTGTATCCGCTGCCATGGGAGCCTCCACGGCAGATCTGTCTTCTGTATATAACAGTACAGGGATTGACCTTTCCACCGTAGGAGCCTCCTTAGATATTACTATCTAGAACTTTCAGACTGCTATTCTGCACAGCCGGTCGCCTAATCCGCTAAGGATCTCATTGGATATGGTGCCGGCTCTCTTTGCCATCTCTTCCACACGGATCTCTCTGTCCTGACTTTTGCCAATAAAGACAGCGACCTCTCCTGGACATACATCTGATACTTTTGTCACATCCAGCAACAATTGATCCATACAGACACGCCCCACCACCGGCACCTCTTCACCTCTTATCAAAGCACATCCCTGGTTGGAGAGCGTGCGTGGAATCCCGTCTGCATAGCCTATGGACACGGCAGCAATCTTTCTTGTCTCTTTGGCGCGCCAAGCAAGCCCATAGCCGGCTCCTTCCCCTTGTAAGACCTCTCTCACACAGGTAATCCGCGCTTTTAACGCTAAGACTGGTTTTAAAACAAACTGCTTCCGAAGCGGCTTAGACGGCTCACTCAATGCCCCATACAATGCAATTCCTGCCCGCGCATACTGATAATGCCCAGACAGATTCGCGCCATGCAAGATCCCATAGCTTCCCTGCAAATGGGTGGCAAAGCCCTTTTTCCCCTCTGCTCTCAGCCGGCGGACCACCTGCAAAAACCGCTGCTCCTGAAGCCTGACAAATTCCTGCTCTTTTCTGCTCACCCCGTCTGAAGTACACAGGTGGGAAAATACCCCGGTAATCCGTAGATTTTCAAACTCCCAAAGCCCGCGAATCTTAGAAAAATGTCCGCTGTCCTCCCCTAAGCGGTGCATCCCCGTATCAATCCCCACATGTACCTGCAATTCTTTCCCATACGAAGCCAACTCTTTCCCGTAAGCATAATCGACAATAGTCTGCGTCAGCCCATACTCTCTTAACTGATCTAAGTCCTTAGGATGCGTATAGCCGAGCACCAGAATCTCTCCCTTTATCCCAGCTTTTCTTAGCTCCATTCCCTCCGCGACACACGCCACACAATAATGCCGAACTCCCATCTGCTGCAATGCCCGTCCCATCCACACTGCCCCATGTCCATAAGCGTTGGCCTTTACCGCCGGCATCAGCAGACATTTTCCAGGAAGAAGTTCTTGAAATACTTGCAGATTATGCCGCAGATGTGCTTGATTTAATTCAATCCATGCCCTTCCCTTTTCATACATCGCTTTTCCTCCTTGTGAATCGTTTAACAAGCTGCAAAAAATATAATTCATATCCCATCAGACAAAATGACACTGCACAGACTGCAATATAATGCACCAGCGACTGATCCACCAAAAGCCTCTCCATCCCCATAAGTCCTGCCATCCCTCTTACCAGAATGATCGCAATTGGATGAATCACATAGAGAAAAGAAGTGCCTCTTCTCAGCCATCTAGGTGCCTGCTGCCTTCCTCGCAGCAACAGAGGATAGAAAAAATACATCACCACCGGCAGCATCAAATACATACTGTTATGCCTTTGCAGTCCGAAATAATAAGTAAGAAAACTCTCGACCATTAATAATGCCAACGCCACCAGACACCCCACCGGGGACGGGCATATCTTTTTCTTCCAGAGCAGCGCTCCCATCATCAGAAATAACGGCGCATAAAAGATCCCGTTTCGGGTATAGCTGCTGAACAAAAAGAGAACATCATATACGGCTGACAGCGGCGGAATATCTGTGCTGATCCTATAATAACTGTCGCCCAAAAGCCCGAACAGATACAAAGAGAAGGCGATGCCAATGCTCCATCTTTTCGAGCTGCACTGAAGAAGCCCTACCGTCAGCACACTTCCCAAGAGCAGTGCCGGAAAATACCACAGATGATAAAAAGTCCCGTCAAATACCAGCATCTTCACACCTTCGAACAGATTGCCCGGCAGTTTCTTGGCATACCACATCAGCGGCGCATAGAGAAGTATGCATCCTCCATAGAGCAGTCCGATTTTCTTCAGATATTGCAGATACTTTTTGTTCTCTCGAAAGCCGCTTTTCAAGTATGGCCCTAGGACAAAATATCCGCTGGTCATCAGAAAAAATGGGACGGCAATCCGTCCAACTCCATAAGTAAGCACATAGTCCAGGCTCTCATCGACACTGGCAAAAGGAGCTGTATGGATGGCTATGACCAGAAGGGCTGCCACCAGACGAAACTTGTCAATCATGGCTGTTCCTCTAAGATCTGTTCGATAATCTCCTCAAAGGTATATCCGGCGGCTTTTAACATATTAGGAAAACGGCTGTGGGCTGTAAAACCCGGAATGGTATTGACTTCATTAAAATAAAGCTGGTTATCTTCTGTCAAAAACAGATCTACTCTGGCAAAACCGCTGCATCCAAGCGCCTGATAGATCACACAAGCTGTTTTTTTGATCGTTTCCGAGATCTCCTTCGAGACATGCGCCGGCACTTGGATCTTGGAAGTCTTCAGCGTATATTTTTCGGTAAAGTCAAAAAATCCCTGAGACAATACAATCTCATCCACTTCTCCCGTCTGGAGAACTTTCGTACCAAGAACCGCACACCCCACCTCCCTGCCCTCTATTGCCTCTTCCAAGATCACTATTGTATCATGAAGAAACGCCTGCTCGATGGCTGGGAATACTTCCTCTTCCTTTTCTACCCTCGCAATCCCATAAGAGGAACCAGAGCGAACGGGTTTTACAAAGAGCGGATAGCCAAGACTTTTAGTACAGGCAGATACCATCTGTGCATCATACGGCTTTTCTAAGCGAAATGATCGGGGAACCAAGATCCCCTGCTGCGCGACCACCCGATGCGATAGCTCCTTGTCCATGCAGAGAGCGGAGCTTAGGACTCCGCAGCCAAGCACCGGCAGAGCAGACAGCGCAAGCGCTCCCTGCACTGTCCCATCCTCCCCATTTTTTCCATGGAGGATCGGCAGCACCTGATCCAGCGATAGAATCTGTATTTTTTCATCGTCCAGATAAAATAACCCCTGCACATTTCGGTCAGTTGGTACATAGACAGGGGTACAGTCCTCTGCCCGCAGCCAGGTATCCTCTTGGATCCTTTGGGGATCTCCCTGATACCAGAACCACTGTCCGGTCTCTTTGGAAAGGCCAATCAAGATCACCTGATATTTCTCCTGATTGATATGTGTGATCACTGCATAAGCAGACTGAAGAGAGACTTGATACTCCGTGGAATACCCGCCAAACAATACGGCAATCTTCTTTTTTTTCATACAAAAAACCTCCTGTTCTGGCTCAATCATACCATACAAGAGGTTTGAGTATTTTAAGAACTCCTTAGTAAACTCCTAAGAAATCATTAAGGGATTCTGAATTTTATTTTGGCAATTCCACGGTAAAGATGGTCTTTTCCTTCTCGCTCTCTGCCCAGATCCTGCCACCGTGAATCTGTACGATCTCTTTGGCAATGGCAAGCCCCAGACCAGAGCCTCCCGTACTGCTCGTACGGGCATCATCTAGACGACAGAATTTTTCAAAGATTGTAGAAAGCTTCTGCTTAGGGATGGTCTTTCCTCTGTTTTCAAAAGAAATACGTATATGTTCTGCCTCTTCTTCTGCCTGTATCATAATCGTGGTTTTAGGATAACTATAAGAAGCTGCATTTTTTAAGATATTTTGGAAGACCCTGGCGAGCTTCATGGAATCTCCGACCACCATCAGATCTTCCGGTATCTGCAGTTTCGCACTAATCTCCTTTTCTGAGAGGAGCGGATAAAATTCTTCCATCATCTGCATCATCATATAAGACAGATCAATCGGTTCTCGTTCGATATCTGTCTGTTGTAGATCATAGCGGGTAATCTCGAAAAATTCATTGACCAATGTCTCTAACCGGCAGGATTTTTCCAGTGTGATATGCACATATTTTTCTCTCTGTTCTGCGGGCATCCGCGGAGCTTCATCCAACAGACTCAGATACCCGATCACCGAAGTCAGCGGAGTGCGGATATCGTGAGCCAGATACATCACCAGATCATCTTTACGCTTTTTGGCAAGCTTCGCTTCTGTCTCCCGTTTCTCTAACGCCTGCCTGACCTGGTTCATCTTCTTTTCCATCGTCTCCATCTCCGGGGAGAGTACGATCTCCTGTCCCGCAAGCAATGCATCCAGTCCCCGGTCTATCTGTGTGAAATATTTCACAAACCAGTTCAAGGACAGATAAAAAAACACCAAAAAAGAAAGGATGACAAACAGATAGATGAACTTTTCTATATTGTTGCGCACATAATACTGATAGATACTCAGCGCATCTGCATAATCGACAAAAAATATGTCCTGAATCCAGGCCACC
>CAJUGG010000045.1 GCA_910585995.1 uncultured Lachnospiraceae bacterium
GAAGACGACGAGGTAGATAGGGCAGAGGTGGAAGTGCAGTAATGTATGGAGCTGACTGTCACTAATCGGTCGAGGGCTTAACCAAGAGGTTTTGGGTAAAAGAAGGATAGAGGTATAGGTTAGAGTGCGTATCTTTTCGAACTGTATGTGATTTTGAGGGTATAGAACATACACAAAGGTATAATCCTCGATAGCTCAATGGTAGAGCACTCGGCTGTTAACCGAGTTGTTGTAGGTTCGAGCCCTACTCGGGGAGCTTTTGTTATATATATGGCGCAGTAGCCAAGTGGTAAGGCACCGGTCTGCAACACCGTTATTCACCGGTTCAAATCCGGTCTGCGCCTCTCGAAAAACGTTGATTTTTCGCAATATCATTAACTAAAGGAATCTTTTACATCTTGAATGGTAAAAGGTTCCTTTTTTCTGTGTTTTTGCTGTATAATAAAAGTAAATAACTGATGTTTTTCTCATAAGGCAGGTGATTTTATGAAACATTCTCAAAAACGTACCTGTTGTGATATCAAAAGGAAAATAAAATTGTTGTAAAATGGTTGATCGTTGGAATTATCCTGCAAAGGATGCTGTTCAATTTGAAGGAGCGTGGGAAGCTTATGTTAGAGACTTCGATCCAACTCTAAATCAAAGTTTTATGGTTTGCAATGATGCACCGAAATTCGATGTACTGAGTGAGCTTACAGCTAAGGGAAAAGAAGAAAATAAGATTGTTGATATTTCTACGGAGGATGCACAGAAGACCTGGCTTGAAACAAAAGGTATCTTTTTTGACGAATTGTAGGATACATTGATTTTAACCGAGTACGATGGAACAAAGTGGATATGCTTGACAAAGTATTGTGATACGGGACGTGAAAATTTGGATACAGAAAAACTATTAGCATGAAGTTGGTTATATGCTTATTTCGTCAGCCAGAAACGGGCAGACGAGCTCTTTCAATGTGCCGAAAATGGGAGATCGGTTATTACGCATGATACAGCATCACACAATGAAACATTTGCTGTTTTTAACAGAGAATATCCCTGGTCACCAAGTTGCCGGGAATTGGGAGCATATGCTTGGGTGGATGTGCAGATTAAACCGGCGAATATGAAACAGTTATAGAGACAGTACAAATTCCTGATATTTCCCCCATAGAAGCCATATTGCGTAAATATCAAGGTTTGGATAAAGAACCTGATTTAAGAAAAGGCCTGATCAGGAATATGAAAGATTTTATTCTGGAGGTTGGCAGGGACTTTACGTTCATTGATGAAGAATTCAAAGTCCAGGTCGGCGGTGAAGATTATAAGATTGACTTGCTTTTCTTTCATCGGGGATTACAGTGTCTTGTGGCGTTTGAACTGAAAGTTGGTAAATTTAAGCCAGAGTATATATCGAAAATGGATTTCTACCTGGAAGCTCTTGATCGTCAGAAGAAAAAGGAAAATGAGAATCCGAGTGCCGGAATGATATTATGTGCATCTAAAGATGATGAAGTGGTTGAGTACGCTATGAGCAGAACACTGTCTCCGATGATGGTTGCAGAGTATCAACTCCAATTACCGGATAAGAATATACTCCAGAAGAAGTTGCAGGAATTGATCAATATGCCTTTATTAGAGGATGACGAATAAGTATCGGTGTTTAGAATGCGGGTGAAGATATTTTTAACGGCATAAAATGCGAAATGACATTTTAATGTATTGTAGCAAAAAATGGAGAAACAAGTTGAACAGTAAAGATGCAGAGTCAGAAGCCCCACAGTGGGATTTTGAAAGAAACGTAGTCCAAACTGTGAAATTGCAGATAAAATTACTTTTAAGCTACATTGATAAAACAGTCAAAAACTAAGAAGAAAGACGAAACAGGTACTTGCTTCCATTGGAGTACCTGCTTTGTTATGCGGAGAATTCGGAACTTCAGGATATTCTAAAAATGGAGGAGGTTCAAATGGAAAGGCGGACAGCCTTGTTGTAGCGACGCTCTCCAATTGAAAGGATGTTAAACGTTATTCTGTGCTTACAATCCAGACTTTTGCCAATACAGTCATCTCTGAATATGACAAAGCGGCTATGGAGGAATTTCTTGACAATATGAAGATCGTTCTTGGAACGCTTGGATGCGAGGCGCTTGAGCAGCTCGATATACAGCCTGACGGCACATCATCTGATGCCGACAGACAGATACGGTTCCGGCAAATAAGATAACAAGGCCGGAAATCAGCTTCACGTAAACCGGCTGTGATTCATTTTTAAGAAGGAGGTAAATTAAATGGAGCGAGTTGTAAAATTCTTAAAAGACGCAGAGGTTTATTATCTGGCGACTGTGGAAGGAGACTAGCCGAGGGTGCGGCCGTTTGACACGGCTCATATTTTCGAGGGGAAACTCTACATACAGACGGGCAAGGTCAAGGACGTGTCGAAACAGCTGCTGGCAAATCCGAAAGCGGAAATCTGCGCGATGAAAGACGGCGAGTGGATTCGCATTGCCGGTGAACTGGCTCTGGATGACCAGGTGGAAGCGAGACAGTCCATGCTGGACGCTTACCCATCCCTGCAAAAGATGTATGCTGCGAATGACGGGAACACGCAGGTGTTCTATTTCAGAAACGCCACGGCCACCATCAGCGCGTTTACGCATGAGCCGGAAATAATCCGATTCTGATGGAATGACTGCAGCCATTATCTGAAAAAGTGGAGGTTTCAAATGAAAACCCTATTTTACCTTTCGTGTTGATGGATTGAAGTACCAGCGATTTCAAGTTAAAAGAAGGTTTGATAGTAGGAGCGAAATGTATTTCCTGTGACCAATGCCATAGGGCAATTCCACATGAATGAATTTTCAGAAAGTGGTTATAGGGAGGATGAAAGAAGAAAACGTTTATGGGAAAGAATATCGTGGCAGTCAATGCAGGACCCCGCAAAGGATGGAACACGGACACATTGATCGTCGAGGCAGCCAAATCTTAAACGGCAGTTGGATCAGAAACTTTCTAAAAGGGAGATATCATCCTGTGCGCATGATGCAGGCGGGACTGGTATTATTGATACTTTGTGCAATGATTGGTTTAATGATAAGTGGAATCATCCTCTCCTGTCATGCGCTGTCTTTTCTGCCCATAAAAGGTGGTCGCTCATTTGCAAGGAACCTGCATATGATTTCTGCATATTGGGGATTTGTACTGGTGTCCATTCATCTTGGGTTTCATTGGAGCATGATAATGGGAATGGCTAAGAAACTTTTTCCAAGATCGTCCGCGGTTCGGAAATGGACAGGACGTATTCTGGCGTTTATGATTGCGGGATATGGAATATACGCTTTTATAAAGAGATACATCGGAGTTTACATGCTGCTAAGGAGCCATTTTGTGTTTTTCGATTATGAGGAACCACTGGTATTTTTCTATCTGGATTATATTGCGGTTATGGGATTGTTTGTATTGATTGGGAATTATATCTGTGCAGGTCTGAGAAGATCTATGTCATCGGCTGACAAAAAATGAAAAACTTTATATTTATTCTGCAAGCAGATATAAGCCAATAGGAGAAACATCCTTATTCGGCTTTCCGGCAAAAAAAGTAAAATCTCCAATCATAGCTATGGCAGATGTGGGCGTGTGTGGATCATCTGCCATAGCTATTTTTCATAATTTCCTGCAGGCAGAACCAGATCATGTTCTCCTTTTATCATTATAAATGCTTGAAAAACTTGCTATAAGGGTTTGTATAATAAAGATTGATAAAAGCTGCCAGATTGTAGTAAAATAAAATCGAGAATGTACAAGGGGGAGCAACATGGCAGTCAGACCAGTGTTTATGGTATCTTTGGATCAAAGGATCTGTATAAGAGAAAATATAGAATTTGAATTTTTTAATGGGTTTTCAGATCAACAGAAAAAGAGATGTATCAGAAGTTTACATAAAGAGTTTTTGGAAAAATATAGTGATAGGAAAGTCTTGGAGATCTCCAGCAAATCTGAAGAAGAGCTGGGGGTGGCATTAAGTGCTTTTCAGCTAAAGATGAAGCTTGGAGACGGTCGGGAGGTTTCGGTGGAATCGGCTTTTCAGGCCAGCAAGGTCTTTGAAAGGGGTGGCCCTTATGTGGATCTGCTGAATGCTTCTTCCAAGGCAGCCAAAAAAGATGAGCGCTTGAAAAACAGCGGTAAGATCCTTGCGTTTCAATTGGAAGGGGAAAGATATGCAGCAGAACCAAAGACATTTTTTTACCAGTGGCTGTATCTGCATGCGCTACATCTGCATCCAGAACTGGCGGAGCCATTGATGGCTTATGATGCTTTTACAGATATTGTCTTTCATCCGCAAAAATCCATCAATTGTCAGGCGGAGGCAGCAGCGGTATATGTTTCACTGAAAAAACAGGGACTGTTGGAAAAAGCTTTAGATGACCAGACATATTTTAAGAAAATCTATGGTTCATCGAGTATATAAAGGAGGACGCACATGCACAACCAGGACAAAAAACCCATCAAAGGCATCCGCATCCGCACCGTGAACTTTCTGATGATCGGTATATCCTGCATCTTGTATCTGTTACTGATCTCGGCTACAGTAAATGTCTCAAAACAATATGAAAATGTACATAAGTCCATGGATGATTATATTATCTGTGAGCGGAGTGACACACTGTTGTTAGAGGGTTCCGCTTATCTGACCGAGCAGGTACGGCTATATACCATAACAGGTAAGCCAGAGTATATGGAACAGTATTTTACAGAAGTTCATGAGACCAGGCGCAGAGAGAAGGCGATGGAGCAGCTGAAAGTCTATTATGATGGTGAGAAAGCGTATGAATATCTGGCTGCAGCACTGGATTATTCCAATCAGTTGATGGAACGCGAGTTCTATGTGATGCGCTTGGTATCCGATGCACAGGGATATGAGATGGATACGCTACCAGAAGAGATTCAGAAGGTGATCTTAGAAGAAGATGACAGGCAGTTAAATGCAGAAGGACTGATGGAACGAGCGACGGAGATCGTATACAGCAGTGAGTATGAATACGCCAGAGCCAGGATTACGGAAAGTATTACGGATTCCATAGAAAGTATGCACGAAGTGACACATGACCGTATGATACGCAACGCAAATGCACTGGAGCTTACCATGAGGATACAGCGTGGTCTGATGAGTATTCTTTTTGTGGAGACTGTGGTTACATTTTTGATGATCATTTTGTTGATTATCAAACCTTTGCGTATTTATGTAAACTGTATCAAAGAAGAAAAACAGATGGAGATCACGGGTTCTTATGAATTTAAATATCTGGCTTTGACGTATAATGATATCTATGAACTGAATGCAGCCAATGAAGAGATGCTGCGCTATCGGGCAGAACATGATCCGATGACGGGCATTATGAACCGGGGGGCTTTTGAAAATCTTAAAAAACTGATGGAAGTAAAAGCGATACCTTTGGCTTTTTTGATCATCGATGTGGATAAGTTTAAATTGGTAAATGATAATTTTGGGCATGAAGTTGGAGATCTGGTATTGAAAAAAGTGGCAAAGCTTTTGCAGGAAAGTTTTCGGGCGACAGATTATCCAGCCCGGATAGGAGGAGATGAATTTGCTGTGATCCTGACGGATATGACCGTAGAAATGCAGCCGGTGATAGAAGGCAAGATACAGAAGATGAATGAGATTTTGATGAATCCAGAAGATGGCCTGCCCCAGGTGTCTCTGAGTGTGGGCGGGGCTTTTTCTGAAAAAGGATTTACAGAGGATCTGTACAAGAGGGCGGATGTGGCCTTGTATGAAGTGAAAGAACATGGCCGCTGCGGATGCAGATTTTGCCAGGAGAACTGAGGGAAAAGAAAATCCGACGGCTTGACAAAATCTGCAAAACGGGATATACTAAGCCATGATGCCACGGATTGCTCCGCATTTCATGCTCAAAAATCCTCTTGCAAGCAAGCTTACATCGGGTTTCTTGACCTTTTGCCCATGGCATCATATTCATATTGTCATAAGATTTCCGCGCAGCTGGGGAAGTGGCGGCGCCCTGTACCTACAATCCGCCATAGTAGGAGTGATATCCTGCCTCGGACCGGACGTTCGGAAGCTGCCCTGTATAAGTGGCGTTGATGTTTGGGTCTTACGCAACAGGAACCCGTGAACCGTGTCAGGTTGGGAACAAAGCAGCACTAAGCGGGAGCTCGTGTGTGCCGTAAGGGTGCCTGGGCTGAGCTAACTGTACAGGTAACGTTTCGGGCTATGGTTCAAAGCAGGATGCGCGGATTTTTATTCATAACAATAGGTTTGCTGGCAAAGCCTGCAATCTATTGTTTCTATCTTTTATTTCTTTTTCTGCTCTTATATCGTCTTCGGTTTGTATTCAGAAAAGAATTTTTATCATTTCTCCATTGATTCCACCTATGAACAGGATTGAGATCCACATCGTGCTCTTTGGCGATGCGAACCAGCAAAAAGATCACAGATGCTGCAAGCAGAAGTGAAAAGGCGACGATCCCCACATCTCTTAGATTGATCTTGATCAAACGGACTTCGTCTTCTTTTGGAGTTGTCCCATCTTCAGGTGACGAAGAAGCAGCCGCATCTTCATCTGTTTCCTGAAACTCAAAATCCTGGATCTGTTCCGGGGTCAGATAGAGGCTGGTGGAGCCGACAGGCTGTCCGGCATAGGTATAGCTGAGCGTGGCGATATTTTGGGCATCACCACTGTCTAAAAATTCAAGTTTTGGCGAGGCATCGGCAAATTCTGCGGATACCGGGAGTACCAGATAACCTTCCGGGTCCAGTTCGATCATAGGTTCCGGATTGCCAAAGACAGTGCTGCCAGTGTCAAAAAGTCCACTCTGTCCAATGGAAAAATTCGTTTCATTTTCTGCAATATTTACTTTGTGAAAATTTTCACTTGCATAGTTTAAAAGGCTGGCGGTATCGGTATAGACAGGCACTCCCCGCTCGGCACCGCCTTGTGTCTTCATGGTGACAACGATCAGATCCATACCGTTTCGGTTGGCGCAAGTTACCAGAGTATTTAAAGCGACCGTAGTATAGCCATTTTTTCCGGCAAATACGGTGTCGTCGAGATATCGGGAAGTTTTGTAGTTGGAGATCATATAGTGATGATTATTCATCAGAAGCTCTTCGGATTTTTTGTTGGTGGCGCGTAAGGTGTAGCGCGGCGTACTGCTGATCTGACGAAATTTATCATGTTTGATAGCTTCTCTGGTGATCAGGGCCATATCATGGGCAGTGGTGTAGTGGTTGTCGTCCGGAAGACCATGAGGATTGACAAAATGGGTGTTGGTACAGCCAAGCTCTGCGGCGCGCTGATTCATCATATCTGCAAAGGCTTCGATAGAGCCGGCCGTGTGTTCAGCGATGGCATTGGAACACTCGTTGGCGGATTCTAGTAAGATGGCATAGAGACATTCTTCCACGGTCAGAATTTCTCCTTCATCTCTTGCGATATGGCTGCTGTTGTAGTCGATGGAAAAAACTGCGTTGTGGGAAAAGGTGACTTCTTCTGACAGGTCCAGATGCTCCAAGGCCAAAAGGACGGTCATGATCTTAGTAATGCTGGCGGGATACATCTGCTGATCCATATTTTTATTGTAGAGAACCGTTCCTGTGGCAGCTTCGATAACAACCGCACTCTCTGCATAGATCTGCGGGCCAGCCGGCCAGTTCTCCCATCCATTGGACTGGATCTCCATATTGTAGCGATCTTCAGATGCGACAGCAGGGTCTTCAGTGGCGAGAACCGGGATGGAAAAAACGGTGGAAAGAGTGAGAGAACACACAAGAAGGGACAGTTTACATTTATTAAAAAATTTCATTTAGATACCTCTATTCTGGAATAATACGTACAGTAGATGAAAAACACACCTACAGCACTGACTTTTGGAAATGCTTCTATTATTATAGATGATTTGCATAAACGGCGCAAGGCTCAAGAGAAAATCTTCAGAAAGTTAAAAGTTCCGCCTAATTTCCCCTCAAAAACCTTGACAAAGTGGAGGAGGGGATTTTATAATGGCTAATATATAAAAGCTGTGACGAAGACAGTAGAAATGCATGGAAATTTTCAGCGAGCCAGGGAGGGTGAGAGCCTGGTAAGAGTACAGGATTTTGAAGATCACTTCTGAGCTGCGGGCTGAAAGCGATGGTGAGTAGGTGCCGACGGAGTTCCTCCGTTACAGGGAGCGCATATGCTGGTATGTCGTAAGAGGTGGTAGATTTAAGAGGCTTATCCTGGCTTCGTCCTGTTACAGGGCGGAGCCTTTTAAATTTTAAGAGGAGGTAACAGAGATGTACAGTAAAGTGAATACGGACATGAATTTCGTGGAACGCGAAAAAAAAGTGGAACAATTCTGGAAAGAGCATGATACGTTTCAAAAGAGTATGGAACGTCGTAAAGATGGCCCTACCTATACGTTTTATGACGGTCCGCCTACGGCAAATGGAAAACCACATATCGGCCATGTGCTGACGCGCGTGATCAAAGATATGATCCCCAGATACCGTACGATGAAAGGGTATATGGTTCCAAGAAAGGCAGGCTGGGACACTCATGGGCTTCCGGTGGAGCTGGAAGTGGAGAAACTCTTAGGGCTGGACGGCAAAGAGCAGATCGAAGAGTATGGTCTGGCGCCATTTATTGATAAATGTAAGGAGAGCGTCTGGAAATACAAAGGCATGTGGGAGGATTTTTCAGGAACCGTTGGTTTCTGGGCAGATATGGATGATCCATATGTGACCTATCATGATGATTTTATCGAGTCGGAATGGTGGGCACTGAAGACGATCTGGGACAAGGGTCTTTTGTACAAGGGCTTTAAGATTGTGCCCTATTGTCCAAGGTGCGGGACGCCTCTGTCCTCTCATGAGGTGGCGCAGGGATACCGCGATGTCAAAGAACGTTCAGCGATTGCACGTTTTAAGGTGAAAGGGGAAGACGCTTATATCCTGGCATGGACCACCACACCGTGGACGCTGCCCTCTAATGTGGCACTCTGTGTCAATCCGGTAGAGGATTATGTGAAAGTAAAAGCAGCAGACGGCTATGTCTACTATCTGGCAGAAGCCCTCTTAGATACAGTGCTTGGAAAGCTTGGCACAGAAGAGACCAAGGCTTATGAGGTACTGGAGCATTATACAGGCAAAGACCTGGAATATAAAGAATATGAACCCCTGTTTACATGCGCGGCAGAAGTGGCCGAGAAACAGCATAAAAAGGGACATTATGTAACCTGCGATTCCTATGTAACGCTTACAGATGGTACAGGTGTAGTGCATATCGCACCAGCGTTTGGTGAGGATGATGCCAAAGTGGGACGTGCCTATGATCTGCCTTTTGTACAACTGGTGGACGGCAAAGGAAATATGACCGAAGAGACGCCGTTTGCCGGACTGTTTGTCAAGAAAGCGGATCCAGAGGTCTTAAAAGATCTGGATGCAAGAGGACTGCTCTTTGATGCGCCCAAGTTTGAGCATAGTTATCCGCACTGCTGGCGCTGTGACACTCCTTTGATCTACTATGCAAGAGAATCCTGGTTTATTAAGATGACAGCGGTTCGGGATGATCTGATCCGCAACAATAACAGCATCAACTGGATTCCGGAAAGCATTGGAAAAGGCCGTTTTGGTGACTGGCTGGAAAATATCCAGGACTGGGGGATTAGCCGGAACCGTTACTGGGGTACGCCTCTGAATATCTGGGAGTGCGAAGGATGCGGATATATGGAGAGCATCGGTTCTCGTCAGGAATTAAAAGAACGTAGCGGCGACGAGAAAGCCTTGACAGTAGAGCTGCATCGCCCGTATGTGGACGAGATCACCTGTACTTGTCCGAAATGTCAGAAGACGATGAGGCGTGTGCCGGAAGTGATCGACTGCTGGTTTGACTCTGGTGCCATGCCATTTGCCCAGCATCATTACCCATTTGAAAATAAACAGACGTTCGATGAGCAGTTTCCGGCGCAGTTTATCTCTGAAGCTGTGGACCAGACCAGGGGATGGTTCTATTCGCTGCTGGCAGAATCTACTTTATTATTTAACAAAGCACCTTATGAGAATGTTATCGTATTAGGGCACGTGCAGGATGAAAATGGACAGAAGATGAGTAAGTCCAAGGGAAATGCCGTGGATCCTTTTGATGCATTGGCTACTTATGGAGCGGATGCGATTCGCTGGTATTTCTATATCAACAGTGCCCCATGGCTGCCCAACCGTTTTCATGGCAAAGCAGTACAGGAAGGACAGCGGAAATTTATGGGTACGCTGTGGAATACGTACGCGTTCTTTGTACTGTATGCCAATATTGACGAGTTTGATGCGACAAAATATACACTGGATTATGAGTCTTTATCCATCATGGACCGCTGGCTTCTGTCCAAACTGAATACGGTGGTGGACGCAGTGGATAAGAACCTGGAGAACTACCGTATTCCGGAAGCGGCGAGAGCTTTGCAGGATTTTGTGGATGAGATGAGCAACTGGTATGTGAGAAGGAGCCGGGAGCGCTTCTGGGCGAAAGGGATGGAGCAGGACAAGATCAACGCCTATATGACCCTGTATACTGCTTTGGTGACGATCGCAAAGGCTGCTGCGCCTATGATTCCTTTTATGACAGAAGATATTTACCGGAATCTGGTGTGCAGTATCGACAAAGAAGCGCCGGAGAGCGTGCATTTATGCGATTTTCCACAGGTTCACAGGGAGATGATCAGTGAAGAGTTAGAAGCGGCTATGGAGGAGATCTTAGATATCGTTGTGATGGGCCGCGCAGCCCGCAATACGGCCAATATCAAGAACCGCCAGCCGATCCAGACCATGTATGTCCGTTCGAATATGGAGCTTTCTAACACTTATACGACGATTATCAAAGAGGAACTCAATGTAAAAGAGATCATCTTCAAAAAAGACCTCAGCGATTTTGTCGATTATACCTTTAAACCGCAGTTAAAGACGGTAGGACCAAAATACGGAAAGCTGTTAAATGGAATCCGCAGCCATTTGTCTGCACTTGACGGAAGAAAAGCAATGGAGGAGCTGAATCAGGCAGGCAGTCTCTCATTTGACATCGATGGGCAGAACGTGGTATTATTAAAAGAGGATCTTCTTATTGATACGGCGCAGATGGAAGGATATGTGACAGAAGAGAATAGCCGTGTGACGGTGGTGCTGGACACAAACCTGAGTGAAGATCTGATTGAGGAGGGCTTTGTCCGCGAGATCATCAGTAAGATTCAGACCATGCGCAAGGAAGCCGGATTCGAGGTGATGGATAAGATTCATGTATTCTGCAGCGGCAATGACCGGATCGCAGGCTATATGGAGCGTTACCGTGATGATATCCAAAATGATGTGATGGCATCAGATCTTCTCTTTGATACGGCAAAGGGATATGTAAAGGAATGGAATATCAACGGAGAATCCGTGACACTTGGCGTGGAAAAGCAGTAAAAGGAGGAAAAGGATGGCCAAGCGAGAGTTTAACAAAGAATTTTTTATCAGAAGTGTGAAGTACAATGTGCGTACGTTGTTCCGCAGGGAGATCGAGGAGGCAAGTCAGCAGCAGATCTTCCAGGCAGTGGGATATGCGGTAAAGGATGCGATCATGGATGCCTGGATCGCTACCCAGAAAGAGTATGAAAAAAAAGATCCCAAGATTGTCTACTATATGTCCATGGAGTTTTTGATGGGTCGTGCGCTGGGTAACAATTTGATTAACCTTACGTTTTATGACGAGGTGAAAGATGCATTAGAAGAGATCGGACTGGATCTGAATGTGATCGAGGATCAGGAGCCGGATGCAGCACTTGGCAATGGCGGTCTTGGCCGTCTGGCTGCCTGCTTTTTGGATTCTCTGGCGACACTTGGATATGCAGCGTACGGCTGTGGTATCCGCTATCACTATGGTATGTTTAAGCAGAAGATCGAGAAAGGCTATCAGGTGGAAGTGCCGGATATGTGGCTGAAGAACGGCAATCCTTTTGAACTTCGTCGTCCAGAGTATGCTAAGACTGTAAAATTCGGCGGATATGTCCGGATTGAAAATAAAGATGGCAAGAATCAGTTTATTCAGGAGGGATATCAGTCGGTACTGGCAGTGCCGGTGGATCTTCCGATCGTGGGTTATGGCAACAATGTGATCAACTGCCTGCGGATCTGGGATGCAGAGGCGATTAACTCTTTTGAGCTGAATCATTTTGACAAGGGTGAGTACAATAAGGCGGTGGAGCAGGAGAACTTAGCCCGTAACCTGGTAGAGGTGCTCTATCCCAATGACAACCATATGGCAGGAAAAGAGCTGCGTCTGAAACAGCAGTATTTCTTTGTGTCTGCCAGTGTGCAGGCGGCAGTTGACCGCTATATGAGAGCACATGATGATGTGCACAAATTTTATGAAAAAGCTACTTTCCAGATGAATGACACGCATCCGACTGTAGCAGTGGCAGAGCTGATGCGCGTGCTGATGGATGAGTATGGACTGAATTGGGAGGAAGCCTGGGAGATAACGACCAAGACCTGTGCTTATACCAACCATACCATTATGTCTGAGGCGCTGGAGAAATGGCCGATTGAACTGTTCTCAAGACTGCTTCCGCGTATCTATCAGATCGTGGAGGAGATCAACCGCAGATTTGTCATAGAGATTCAGAAAAAATATCCCAATGACTATGAGAAAGTCAAGAAGATGGCGATTATCATGGATGGCCAGGTGAAGATGGCGCATCTGGCGATTGCGGCTGGCTATTCTGTCAACGGTGTGGCAAGACTGCATACAGAGATCCTGAAGAACCAGGAGCTGAAAGACTTCTATGAGATGATGCCGCAGAAATTCAACAACAAGACCAACGGCATCACCCAGAGACGCTTCCTGCTCCACGGCAACCCGCTTCTGGCAAAATGGGTGACAACCCATGTGGGAGACGAGTGGATCACTGATCTGTCCAAGATCAAAGGATTGGTCGTCTATGCGGATGATGAAAAGGCACAGCATGAGTTTATGAATATCAAGTATCAGAACAAAGTGCGCCTTGCAAAATATATCAAAGAGCACAACGGTGTGGATGTGGATCCGCGCTCGATCTTCGATGTGCAGGTGAAGCGTCTGCATGAGTATAAGAGACAGCTTTTAAATATTCTCCATGTGATGTATCTGTACAACCAGATCAAAGAGCATCCGGAGATGGAATTTTATCCTAGGACCTTTATCTTTGGTGCAAAAGCAGCAGCGGGCTATATGAGAGCAAAACTGACCATCAAGCTGATCAACTCCGTGGCAGATGTGGTCAACAACGATGCTTCGATCAAAGGTAAGCTGAAAGTGGTATTTATCGAAGATTACAGAGTGTCCAATGCAGAGTGGATCTTTGCGGCGGCTGATGTGTCTGAGCAGATCTCCACGGCTTCCAAAGAAGCTTCTGGAACTGGCAATATGAAATTTATGTTAAATGGTGCTCTGACCCTTGGTACGATGGATGGAGCGAATGTGGAGATCGTGGAAGAAGTCGGTGCAGAGAATGCCTTTATCTTTGGTATGAGTTCTGACGAAGTCATCGAACTGGAGAAGAAAGGCGGCTATGATCCGTCACAGCTATTTAACACTGACCAGGATATCCGTCAGGTACTGATGCAGCTAATCAATGGGGCATTCTCTCCTAATGAGCCGGAGAGATTCCGTGAGCTGTACAACTCTCTGCTGATCGACGGCGGCTACAACCGTCCTGACCCCTATTTTATCCTGAAAGACTTCCGCTCCTATGCCGAGGCACAGAAGCGCGTAGAGGCTGCTTACAGAGATGAAAAGGGCTGGGCAAGAAGTGCGATCCTGAATGTGGCTTGTTCTGGAAAATTCACTTCTGACCGTACTATCCAGGAGTATGTGGATGAGATCTGGAAGCTCGATAAGGTAAAAGTTACGATTCCAAAGAGCTAAATCATAAGATTATCAGATAATAAGATGGCTGGGGCTGTCCAAAACAGGACGCTTCAGCTATCTTTTTGTATGGTCATAGATCTGCCGCCTCCTGCATAGACTGATAGGAGGGTATCTATCCGATGAAGCGATGGTTAAAAAATATAGCAGCGGTAGGTTTTTTGGTGTTGTTTCTTCCCTATACAGCGACACTTCTTCTGAGCGGCAAGCAGGGGATTCATAAGGAAGAGGCGCTGCCGCAGCTGGAATATCAGGTGTTGAATGTGCTGATGCAGGAAGACACTTCCTGGATGCAGGAGAGTACGCTGGATCTGCTGGCAATTTTGTGCCGGACGGAGTGTGTCAGGCAAGGCGAAGAACCAAAGGGTTATGAGACTGTGCAGGAATTATATGGTGCGCAGTATGAACGGCTCTATCAGGCAGTTGTCCGCACCCAGGGCCGGGTGATCACCATAGAGAACGAATACAAAGAACTTCCTTATCATGCGGTAAGTGCAGGGGTGACACGGGATGGACGTCTCTTAGGAGAAGAGTTTTCCTATGTGACCTCTGTCGCATGTAAGAAGGATCTGGAATCCGAATCGTATCTGCAGGTTCTGAATCTGACAGAAGAGGAACTGTGTGAGGTGCTAGAGACTGAGGTGAATGTGGAAGAACTCTCTCTCAGACGGGACAGCGCAGAGTATGTCACCCATGTAAAATATCAGGATCAGGAATGGCAGGGAGAGCAGTTTCGTGCACTTTTGCATCTGACTTCCAGTTGTTTTTATATGGAAGAGACTGAGCAGGGGATTCGTATCACGGTCAAAGGAAACGGTCATGGTTTTGGGATCAGCCTGTATACGGCGGATCAGATGGTACAAGATGGAAAAGAACTGGAAGAAATTGTTCAGACGTTCTATCAGGGTGCAGCGTGTATAACTATTTCCTAATCTGGTAAAAATAAGGACCAGAGGTGATGTTATGCGTAGGAATCAAAAAGGATTTCTGATTGCACTGTGCCTTTGCATGCTTTCTATATCCGGAATCTTCGGAGTGTACCAGTATCGAAAGGGGTTGGCTTCAGAACCGCAGCCATCAGCTCCCAATCAGAGCGCCCAGACGGAGGAAGTACAAGAACCGGAGAAAGAAGCGGCAAATTCAGAAGGCACGATTGCTCAGGCAGATACCAAAGAGGAAGAAGCAGATCAGGCAAAAATTGAAACCGAAGAGGACATCTATGAGATAGGTGAAGCAGAACTGGCACAGGCAGAAGAGACAACGGAAGAGAAGCCTGTAGAGGAAAATCAGGAAGAAGCAAAAGAGGAGACGCAGGAGGAACAGGAGGAAGAGGAAAGCTCTGTGGAAACTTCCACAGATCAAGTGCAGACGGATCATCTGGCTTTTTCAAAAGACAGCAGTCTGACCTGGCCGGTGGATGGCGATGTAATACTGAACTATAGTATGGATAAGAGTATCTATTTTTCCACATTAAATCAGTATAAATATCATCCAGCCATTGTGATCAGCGCTCCGGTGGGCAGTGAAGTTCACTGTGCAGCCAGAGGAAAGGTAAGTCAGATCACAGTCAATGAAGAGACGGGAACTACTCTTACCATGGACCTTGGAGACGGATATGAAGCAGTCTACGGACAGCTAAAAGAAGTATCGGTTGGTGAGGGAGATCTGGTGGAGACAGGAACACTTTTAGGCTATGTAAGTGAACCGACGAAATATTATACACTCGAAGGAAGCAATCTGTATTTCCAGATGCTCAAAGACAAAGAAGCAGTAAACCCAATGAGTTTTATTGAATAAGCAAAAAATATGCCGGGGCTGTATGGATGTACAGTCCCGGTATTTTTACATAAGAGCGATATAGAACATGACTACAAAGTGACACATACTTCCTGCCATAACAAAGAGATGAAAGATCTCATGGGAGCCGAAATACTGGTGTCTGGCGTTGAACAGGGGAAGCTTCAGTGCATAGATGACACCTCCTATTGTATAGATAATCCCTCCGGCCAGGAGCCACATAAATGCAGCGATTGGGAGAGAAGATACCAGAGGAACCATAGCAAGGACACACAGCCAGCCCATGGAGATATAGATCAGAGAAGAGAACCATTTGGGGCAGGTGATCCAGAATGCTTTGATCAGGATACCTGCGACGGCTGTTCCCCATACAAGCGCCAGAAGGGGATAGCCGATGGAATCTTTCAGTGGAATCACACAGACAGGCGTGTAACTTCCGGCGATCAGGATAAAGATCATAATATGATCGATCTTGCGAAGCAGAAGATTCATCTTCTTGGAGATATTAAAAGTGTGATAGATGGTGCTGGCACCATATAAGAGAATCATACTGATGGCAAAGATGCCAAGTGCTGGTGCAGCTAATCGGTCCTGATTGGAAGCGGCGAGGATCAACAAGGGTGTGGATGCCATGGCAGCTAAGATCATGCCGATAAAGTGAGTCAGGGCGCTGCCCGGATCTTTGATAGATAATGTCATAATAGTTCCTCCTTAGATAAATAAATCTATATAATGTAGTATTAAAAACTATATAGTGTTTTATGTATATTATAACTCATTATACAAAAAAAGCAAGTATAATTTGTAAAAAAATCAAAACAGAAAAAAGGCGGCCCTTTTTTGGACCGCCTTGGTTCGCTTGGTTATGTAATTAGAAGATTCTTCTTACTGCTAAGATATTCTTGTAGTTGGCCGGCGAAGTGTATTTGATGCCGGTTGCTGCGGTGCTGGCATGGACGATGGTATTGTTGCCCATATAGATCGCCACGTGACCGCTGTAGCAGATGATGTCGCCCGGCTGAGCATCTGCTAGGCTGACGCCATAGCCTGCGCTTCTAAGAGCACTGGAGCTGTGAGGAAGACCTACACCAAAGTTTGCATAGACACTCATAACAAATCCAGAACAGTCAGCGCCGTTTGTCAGGCTTGTCCCGCCATATACGTAAGGATTCCCCACAAACTGGGAAGCAAAGCTTGCAACTGCATTGCCGGTGGAGCTTCCGCCGCCATTGCCAAGTGCCGGAGCAGAACCTGATCCGGAAGAACCAGACTGGCTTCTGACCTTGGAGGCTGCTGCTTTCTGAGCTGCTTCTCTGGCTGCCGCTTCTTTTTCAAGACGGGCAAGCTCTTCTTCTTTGGACTCTGCATAGACATAATCCGTTCTCAGTTCCACATAATCTTTGGAGACCCAGCCGTCGCCCTCTTCGATGGATACTTTGACAAAATCCTCTGTCTCATCGGTAACGACTAACTCCTCCTGCTGAGGAATCAGACCTAAGATCGGAGAATCTGTAGTGGCATCCTGACGGACTCTTAATGTCTCAGTAGTGACCACTGCCATCTTGGTGCCAGCTTCTTCAGCTAACTCTTCTGCTTCATAGCCGATGGCCACATAATCACCTTTTACATATCCGTGAACATTGCCGGAAGTGATCAGATACCATCCGTTTTCTTCTGCTTCTACCGTTCCTACGGATTTGTCATACAGCTTTCCGATGATCTCACCGTCTTCATTGGAAGCACTACGAACATTTACATAATCGTTCACATGAGCGATACAGAATCCTGTATAATTATTTTTAACTACTTCATCTAATACATTGGCCATCTCATCATCGGATGTGGTAGCCTCATCCAAAGAGCTGGTAATACCGCCGGCCAAAGCCAAGGAAATCTGTGCGGCATCAGCCTGCATCGGGGTAGTCAGCAACAAGCCTGCAACCAGGCAGAAAGATAAACTTTTCTTTATCATATGTACCTCCAAGGTAGTTTTTACAAAATATATGTTAATTATTACGAATTTGTTACAAATCTCATGGCAATTATAACAATACATTACAGGTTTGTCAACTAAAAACGAAAGGCTTCTAAAGGAAAATCTAAGAATTTATCTTTTTTTTATAATTTTATAAGAAACTCCACATTGACAAAGCGATAAAGGTTCTTTAAAATAAAGACGATAATGATTACTACTATTAGATAAGGAGGAACCAGGGATGGCGGCTTTGAAATATAGCAGACAGCGGGAATCCATCAAGCATTATCTGTGCAGCCGGGAAGATCATCCTACCGCGGATATGATCTATATGGGTATTCGCCAGGAGTTCCCCAATATCAGTCTGGGCACTGTGTACCGGAATCTTTCCTTATTAGTAGATCTCGGAGAGATTCAGAAGATTACAACTGATGGGGCAGACCGTTATGATTCCAGGATCTCGCCGCATCATCATTTTATATGCAGAAGATGCGGTTGTGTCTTAGATCTTATGGCTCCTGTGGAAGATCTGTTGTCTGGGGTCCGCGAGTGCTGGGATGGGGGCGATGTGGAAGAGTATCGGCTGGAGTTCTATGGGATCTGCCAGCAGTGCAAAAAAAATCGAACTTAAACTTGACAAGCTATCAGGAATCCACTATAATAACAATATCAGTAATCGTTACTGTTATTGAGATAAAAATAATTTTATATAAGAAAAGGAGATACGATTATGGCAAAATTTGTATGTAGTGTATGTGGTTACGTTCATGAAGGAGATAATCCGCCAGAGAAATGTCCGCAGTGCGGCGTTCCGGCAAGCAAATTCAATAAGCAGGATGATGGCTTAAGCTGGGCAGCAGAGCACGTAGTAGGAGTGGCTCAGGGTGTAAGCGAGGACATTCTTGAGGATTTAAGAGCAAACTTTAACGGCGAGTGCTCAGAGGTAGGTATGTATCTGGCTATGGCACGCGTGGCTCATAGAGAGGGATATCCGGAGATCGGTCTGTACTGGGAAAAAGCAGCATACGAAGAGGCAGAGCATGCAGCTAAATTTGCAGAGCTTTTAGGTGAGGTAGTGACCGACAGCACCAAGAAAAATCTGGAGATGCGTGTGGCAGCAGAGAACGGCGCTACCGCAGGTAAATTTGATCTGGCAAAACGTGCAAAAGAGGCTAATCTGGATGCAATCCATGACACTGTTCATGAGATGGCAAAAGATGAGGCAAGACACGGCAAAGCATTTGCAGGTCTGTTAAAGAGATACTTTGGCTAAGATTTCACAAAGGGGAGGGGCTTTTGCGGCCCCTCTTTTTTCTGCAATTTTTAGAAATTATCTGTAAATAGATTGAGGGGTCAGATCAGGAAACAGTAAGCGACTTGGCAATTATTCACAAAAATCGTGAAATGTGGATAAGTTGTTGGCAAGTTATCCCATGATTCCCACGATTCACCCACAAAGTTATCCACATTTGCAGAGGTGGAAAATGCAAATATTATCGAGTTGTTCACAAAGTTATCCACATTATCCACATTTTTAGTGTGTAAAAGTCAGCAGATATTCGGACAAAAAATAAACAAATGTTTTGTGATTATCCCCCAAAAAACAGTTTTTCTACAAAAAACTGAAAATTTTTCTTGACTTTTGAAATATCAGACAATAAAGTATCTGTAGCATTGTTTTACAAGATTGACAGGAGTGCGTACTATGCGTTTAAGAAATATCAGAGGTTCCAGAGAAGTCATTGCCGGCAGTGATTATGTCATCCATGAAGAAGAGACACGGGCAGGGAGCTGGCATCAGATCTTTGGCAATACTCACCCGATTCATATCGAGATTGGGATGGGCAAGGGAAAATTTATCATGGCTTTGGCCAAGGCGAATCCACAGATTAATTATGTGGGCATTGAAAAATATTCCAGCGTACTGATCCGCGCATTGGAGAAGATGAGTCAGGAAAAGGTGCCCCTTACCAATTTGTATTTTATCCGGATGGATGCAGAGCAGATTGTGAAAGTATTTGCAAAAGGAGAAGTGGATAAGATCTATCTGAATTTTTCCGACCCCTGGCCCAAAGACCGCCATGCCAAGAGAAGGCTGACCAGCAGAGAATATTTGGCCCGCTATCAGAAGATATTATCCGACAAAGGGGATGTGGAATTTAAGACGGACAATCGTCTGCTGTTTGATTTTTCCGTGGAATCGGTCAGAGAAGCTGGTTGGGAACTTCGTGCACTCACCTATGATCTGCACCAGGATGCCGTGTTGAATCAAGGGAATATTATGACGGAATATGAAGAACGTTTTTCCGCTCTGGGAAATCCTATCCACAAACTCATTGCCAGTTATGAAAAAAAATGAAAGTTTTTTAAAATTTTTTGAAAAAAAGACTTGCATTTTGTTAAGAGATTCAGTATAATATGATTTGTTCGTTAAACAAATACGAGATGCGCTTTTAGCTCAGTTGGTAGAGCACCTGACTCTTAATCAGGGTGTCCAGGGTTCGAGCCCCTGATGGCGCAGGCAGGAGCACTGTTTTTGGAACTTGATTTCCGGGGGCGGTGTTCTTTTTTGTGCGCAGAAAAACGGGATGTGGTCTTATGCAGACCCTTGTGAAATGAAAAGGTTTGGTTTATAATATTTACCAGCAAAAAAATATAAAGGAGTGGATAGTGATGAAACGAGTTGGTATGCTGACAAGCGGCGGAGACTGCCAGGCACTTAATGCAACTATGAGAGGTGTGGCAAAGGGACTTTTTAATGAACTTGGAAGCAATGTGGAGATCTTTGGCTTTGAGGAGGGTTATAAGGGTCTGATCTACAATGAGTATCGCCATATGACTGCCAGAGATTTTGCAGGTATCTTGACCAAAGGGGGGACGATTCTGGGAAGCTCCAGACAATCCTTTAAGAATATGAAACTTCCGGATGAGAATGGTCTGGACAAGGTGGAAGCGATGAAGAAAAATTACCGGAAACTGGATCTGGACTGTCTGGTAATCTTAGGAGGTAATGGGACGGAGAAGACAGCAAATCTCTTGCGGGAAGAGGGATTGAATATTCTTCATCTGCCTAAGACTATTGACAATGATATCTGGGGAACCGATATGACATTTGGATTCCAGAGTGCGGTGGATATTGCTACAGATTGTATAGACTGTATCCATACAACAGCAGCTTCTCACGGACGTGTATTTATTGTGGAAGTGATGGGGCACAAGGTGGGCTGGCTGACGCTTCATGCTGGTATTGCAGGCGGCGCGGATATTGTATTGATCCCGGAGATTCCTTATGATATCGATAAAGTATGTGAGGCGATTGAAAAACGTACCAAGGCAAAGAAGGGCTTTACCATTCTGGCAGTGGCAGAGGGTGCGATCTCCAAAGAAGATGCAGCTTTATCCAAAAAAGAGTATAAGGCAAAGATGGCAAATTACGCCTATCCGTCCGTGTCTTATGAACTGGCAGATCTAATTCGTCAAAAAACAGGTGCAGATGTACGTGTGACGGTTCCGGGACATACGCAAAGAGGCGGCTCTCCCAAGCCATATGACCGTGTGCTTTCTACACGTCTCGGTGCGAGGGCAGCGAAGCTGATTGTAGAGGAAGAGTATGGATATATGGTAGCGATTGTCAATGGAGAGACCTGCAAAGTGCCATTAGGTGAAGTAGCTGGAAAATTAAAGATGGTAGATCCCAATGCAGGAATTATAGAAGAAGCTAAGATTGTTGGTATCAGTTTTGGCGATTGATCAGGAGTGAAAAGACATGTCTTATACAGCATTATACCGAAAGTTCCGTCCGACGAAATTTTCGGATGTAAAAGGTCAGGACCATATTGTTACAACATTAAAAAATCAAATCAGTGCTGACCGTATTGGGCATGCCTATCTGTTCTGTGGAACCAGAGGAACCGGTAAGACTACCACGGCCAAGATCTTTGCCAAAGCAGTCAACTGTGAGCACCCAAAAGAGGGCAATCCCTGCGGAGAATGTGCATCCTGCAAAGCGATAGGTTCCGGCGTGTCTATGAACGTCATCGAGATCGACGCGGCATCAAATAGCGGTGTGGACAATATCCGGGAGATTCGGGAGGAGGTATCTTATTCTCCTACCGAGGGGAAATATAAGGTTTATATTATCGATGAGGTGCATATGCTCTCTACGGGAGCGTTTAATGCCTTGCTAAAGACTTTAGAGGAACCTCCTTCTTATGTGATCTTTATCCTGGCAACCACAGAGACACATAAGATTCCTGTTACGATCTTATCGCGGTGTCAGAGATATGATTTTCGCAGGATTACCGTAGGAACCATCAAAAACCGATTGGCAGCGCTGATGGAGCAGGAGCAAGTAGAGGTGGAGGAGCGTGCCTTGACCTATATTGCCAAAGTGGCAGATGGGTCTATGCGGGATGCTTTAAGTCTGTTAGACCAGTGTATCGCCTTTTATCTGGGAGAAAAACTGACCTACGATCATGTGCTGGAAGTGCTGGGCGCTGTGGATATGGATGTATTCAGCAGTTTGTTTCAGTTGATCTGTGCCCAGCAGCTGCCGGCAGTGATCCGTCAGGTCGAACAAGTGATCCTGCAGGGAAGAGAGCTGTCACAATTTGTGACAGAGTTTGTCTGGTATCTGCGCAATCTTCTGATGCTGATGAGTGACCCAGAGATGGAAGATCTGCTGGACGTATCCAGAGAGCGCCTGGCACAGATGAAAGAGGAGACGCTCCTTACCGATGCAGAGACCCTGATGCGCTATATCCGGATCTTTTCTGAATTGTCAGGTCAGCTTCGCTATGCTTCTCAGAAACGGGTGCTGGTAGAGATTGCACTGATCAAACTGTGCAGGCCGGCGATGGAACAAAGCTATGATGCGATTCTCCACAGACTGACACAGTTAGAAAAGAAGATGGAGGAGGGCATCATGCCAGTGGCAGAGATACCTGATCCAAGTAAAGAGAGAGAAGTAAAAGAATCAACCCCAACGGTTAAGATACAGACTACAGAGGCATTGCCGGAAGACGTCAGGACCTTTGTGAAGCGTTTTCAGGAACTTAGAAAGAGGCTTAGGCCCTGGCTTCAGATGGTGTTAAAAGATGCCCAGTGCCGGGAGCTTTCGGATCATGGAGGAGTGCAGATTGTCCTGTGCCAGAATCATGCTGTGGATGAAAAAGAACTGGCAGAAGAAGTAGAGACGATGGTCGAAGAGGTACTGCATGTGCAGCTGCATGTGGAAGTTTGTACGCCGGATACCGATGAGCGGGCGCAGGAACCAGTGCTGGATCTGTCTGGCATGATCGATATAGATATTGATATAGAAGGAACTGAGTAGTCAAAAAGATTGGCAGGAGGAAGTGAGTATGGCAAAAAGAGGTGGATTTCCAGGCGGCGGGATGCCGGGAAACATGAATAATCTGATGAAGCAGGCGCAGCGCATGCAAAGACAGATGGAAGAGAGTCAAAAAGAGTTGGAGAGCGCAGAGTTTACAGCGGCTGCCGGAGGCGGAGCTGTAGAGGTGACTGTGACTGGCAAAAAAGAAGTGACTAAGGTCAAATTAGATCCAGAAGCGGTAGATCCCGATGATGTAGAGATGCTGGAAGACGTGATTATGGCAGCCGTCAATGAGGCTCTTAGAAAAGCAGAAGAGGCTTCCGCAGCCAATATGGCAAAACTGACCGGCGGTCTTGGCGGAGGGTTCCCATTCTAATGGAATATTATAGCAATCAAATCAGCCAGTTGATAGAACAACTGGCTTCTCTGCCGGGAATCGGTGTAAAGACCGCTCAGCGTCTGGCCTTTTATATTATCGATATGCCGCAGGACCGGGTGAAAAAGTTAGCGGATACTATGGTACAGGCCAAAAATACCATCCGCTATTGTAGTCAATGCCTGACCTTGACAGATCAGGAATTGTGCCCTATCTGCAAAAATCCAAGCCGTAATCAAAAGATGATTATGGTAGTGGAAAATCCTAGGGATATGACCGCATATGAGAAGACTGGAAAATATGAAGGGGTCTATCATGTACTCCATGGTGCCATCTCTCCCATGCTTGGCATCGGGCCGGGAGACATTAAGCTAAAGGAATTGATGCATCGGCTGGAAAAGGATGTGGATGAGGTGATCATCGCCACCAATTCCAGTCTGGAAGGAGAGACGACGGCTATGTATATCAGCAAGCTGGTCAAGCCCACAGGCATCAAGGTAAGCCGTATTGCCAGCGGAGTGCCGGTAGGCGGGGACCTGGAGTATATTGACGAGGTGACGCTTCTGCGCGCGTTAGAAGGCCGTGTAGAACTGTAAAGGAGAAAAGATGAGTATTACCACAAGAGAATTTGGTACTACCAAAGAGGGTAAAAAGGTACATCTGTACACAGTGAAAAAAGAAGATGGCATGGAGATGACCGTAACTGATTTTGGGGCAACTTTGGTCAGCCTGCTGGTGGCGGACAGGGACGGACAGAGGCAGGATGTGGTATTGGGATACGATCACCTGAAAGACTATGAAGAGAACCGGGATTTTTTTGGGACAACCATTGGACGCAATGCCAACCGGATTGCAGGCGCTTCTTTTGCAATCGACGGGATTACCTATCATCTGGTGGCCAATGAAAATGAAAATAATCTGCATACAGATAAACAAAAAGGGTTTCATAAAGTGATATGGGAGACCAGAGTTTTGGAACAAGAGGATGCGGTGCAGTTTTCTCATGTCAGTCCGGATGGAGAATATGGATTTCCGGGAACGCTTCAGGTATCTGTGACTTATACCCTCCGGGACGATCATGCGGTGGAGATCTCTTATGAGGGAGTCAGTGATAAAAAGACTCTGATCAATCTGACCAATCACAGCTATTTTAATCTAAGAGGACATGATGCAGGAGATATCGGCGATGCAAAAGTGACGATCCTGGCCAATGGATTTACGGAACTTCGTCAGGGGGGCATCCCTACGGGCAGGATCTTGCCGGTTGATGGGACGCCGATGGATTTTCGGACGGGCAGGCTCGTAAAGGATGCTATCGATACCGACTGGGAACAGCTTTTGCTGACCGGGGGATATGATCACAACTTTGTGCTGGATACAGAGCGTGGCAAAATACAGAAGATTGCGCAGGTAGAGGATGAAAAGACGGGCCGCGTGATGGAAGTCTATTCGGATCTGCCAGGTGTGCAGTTTTATACAGGCAATGCGCTCCTTTTGCAAAAGGGAAAAGGCAATGCCGCATATGGAAGACGCCAGGGACTTTGCTTAGAGACTCAATATTTTCCCAATAATGTAAATGAACCTGCATTTTTACAGGCAGTATTTGAAGCGGGAGAGGTGTATCAGACTACAACGGTATATAAATTTTTAATTTTCTGAAATATCCGGGAAGGTACTTGACAAACAGGGCCTTCCCGGATATACTTTAGCCGAAATAGTTTGATAATCAAAATAATATGGCGAAATAGAGGATGGAACATGAAGGCAAAGATCATTGGAACTGGATATGAATTGCCGGCGTTTGAAGCAGATAATCAGTATCTGTCCACGCTGGTGGAGACGAGTGATGAGTGGATAAGAGAGCGTACGGGGATCGGTAAGCGGCGGTTGGCAAGAGAAGAGACGACGACTTCTCTGGCAGCAGGAGCTGCCAAAAAAGCACTGGCGCGGGCAGGTGTCAGAGCAGAGGAGATCGATCTGCTGATCGTAGCGACGATTACTTCGGATACCAATACGCCAAGCACAGCCTGCAGGGTACAGGCAGAGTTGGGAGCAGTACATGCAGTGGCTTTTGATATCAATGCCGCTTGTTCGGGATTTCTGTATGCCATACATATTGCTGATGCCTTTATCAGGAGCGGTATCTATCGACATGCATTATTGATCGGTGCAGAGACCTTGTCAAAACTGGTAGACTGGACTGATAGAGGAACATGTGTTCTATTTGGCGATGGTGCCGGAGCAGCAGTTCTGACTGCTTCTGAAGAGGGCGGCGTGATCGCGCAGTCTGTAGGAAGCAACGGAGAGAAATGGGAAGTGCTCTCTTGCCTGGGGCGTCCAGTGCAAAACCCGGTGTGTCAGAGTCAGGCAGAGCCTGGATATCTGAAAATGAATGGACAGGAAGTATTTAAGTTTGCCATCCGTACAGTGCCTCTGTGCATTGAGCAGGCACTTCTAAAAGCAGAGCTTCCGGCAGAAGAAATAACATGGTTTTTACTGCATCAGGCCAATAAGAGGATTATCCAGTCTGTGGCAAAGCGTCTGAAGCAGCCAGAAGAAAAATTTCCGATGAATATCGAGACATGTGCCAATACATCAGCAGCCAGTCTTCCGATCTTATTGGCGCAGATGGAAGAACAGGGCCGTCTGAAGGCAAAGGATAAGGTGGTACTGTCTGGATTTGGTGCAGGGCTGACGTGGGGCGCCTGTGTGTTGGAATGGTAAGAAGAAGTTGAAAATTTATGGAAAATGTAGGTTGACAAATGAGAGTGGAGTCTATATACTTTGATTGTCAAAATAAATGAAAACAAAAAGAATGGGAATAAAAAGGAGAGTTAAACATGTTAGAAAAGATCAAAGAGATGGTAGCAGAACAGTTGAATGTGGATGTAGCAGATATTACAGAGGAGACTTCTTTTAAGGAAGATTTAGGAGCCGATTCTCTGGATCTGTTTGAACTGGTGTCCAACTTGGAAGATGAGTATGAGATTGAGATCCCTTCTGAGGAGCTTGAGAAGATTACTACAGTAGGTGCGGTGATGAATTATCTGAAATCGCAGGGTGTAGAAGAGTAAGAAGAAAGCAGGTAGGCTGTTATGAAGACGAGAGTTACAGAACTGTTAGGGATTGAGAAGCCCATCATCCAGGGTGGTATGGCTTGGGTGGCAGAGTCACATCTGGCAGCAGCGGTGTCAGAGGCAGGCGGCTTTGGACTCATTGGCGCTGCCAATGCGCCGGCAGAGGTAGTTCGGAATTATATCCGTGAGGCAAAGGAATTGACAGATAAGCCCTTTGGAGTCAATATTATGCTATTAAGTCCATTTGCAGATGATATTGCGCAGGTGGTTGTGGAGGAAGGCGTCAAAGCAGTGACGACAGGAGCTGGAAATCCGGAAAAATATATGGCCATGTGGAAAGAGGCTGATATTAAGGTGATTCCGGTGGTCGCATCAGTAGCTCTCGCAAAGCGGATGGAGCGCTGTGGGGCAGATGCGGTCGTGGCAGAGGGGACAGAGTCCGGCGGACATATCGGTCAGGCAACCACGATGACGCTGGTGCCTCAAGTGGTGGATGCGGTATCGATCCCGGTGATTGCTGCGGGCGGTATTGCGGACGGCAGAGGATTTGCGGCAGCTATGATGTTAGGAGCCGAGGCAGTTCAGATGGGAACGCGGTTCTGTGTGTCTAATGAATGTGTGATTCATGATAAATATAAGGAGCGGATTCTGAAAGCAAAGGACATCGATTCTGAGGTGACAGGCAGAAGCCACGGACACCCGGTGCGGGGGCTTCGCAATAAGATGACGAGAGAGTATCTGAAATTAGAAGCGGCAGGAGCGTCCTTTGAGGAGTTGGAGAAGCTGACACTGGGAGGACTTCGTAAGGCTGTTGTGGATGGAGATACAGATCATGGATCAGTGCTTGCGGGACAGATTGCAGGGATGGTGAGTAAGAGGCAGAGCTGCAAGGAGATCATTGATGAGATCATGACGCAGGCGGAGGTTTTGTTGAAATTGAAGTAGTGCTTGCGGTGGGGCTGCCACAAAACAGAAATCCTGTTTTGCGGCAGCCCTTGGGTAATGAAATGCTATGTTCAATAGCTTTTATTTTTTATATAAAAAGTTTGATCTTCAAAGGATTGGAAGGTGGAGTGTATGGGTAAGATCGCGTTTGTGTTTCCTGGGCAGGGAGCGCAGTATGTTGGGATGGGGAAAGATTTTTATGAGGCGTTTTCGGAGTGCAGGGAAGTGTTTGAGGTTGCTTCAGAGGCGTCAGGGCTTGATATTGCCGGGCTTTGTTTTGAGGAGAATGAGAAGATTCACCAGACAGAGTATACGCAGATCTGTATGCTGGCGGCGGAGATGGCTGTGCTTCGGGCAGTGAAGAAGAATGGGATTGCTTCCGATGTGAATGCGGGACTTAGCCTTGGAGAGTATGGGGCGCTTGTGGCCTCTGAGGCGATGGGGCTTATGGATGCCTGCAAGGTGGTACGCCAAAGAGGGATCTTGATGCAGGAGGCAGTGCCAACAGGCGGCGCGATGGCAGCAGTGATGGCGATGGATGCGGCAGTGATCGAAAAGATCTGTGAAGAGACGAAAGGGATCGTGTCAATTGCCAATTATAATTGTCCGGGACAGATTGTGATTACGGGAGAAGAGGCGGCTGTAGATGCCGCTTGTGAGGCGCTTAAAGAGGCAGGAGCAAAGCGGACGATTCGGTTGAAGGTCAGCGGACCATTCCATTCTCAGATGCTTGCAGGGGCTGGAGAGAAGCTTTCTGAGGTGTTAAGAGATGTGGAGCTTAAGGAATTAACAACGCCATATCTTACCAATGTGACAGCGGATTATGTGCGTACCACGGAAGGAATTAAAGAATTACTCTGCAGACAAGTATCTTCGAGTGTGCGCTGGCAGCAGTCGGTGGAGCGGATGATTGCAGATGGAGTGGATACATTTGTGGAGATGGGACCTGGTAAGACATTGTCTGGTTTTATGAGAAAGATCAGCCGGGATGTGAAGATGTATAATATAGAAAATATGGCTGATTATGAGAAAGTGATGTCAGTGCTGTAAGCGAAACTTAAAATCAGCGGAAGCCTGAATAATGCCCGGAAGGACATTTTGAGACAGAATGTGTCGAAATGTCCTTCCAGATCCAGGGCATTATTTGGGCTGTAGCGGAACTCGAAAAAATCAGCGGAAGCCTGAATAATGCCCGGAAGAATATTTTGACACGGAATGTGTCAAAATGTGCTTCCAGATTCAGGGCATTATTCAGGCTGTAGCGGAACTCAAAAAATCAGCGGAAGCCTGAATAATGTCCGGAAGGATATTTTGACACGGAATGTGTCAAAATGTGCTTCCAGATCCAGGGCATTATTCAGGCTGTAGCGGAACTTTAATAGGAGAATAGAGATGACAGAGAAAAAAGTAGCTCTGGTGACAGGAGCGGCAAAAGGGATTGGTCGTGCGATTGCTTTGGCGCTGGCAGGAGATCAGGTGACTGTGGTGGTAAATTATAATGGTTCTAAAGAACGGGCAGAAGCCGTGGTAGAAGAGATCAAGGCCCTGGGAGCAGACGGGTGTGCGTATCAGTGCAATGTGGCGGATACAGATGCAACGCTTGCGATGGTAAAAGAGATCATCGCTCAATATGGGCGATTGGATATCCTGGTCAACAATGCAGGAATTACAAGGGACAATCTGATTATGAAGATGTCAGAGGGAGATTTTGATGCCGTGATCAATGCTAATCTAAAAGGATGTTTTAATACGATTAAAGCGGTCAGCCGTCAGATGCTTAAGCAGAGAGCAGGACGGATTATCAATATTACGTCAGTGTCCGGGATTCTGGGCAATGCAGGGCAGGCTAATTATGCAGCGTCTAAGGCCGGGATTATTGGTCTGACAAAGACGATGGCAAGAGAGCTGGCAAGCAGAGGGATTACAGTCAATGCGATCGCGCCGGGATTTGTGGATACGGATATGACAAAGGCGCTGCCGGAGCAGGTGAGAGAGGCAGCAACCGCACAGATTCCGCTGGGGCATTTTGGAAAGCCGGAAGATATTGCCAATATGGCGGCATATCTGGCTTCTGAGAAGGCAGCATATATTACAGGACAGATTATTAGCGTGGACGGAGGTATGGCAATCTGATGAGAAGAGTAGTCGTGACAGGTATGGGAGCAATCACTCCTGTGGGGTTAAATGTAACTGATTTTTTTAAAAATATCAAAGCAGGACAGCATGGATTTGGGGTGATCTCCAAATTTGATGCTTCTGAATACAAGGCACATGTGGCTGCGGAAGTCAAGGGATTTGTGGCAAAAGAATATATGGATTTTAAGGCTGCTAAGAGGATGGAGCCATTTTCACAGTATGCGGTGGCCGCAGCTAAGGAAGCAATCGAACAGGCCGGACTGGATATGGAAAAAGAAGATGCCTATCGGGTAGGCTGTTCCATCGGTTCCGGTATCGGGAGCTTAGAAGTGGTGGAGCGTGAGTATGCAAAACTGACCCAGAAAGGACCTAGCCGGGTCAATCCGTTGATGGTTCCTCTGATGATCTCAAATATGGCGGCGGGCAATGTCTCCATCGCCTATGGACTGAAGGGAAAGAGCCTGAATGTGGTGACTGCATGTGCGACAGGTACACATTCCATCGGAGAGGCATACAGAAGCATCCAGGCAAATGATGCAGATGTGATGCTGGCAGGCGGAACAGAGAGCTGTATCTGCCCGACGGGTGTTGCAGGATTTGCGGCGCTGACTGCTCTGTCCGGCAGTGAGGACCCTGACCGCTGTTCGATCCCATTTGACAAAGACCGGGATGGTTTTGTGATGGGAGAAGGTGCCGGCGTGGTGGTGTTAGAAGAGTTGGAACATGCCAAGAAGCGCGGGGCGAAGATCCTCGCGGAGGTTGTAGGATATGGCGCTACCAGTGATGCTTACCATATTACATCTCCGGCAGAAGACGGTATGGGTGCGGCCACAGCTATGAAATGGGCGGTGGAAGAGTCTGGGGCGGCTATGGAGGATATCTACTATATCAACGCACATGGAACCAGTACGCATCACAACGACTTGTTTGAGACCAGAGCGATTAAGCTGGCATTTGGTGAACATGCCAAAAAGATGAAGATCAATTCCACAAAGTCGATGATTGGACATCTCTTAGGCGCAGCGGGTGCAGTGGAATTTATCACTTGTATCAAAGAGATGGAAGAGAGCTTTGTCCATATGACTAAAGGGCTTGTGCATCCAGATGAGGAGCTGGATCTGGACTATGTACAGGGCGAAGGCGTGTCGATGGAACTTACGTATGCATTGTCTAATTCGCTGGGATTCGGCGGACATAATGCGAGCATCTTGATTAAGAAATATGAGGACTGATAAGATGGAGATGGATATCAAGGAGATTATGGAGATCATCCCTCACAGACAGCCGTTTTTGCTGATTGACCGCATCGAGGAATTAGAGCCTGGAAAGCGGGCGGTAGGGAAAAAATGCGTGACGTATAATGAGCCTTTTTTCAATGGGCATTTTCCACAGGAGCCGGTGATGCCGGGGGTGCTGATCTTGGAGGCGCTGGCACAGGTGGGAGCTGTGGCAATCCTTAGTCAGCCGGAGAATAAAGGGAAGACGGCTTATTTTGGAGGAATTGATAAGGCGAGATTTAAGAAGAAAGTTGTACCGGGAGATGTGCTGAAGCTGGAGCTGGAGATTGTGAAACAGAAAGGACCCATTGGGGTTGGGAAGGCGACGGCTAGTGTTGAAGGGAAGGTGGCAGCGACTGCTGAGATGACGTTTGCAATAGGGTAAGGTAGCTGTCGCCCCATAATAAACTGCCACCGGACCCAGCCTGGGGGCTTGGACTAATGTCTGCATGGAGTGTATCGGACAGTCTGCCGATTTTGTATGTTCCAGTCGTACACGTAGAACGTGTTCGCCTGGCCCACACAAAATCGGCAGACTGTCCGCTCCAATCCACACAGCACTATTAGTTCCAAGCCCCCAGGCTGGGTCCGGTGGCAGTTTATTATGGGGCTACAGCCTCAGATTGGAATGGGTGCGGCTGCGATGGTAAAATATTATTTATGACAATAGGTTTGCTGGCAAGGCCTGCAATTTATTGTACTGTTGTTTGATAATAGACGCGGGCCTCGTAGGGGAGGAGGGGGATTGTGGGTTCAGCGGGTTTGTTTGTGAAATAATTGCCAATTAATAGGTTTATATGTTCTGGTCTCCAGTCTGAGGGGAGGGGGAAGGTTTGTTCTTGGTCAGTGAAATTGCAGATGACTAAGAGTTGTTCTTCTCCCAGGGTGCGGGTGTAGACATAGAGGTTGGGGTCGTCGGGCAGCAGGAGCTGGTAGGTTCCGTACAGGATGACGTCGTGTTGTTTCCGTAGTTTTATGAGTTTTTGGTAGTAGTGGAATACGGAGTCTTCTCTGGCGACTTGTTCTCTGGCATTGATATGCTGGTAGTTGGGATTTACCATGATCCAGGGGGTGCCGGTGGTGAAGCCGGCATGTTTGGTGTCGTCCCACTGCATGGGGGTGCGGGCGTTGTCGCGGCTTTTGTAGCAGAGATAACGGAACATGTCTGCTTTGGCGATCTGACCGCTTTGGGTGTATTCGTGATAGGCATTGATGCTTTCGATATCCCGGAACTCATCAAGCGTCGGGAAGGGGACGTTGGTCATGCCTAATTCTTCTCCTTGATAGATGTAGGGGGTGCCCTGCATCATATGCAGACAGGTGGCCAGCATCTTAGCGGAGACTTCCCGGTACTGTTTGCTGTCGTTGCCTAGCCGGGAGACGATGCGGGGCTGGTCGTGATTGCACCAGTAGAGGCTGTTCCAGGCTTTGTCATAGAGTTCATTCTGCCATTTGGTGAGGGTGGCTTTTAGCTCGGTGAGACGGATCTTTTTTTCATTCCATTTGAAGGTCTCTCCGCCATCCAGGTCCATATGTTCAAACTGAAAGATCATATTGAGTTCGCTGCCATCAAGGTTGGCGTATTTTTTTGCTTCTTCTATGGTGACGCCGGCACATTCGCCAACGGTTAAGAGATCATATTTGGAGAGAACTATTTGATTCATCTCCTGAAGATATTCGTGGACTCTGGGACCGTTGCAGACATAGGGGCCGTAATCTCCGTATCCAGTCTCTTTGATTTCACCGTCCGGGAAAGCCTGATCTTTGGAGATCATGCTGATCACATCCATACGGAAGCCATCAATGCCTTTTTGGCACCACCAGTCCATCATATCGAAGACTTCCTTGCGGACTTGTGGATTTTCCCAGTTCAGGTCCGGCTGTTTCTGGGAGAACATATGAAGGAAATACATATCGGTTGCGGGATCATATTTCCAGGCTGAACCGCCAAAACAGGAACCCCAGTTGTTGGGCGCTTTTCCATCCTTGGCTTCTTTCCAGATATAATAGTCTCTGTAAGGACTGTCTTTGGAGCTGCGGCTTTCCATAAACCAGGGATGCTCGTCAGAGGTATGATTGACGACTAAGTCCATCACGATCCGGATACTGCGCTCATGAGCAGCATGAAGCATCCTGTCAAAGTCTTCCATAGTCCCAAATTCTTTCATAATCCCCTGGTAGTTGCTGATATCGTATCCATTGTCGTCATTGGGTGACTCGTATACGGGAGAGAGCCAGATGACGTCGATGCCTAATTCTTTCAGGTAGTCCATCTTTTGGGTAATTCCATTCAGATCTCCGATACCATCTCCATTGCTGTCGCAGAAGCTGCGGGGATAGATTTGATAGACCACACTTTCTTTCCACCATGTTTTTTCCATAGAATATACCTCTTTTCTGTGTATGACACTTTTTTGGATATTTTACAATGAACGTGACAAAAACGCAATAAAATATCCAGTATTTACATAGCCAATACCCCCACCTATCTGTGGTAAAATAGTAATAACTATTTTAGGCAGGATAAGGAGGATATTAGGATGCAAAAGGCAGAGAAAAATGAAGAGATGGAACAAGTCGGCAGAGTGTTTGGGGAGTATATACAAAAAAGCCCCTATCTGGAATGGCTCTTTTCTGAAAAACTGGGTTATATCCTGATGCAGATCCATGAAGAGACGTCGGAGATTATGGAGAGTGAGGTGATTGAGGACCCTGAACGTTTTTGCAGGCTTTTGTTTGAAGAGGTCGCACAGGATGTACTGGAGCTGACGGGAAAGGAACATGATCTTCATGAGGCAGATGAGCTGGAACGTGCAGAGATTGAGAAGCGGCTTTTGCCATACATAGAACAACTGCCTCAATACGAGGGTCTCTTAGAAAAGCTGTTTGAAAGGCCATAGATTTTCCCTCCCATCTATGTTATGATAAAAAGATCTAAGGAGGGTAACAGAGATGGGAAGATACAGAAGAGCTGGCAGGACATGGCTGCTTGTGCTGATCGCACTGGCGGTGGGTATTGGTGTGGGGATCTATGGATACCATTATGTGAGCACACCAAAAGAACCCGAACTGACTTCTTCCTTTATCAATGGAAGATTAGAAGCGGTCAGTGAGCTTACCACAGCAAAACTGACATATACAGGGCTTATCAAGTATTCGGAAGGGAAGATTCCCTTTTTGACCCAGAATAGTTTTTCTATGATTTATACGGCGTCGGTGCGGGCGGGAATGGATCTTTCCAAGGCTTCGGTGGAGATCACAGAGGAAGAGGTGGCGATCACGCTTCCGGTATGTGAAGTGCAGTCTGTGGAGGTGGATGAGAGATCCATTGAGTTTTATGATGAACATTGGGCGCTGTTTAATCGTTCGACCAAAGAAGAGGTGATTGATATGGTCTCTGCTGCGAAGGAGGATGTCCTGGCAAAAGCAGATCTTGAAAATCTGCTGGACAGTGCTAAGAGACAGACAGAGATCTTGATCCATAGTTTGTTAGACGATGGTATTGGAGAGAGAAAATTGGTGATTCGCACAGGGGAATAAGAATATTATTTCCTGTAATGGGAAACAATGGAAACCAGTAACATATGAGAGGAGTTTTCTTAAATGAATCTGGTTGACCATGAGTTTCTAAAGTATATGAGTCGGTTCGACGACTGCCCGTTTACGCTGGTGCTGCATGGAGAGCGGCATCAGATCGGACAGGGCGAACCGGCTTTTTCTGTCGTCGTCCGGCAGATTCCCAAGGTGAAGGAGCTGATGACAAGTACCTCTTTGGTTCTCGGAGAGGCGTATATGGATGGAGATATTCAGGTGGAAGGAGAACTGTATCCGGCACTTCGGCATTTTATGGGACAGATGGGAAAATTTTCCACGGATACCAAAGTGCTTGGCAAACTGATGTTCTCCTCGATGTCTAAGAAAAATCAAAAGAAAGAGGTCTGTTCACACTACAATATTGGAAATGAATTTTACCGGCTGTGGTTAGATGAGACGCTGAGTTATTCCTGTGGGTATTTTCAGACAGAGACGAATACACTCTATGAGGCGCAGTGTCAGAAGGCGGACCGCATCCTGGAGAAATTATATCTGAAAAAGGGGATGACGCTCTGTGATATTGGCTGCGGATGGGGATATCTTTTGCTGCGGGCAGCCAAGCGCTATCAGGTGCAGGGAGTCGGGATTACGTTGAGTGAAGAGCAGAAAAAAGTGTTTGAGGAAAAGATTAAAGAAGAACATTTAGAGGATGTTCTTCGGGTGGAACTGTTGGATTACCGAGACCTGCCTAAGCTATCTAGGTGTTTTGACCGGGTGGTCAGTGTGGGGATGGTAGAGCATGTGGGAAGGGAAAATTATGGACAGTATATGGAGTGTGTGCAGCAGGTCTTAAAGCCGGGCGGACTGTTTTTGCTGCATTTTATCAGCGCTTTAAAAGAATATCCTGGAGATGCATGGATGAAAAAATATATCTTTCCGGGCGGAGTGGTGCCAAGCCTTCGGGAGATGCTTCAGATTGCGGGAGAACTGGGATATTATACGCTGGATGTGGAGAGCCTGCGCCGGCATTACAGTCAGACACTGCTGCGCTGGAATGAAAATTTCCAGAAACACCGCAGCAGGATCACAGAGATGTTTGATGAGCGTTTTGCAAGGATGTGGGAACTCTATCTGTGTTCCTGCGCGGCGACTTTTATGGATGGGGTGATTGATCTTCATCAGATCTTGATGAGCAATGGCATTAACAACGAACTGCCAATGGTACGGTGGTATTAACGCCTTGATATATTATTCACAAGCCAGATGATAATACAGGAACCGACGACGGATACGATGATATTGCCGAGAAAGCCTCTGCCATAGAGTCCGACCAGGCCAAGGACTGCGTTGCCTACGATGCCGCCTACGCAGCCTAAGAGGATATTGCGCAGCAGTCCGCCTTCGTTATTCATAATCTTTCCTGCAAGCCATCCGGCAATCCCGCCAGTGAATAATCCTATGATAAGTCCAAACATGATAGATCTCCTTCCTTCGTGTACTTTACATCCATGAGTATAACACATTTTATGGTTTTGTAAAAGTAAATCATTCTACAATGGTCAGGTTCTCCATGTTATGGTAAGATTCATCCGGCAGGCAGTCTGTGAGTATCTGTGCTGCCTGAAATTCTCCGAAGCTTACGGGGGTCGTCAGATGAAATTTGCTGTGATCGCACAGGACATAGGGAGTGCGGGTATGCTGCATGGCACATTCTTTGACCATGGCTTCGTTCACATCGGGGGTGGTAAAGCCAGAGCGCAGACTGACGCCGTTGGTGCCGAAAAAGCCTTTGGTGAAGTGGTATTTATGAAGGGTTACAAAGGCTTCGTTGCCTACGATGGCTTCTGTGGAACTTTTTAGTTCGCCGCCGATTAGGATGACGCGGAATCCGTTCTCTGCCAATAGAAGGGCATGGGAGACGGCGTTGGTGACAAAGGAGGCGGAGTGTTCGGTCAGATAGGGGATGATACAGCCGGTGGTGGTGCCGGCATCGAGGTAGACGAAATCTTCTGGTTCTATGAGGGAGGCGGCATATTTTCCGATCCGCAGTTTTTCTTCCCGGTGCAGTTCCATCCGCAGGGAGACTTTTTCTTCTCTGGTAATCAGTTTTTTTTCTTTTTGCACAGCGCCGCCGAATACTTTGACGAGTGCGCCTTTTTTATCGAGTGCGGTTAGGTCTCGGCGTATGGTGGATTCGGAGGCTTGGAAATATTCGGTTAATTCCTGGACCGTGATGCTTCCGCGAGTGTCCAGAAGTTTTAGGATTTCGGATTGTCTTTTTTCTGTCAGCATAATGTTTTAGGGGGCTTGGTCCTTTCTGTATTGATGTTTTATATGGGGTTATTTTACAATAGATGTGTTGGGGAGCGCAACTTTTTTTGTGGGGAAGGGCGACGGGGCTGTCCCCCCATGGGGCTTCCGGTCCCGACAAAGGTCTGCATAGAGTGTATCGGACAGTCGGCAAAGTTTGTATGTTCCAGTCGGACACGTGAACGTGTTCGCCTGGCTCATACAAACTTCACCGACTGTCCGCTCCAATCTACACAGCACTCTTTGTGCGAGATCCGGAAGCCCCACGGGGGGACAGCCCCTGGGATTGTAAGGCGTGGCTCTACATTGTAGTACAGCGAATACAATCCTATCCCTCCACTTTCTTCTTAAGCACTCCCAGCAACACCGCCCCTACTAGGGTGCCGGCGATGAGGGCGATCAGGTACATCAGTGCATTGCCGACGACCGGGACGACGAAGATGCCGCCGTGGGGAGCCATCAGGGTGCAGTTGAAGGCCATGGAGAGGGCGCCTGCTACGGCAGAGCCTATCATACAGGAGGGCAGCACGTGCAGGGGGTCGGAAGCTGCAAAGGGGATGGCGCCTTCGGTGATAAAGGCAAGGCCCATGATGAAGTTGACAGGGCCGGATTCCCTTTCTTCTTTGGTAAATTTGTTTTTAAACAATAGAGAAGCTAAGGCGATGGCACAGGGGGGAACCATGCCTCCGATCATGACGGCTGCCATGATGTGATAGTTGCCTGCGGCGATGGAAGCGGTGCCGAATACGTAAGCTGCTTTGTTGAAGGGGCCTCCCATGTCGATGGCCATCATACCAGCGACGACGATGCCTAAGAGGACACGGCTGGAGCCTCCCATATTGGTCAGTGCGGTATTCAATGCGGTGTTCAGTGCTCCGATGGGCGGTTCTACTAAGAACTGCATAATCAGGCCCATAAACAGGATGCCGCATAAGGGGTAGAGCAGTACGGGAGCGATTTTTTCAATCGCCTGCGGAAGTTTGGAGAAGACTTTGATTAAAAAGAGGATCAGGTATCCTGCGATAAAGCCTGCTGCCAATGCGCCCAGAAAACCGGATTTGCCGGCGGAAGCCATCATGCCTCCTACAAAGCCTACAGCCAGTCCGGGGCGGTCTGCGATACTCATGGCGATAAAGCCTGCTAGGACGGGCAGCATAAATCCAAACGCTGTATCGCCGATGCCTTTTAAGGTGGCAGCAGCCGGAGTGATGGTTCCAAAGGCACTTCTGGCTTCGTCGGATAGGGCATTGATGTCCACGCACAGACCGTCGATCAAAAAGGCCAGAGCGATCAGGATACCGCCGCCAACAACGAACGGGAGCATATGAGAGACTCCGTTCATAAGCTGCATATAGAGTTTGTGACCGATGCTGCCGGAAGCGCTGGCGGAAGAAGCGGCAGCGGAAGGATTGCCGGCCTGGTAGATAGGGACATCTCCGCTCATAGCGCGGGCAACGAGCTGGTCTGCCTTGCTGATGCCGTCAGATACCTGACATTCGATCAGTTTTTTCCCGTGGAAACGGTCCATGGGGACTTTTGTATCTGCTGCAATAATGATACAGTCAGCTTCTTTGATCTCTTTGTCTGTGAGGACATTTTTGGCTCCGCCAGAACCGCGCGTCTCTACTTTTACAAAACAGCCGGCAGCGCGTGCCGCTTTTTCGATGCCTTCTGCTGCCATATAGGTGTGTGCAATTCCGGTAGGACAGCCGGTGACAGCGAGGATTCTGAATGCGCCTTCTGCGGCTTCTGTATTCTGTGCAGCGAGCTGGTCGTTCAGGTCTGGTTTTTCTTCGTCTGCGGCGTCTACAATCTGGAGAAATTCTTCCACAGAGGATGCATTTTTCAGATTGGCTGAAAATTGTTCATCCATCAGGAGCATGGAGAGTTTGCTCAGCACATCCAGATGTACGTTGTCTTTGGTGTTGGGAGCTGCGATTAAGAAGATCAGGTGGACGGGTTCGCCATCCAGGGAATCAAAGTCCACGCCATCTTTTACTACCATAGCTGCCAGTCCTGGTTTGCTGACAAAGGGTCCCTTTCCGTGGGGGATTGCGATGCCTTCGCCGATGCCTGTGGTGCTCTCTTCCTCTCTTCGGTATACTTCTTTTCGATAGGCTTCTCTGTCGTTGATTTTTTCACTCTGGATCATCAGATCAACCATCTGATCCAGTGCTTCCTGCTTGGAGGTCGGTGTTCCTGTCAGGGAGATACTTCTTTTGTCAAGTAAGTCTGTTATCCGCATGATAGTTATCCTTTCTAAAATGATATTTTATGTAAACTGGTTATTATTTCCTGTCTATTGCAAAGTTTGATAGATGGCACAGATCTCTTCTCTAGTGGCCAGAAGTTCTGAAAATGCACTTGCGCTTCCGGCAGAGATTCCCATATGGAATGCGTGGCGGTATTCCCTTTTCTGAGTCCATCCGGCCACAAAACCGGCTACCATGGAATCTCCTGCGCCAACTGCATTGACGAGCGTTCCTTTGGGGGCAGGCTGTATATGGACTTCGCCATTTTCCGCCACTAGGACAGCCCCTTCTCCGGCCATAGATACCAGCACATTGCGCGCTCCTCTCTCCTGGAGCTTTTTGGCATAGGGGACGACAGATTCTCTGGTCATCAGGCTGACGCCGAAGATCTCGCCTAGTTCATGATTGTTGGGTTTGATTAAAAATGGATGATATTCCAGCACATTTAACAGTAAGTTCTGCGTGGCATCCACAACGAACAAAATATCGCGTCCGCTCAGATGTGCAAGAATGTCATGGTAGATGGAGTCTGGCATACTCGACGGGATGCTGCCGGCCAGGATCAGGATATCTCCTGCCTGCAGCTTATCCAGGCGTTCCATCAACTGTTCGATGGCTTTGGGGAGGATGACAGGTCCTTGGCCATTGATCTCCGTTCCGTCAAAATCCTTCATTTTGATGTTGATGCGGGAGCATCCTTCTGGTAAATGGATAAAGTCACAAGAGAAGCCAATCTCTTTCATCTTGCGCAAAAGCTCCTCCCCGGTAAAACCTGCTGTAAATCCAAGAGCTACATTATCAATGCCCAGATTTTGAAGTACAGTAGAGACATTGATGCCCTTTCCGCCGGGAAGCATCTGCTCAGCGCAGGTACGGTTCGTCTTACCCAACTGAAAATCTTTGATGGATACGATGTAATCCAAAGATGGATTGAAAGTCACGGTGTAGATCATATCCTTGTTCCCTCTCTTTCTTCGATCTCTTTGATGGCTTTATTATACGACCAAAAACGGTCAAAGTCAATCAAACTAGTGCACAAAAATAATGGTTTTATTTTGTGAAATATTCACAAACAATCATTTTAAATCATAAAAAATCATATTAAAGGGGGAAATACAAGAAGAAAAAAGCCAGCCGCAGCATCCCGCGACTGGCTTCCTAAAAGGAGAAATGGCTTAGCCTTCAATAAGAATTGTTTTGCTTTCATTGATCCTTGGCTGTGGGTCCTTTTTCGGAACCGTCAGCTTCAGCACACCATTTTCAAAAGCAGCATGAACATCTTCCTGAGTGATATCGTCTCCCACATAGAAGCTTCTCTGATAATGGCCTGTATAACGCTCCTGGCGGATATATCTGCCTTTGGCATCCTTCTCTTCCTCAGAGTTTTGATGAGTGGCTTTGATGGTGAGATAACCATCCTTTAATTCCGCCTGCAGATCTTCCTTCTGGAATCCCGGAAGCTCCAGATCAATCTGATAAGACCCCTCCAGCTCCTGCACATCCGCCTTCATAGCCGGCACACTGCCGATGCGGTTCGGGCGGTAAAACGAAGAGTTTGCAAAATCCTCAAAAAAGTCATCCATAAAATTTCTTCCAAAAATATCTGTTAATAACATAACATCTACCTCCTTAACTTGTGAAACGATTTCCTCTTGGAAATGCGTTGTTGTTTTACTTGTTATATATGTTATATAACAAAATGTTAGCACTGTCAAGATGTGAGTGCTAATTTTTTGTGAAAAAAGTGTGAAATCCTTGGAAATCAGGGATTCTTAAGAAGTGGGATTTTCCGGAATCCTGTATTTTGTACCTTTTCTGTACCTTTTGTGAAAAAAAATATGACCGCCACAAGGTTAGTATGCCCGGCGGCGGTCTGCTCTTATCCGATTTTTGTATTTTTCTGAACAGCTTCCATCTTTTTCTGAATCTGTGAAAAGTCCAGGTGTGTATATACATCCAGTGTAATAGATACGTTTGCATGTCCCATGATGTACTGCAATACCTTCGGCTCCAGCCCCGATTCCGCCAGTCTGGTACAGGCGGTATGCCGTAAGATATGGGCGGAGATGTGGGGGAGTGGCTCCGGGTTTGCATGCCTGTACTCTGCCTGCATCTTATCCAGATTGTTATGCGCTTTCACAACATTGTTGAGCATGGTATTGATCGCACTGACCGCATAAGGTTTTCCCTGTGAGTTGAGAAAAACAAAATCCGTGATGCCGTCGATCTCCTGACGTTGCGTTCTGCCCAGCAGAAGATCAAGCTCTTTCTGCTTCACCAGACTTTTCCTTGCGTTGGCGGTCAGTGGAATGTCCCGTCGTCCGGCTTCGGTCTTTAAATCCTGCACATGGAACCGGCAGCCGTCGCCCAGATTGCGGTATATAAGCTGCTGGCGAATATGTATGATATTTTCTTTCAGGTCCACATCGGACCACCGCAGGCCCGTTAATTCACCGACACGAAGGGCAGTAGACAGGGCGAATATCAACATGGGATGATAGACACGGTATCTGTTACTGCCTTTGATAAAATCCAGCAATTTCTCCTGTTCGGCTATGGTCATCGCAGTGCGCTCTTTCTTTGTGCCGCCGATTCCTTTCCTTGCATCCTTTGCGGGATTCTTGCGGATGATGTCAGAATCAACAGCAAGCTCCAGCGCGGGAAATATCAGGTTATGATATAGCTTGATTGTATTCGCTGAAAGTCCTTTCTTCGCCAGTTCAGAATAGAATGCCCGGACGTGAAGCTGTTTGATCTGTGAGATTTTCATGTTTCCAAGGACAGAGTCAGTCAGGCTGTTATTCCAGACAGATATATAATTGCATCTGGTACTTTCCCGCAGGTCCGTCTTTGCATCCATGTACACTTGAAAAAGCTGATTTAATGTCATGTCACCCCGGCTAATATCAATACCGTCCTGCAGATCACGCTCGATCTGCTTTTCCTTTTCCCGAAGTTCTACCAGAGTCAGGGCGTAAATGGTTCTCTTCTTGCCTGATAAGTCCACATAACGGTATAAGTATCTGTTATCTTCTGATCTCTGCATCTCTCCGGTTTTTAAAATTCTGCCTTTATTATCGGTTCTCTTTTTTCCTGCCATACTTATCGCCTTTCTGTAATGCCAGGACTGACAGCAGGCTCACCGCCCGCTGCCGTCCCTGTTCTCTTTACCTTCTCCGCATCCGGCCCTTCCTCACGACCATTTTAAGCGGCTCCGGCTCCTGTCCTGAATATTCCTCCACCGCCTCTACAGTGACCCTCCTGAAGCCTCTGGCGGTCTTTACCGTGACCTTATCGCCCGGATGCACCTTCCCCACCAGAAGCCCCGGAAGCTCCCAGCGGTAGAGCGTCCCTCCCGGCCTGTGCGCCGCCGCTACGATCTGCCGCCGGCCATACCTGACAGGAACATGACTCACGCCGTACTGGACCGCCAGCAGGTAGCTTGTGTATCCGTCTATCAGGTTCCCGGCTCCGTCAAGGATGATCTCCGACTCAAAAGAGCCGTGCGCCTGATAATACAGGTTCTTGCTCTCCATCTTCTCCGGCTTCGGGGGATGGTCTGCGAAACATGGGAAGATTCTGATTTCATCCGTCCGCATGGCGAACTGCCCTTTCTCCCAGCGTATCCGGGCGATCTCTTTGAGCATATCATTTACTCTGATAACGCCATCACTGCCGGAAGATAAGCAAAATTCTTCTGCCTTCTGTTTCCCTTCCGGGGAAAGTTCCAGATAATCGGCAATCATTTCCCCGATTCTCTTTATTTCATTCTCCCATCCCACAACGGCGATCATGTCCTGATCTTTTATGTAATAGATTCCCCTGCCTTCCAGATGCCTTTCTGACAGATATTCAGGGGTGACAGATACAATGTTATGTACTGCGTTTAAAATCTCCATCATGCCTGCGCTCCTTTCTTTTGCTGCTCCCGGTCCAGACTTTCAATGAGTGCCCGCTGTGCATCCAAAGCCTCTTGGATTGACTCTGGCTCCCGTCCATACCATTCACGAAAATGCTTTCTTGCACCTTCTTCTACAAATTGCTGCCAACGTTCATCTGACATCATATTAATTTCAATCAATGGCACAGTCTCACCAGATTTTCTTTTCACTTGCCCTATCACTGGAAAGCTCATGCCTCCCGCTTCGATTACATGCATTTTTCTTCTCCTTCCTGCATACTTAATACATCAATCAACATCCTAGCCGCTCTGTCTGCCTGTTCTTCGTATTCATCATGACGATCACTTTCTACCATGTTACCTTTGTCATAATGCAGATACAAATGCGCTAACTCATGTGCAAGGTTATAAATATAATTATCAAAGTCCATGTCCATCCGAATTGCAACACGGTTTTCACCATTCGCAAGACCTTTAAGCAGGCCATCATGTCCCTTAAGTGGTGCGAAAAGAACCAGAGCATTATTTTTCTTTGCCAATAGCATCAAATTGTGAAAGGCATTGTTTTTTATCCAGCCATTCTTTACTTGTGTTGTATCATTAATTTGCAATGTTCTAAAATCCTCTCTTTACACGGGGTAGCAGGCGTGTTACAATTCCTGCAAGCCCCGTTTTCTTTGCTATGGTTTACGGGTTGCCTGCCTTTGTCAGAGGTCCAGTCTGGCAGAGGCGCTTTTTATTTTCCCGGCGCATCCTGTCCGCCGTCTCCATGATTTCCCGGTGTCTCTGCATGAACTCCGGGTCGTGGAGCTTCAGCCGCTTCTCCTCGGCTTTTATCATGTCTGCAAGGTCTTTTTCGGTCATCCGATCACCGCCCATCATATTGTGATGTTCACCAGCGCGCCCAGATTCTCTTTGTAGCTGTATCCGCCAATGATCTGCATGAGAGAGGCTTTTACTTTGATTCCCATGTCGATCACCTTTGCCAGCTCCCTCGCAAGCCCTTTCGGGATGTACCCGATCACCGTCCGGCGGCGGATGCTGCGAATATGTACTACAATGCGGATTGCGTTCCGGTCATACCTGTTATCAGGTTCCCTTTCCAGTGTTACGCTTAAATCCTCCGGGTTGAACTGCTTCAGGAAGCTTAGCCGCTCCTGCCGGTTTTCAAAGCTTGTACCTGCTGCCCGGATGGTCATTGAGAGTTTTACTCTCCGCCAAGACTTCTTGAAAGCTTCTGATAAGGAATAGCCAGCCTTCTTTAACTGGTTAGCCATGATGCACACGGCCTTTCTGATGTTCGTTATCTGCTTCATTTTGTGTGGCTCCTTTCTTTTGATGATTCTATTATACACAAAGTTCAGTGATTATTCCATTGACATTATACACAAAATTAAGTGACTATTATTGTTTATTTTGTACACTTGATTTTGTGTACAGTATATGATATAATGACTATAATGGAAAAGTAGACTAATTATTCAGAGTCCCGATATAGAAAGGAGTTATATTTATGCCTATTAGTTATCAAAAACTATTTACACTTTTGCAAGAGAACGGCTGGACTACTTACCGCATCCGCAAAGAGAAACTTATTGGACAAGGAACGCTTACAGCCTTGAAAAACGGAACCGGCGGTCTTGACAGTAAAACCATAGCCCGGTTATGCAAGACTCTCAACTGTCAACCCGGCGATCTGATGGAGTACATCCCGGACAACAGGCAGCAGGCTCCCGCCTCTAAACCTGATAAGGAATAACCCCCGGCGATATGTGGGCAAGCGTCCCACCGTCCCCCGGCTTTTTAAGGACTCAGAAAATGAAGGATAGGCAGCAGGCTCCCCGATCTGCCCGGCAGTGTCTTTTTTGCGTACACTTTTACACGATTTAGGGGGGGCGGCGTTTTGGCGCCCCTTTTTTTGTGTAACATTTTGTCACAATGTAACATCCGGGCTGCCGTTCCGATCTGGAACCACGGGTCTTTTTTTACTGCACACTTTTGCACGATCTAAGGGACCTGCTGCCGGGGCGGTCCCTTGGGCGCTTCCCACTCCGCAGGCATCCTCTTTTTTGTGCCACTTTTTGCAACAATTCAACATCCAGCCCGCCCGATCTGCCCGGATGACTCCCTGATCTGGGGGCGCATCTCCTTTTAGGGCCTCTAAAATCTCTAAACAGGCAGCAGGAGAACTCTTTTTTTTGTTCGCATTTTCTCGAATTATCCGCAATCCGGGAAATCTGTTTTTTGTTCGGCTTTTCTCTGCGTTTCTGCATCCGGGCAGCAGTCCTTTTTTTGTGCGACTTTTTGCGACTTTTCCAGATAACAGGACCGCTCCTGTACCTTCCCCACAAGTGTGGAAATGTGTCTGATCTGGTGGAGCCTGCTGCCCTGGCTCTGATCTGCCCCGCCTGCGTCCCGGCTGTATATGCGGGAGTCTTAGGGTTTTTTAGGGTATCGCCTGCTGCCAGCCCGTCATATATCCACGGACAGCAGGTTTTAGCAGGTTCCCGCCTGCTGCCGATCTGCCTTATTTGGTTGTAGGTATGTGGGAATGAACAGCAGTTCGCTCTTGCGTCCTGCTATGAGATATGATATATTTAGAGCATAAAAGGAACAACCGCCCACAAGGGGTTGACCAGCACAACAAATGACAGAATAGCCACCCTGTTACCGGCAAGTATACAAGGGTGGTTTTTCTGTACCCGTTTCCGGGACTTAAAACGCTACTGACAGAACTTTATGATAAAGGTCAGTAATGCGAGAATGAACATACCAAAAGCCATCAAATCCTTGAAGTCAAATTTCATCCGCACCACCCCCCATCTTATGTAAAATGAGAGGCCAACACCTTGCAGTGACACGATTGCTCCTTGAAAGGTATTTTATCATAGCAGCGCTTTTTCTTCAATCCTATTCCTGGTTTATTTTAAAGCCCTATTTTCCGTTTTTATCCCCATACCTATAACTTTCTACCCTCACACCCTTAAAAGCCGAAATCAGACCGTTTCACGCCCTGTACTCCTATTCTGAAAAATATTTCTGTGTGCAGCAGCAACTTGACTATGCTGTAAGGTATGTAATTTCCGCAAACTGCGCAAGGCGCTCTTTACAGTCCCTGTAAATATCTTTATAGTGCATCCCCATTGACATGTCGATTTCTATAGTCTGCTTTATGATGCTTTCTACCAGTGTGAGAGTATTTAGTTCAGAAGCGCTCATATTGTCACGCCTGCCGCCGACAATGCTGCCTGCAGGTCGGGTATAGACCATATACAGCCGGTCTGAGTGAGTGCTTCCCTGTTCTTTTGCGTATTCCGCAAGCAACTTAATCACGTCAGTTTCCTTCAGGCGGTTTTCTTTGCAGACAATCCTTGTATCATTCCATAGCTTTGACTGTTTTTCGATCAGGAACCGACGCATGGTATAGAACTGGCTCACCAGCTCTTTTTTGAATCGGACCACTATTTCAGAATTTCTTAAAAGGGTGATGACAAATGTCGCCTGCTCTTCATTGAGATAACATATTCTTTCTGGCCGACCGCCCTTTGGGTTTCCCGATTTCAAATCGGAAAACTCCACCCTGCCAAAATCAGCAATATCTTTCTCATATTTCTGTATGATCGCAATGACAGATTCGTGCTCATTTTCTGTTCCTTCTGCAATCACCCTACTGTTTGTAAAGATATCATCTTTTCTCACTTCCACCAACTCATACATAAAAGAGGCTCCTTTCGTTCACTCAAATCTGGCAGTTTCCGCATTATTCTCAAATTCTCAATCCTGTGTCTTAAATTTCCGTTTTTACGCCTTACCCTATATTTCCCCACCCTAATGCCCCTAAAAGCCGGATTTAGGCTTTCTCATGCTGATTATTATTTGCCTGATTGCGATTTCTAAGCATAGCCTCCGCCCGTTTCTGTTTCTGTTCTTCTGTAAGTTCCATTCCTGGATTTATTCGTATCCATTCCACCGGAATGTGCGCCAATAAGGTGCCGTCTGGACTCTCTGCTAATATCTGACAATCTTCTGGATGCTTCTCTGCTAATCTCTTGATGCGGCTTTTATATCGTCCTTGACAAAATTGAACTGTCGCCGTCTTCGCATCTTTGATAAACTCTATACCATTTTCTATATTGTCAGATGGGTCCGGCCTGATAATCTCTTTCAGCTCCACATCTGCTGCAATCGCTAAAGCCTTAAGTGTGCCGTCACTGGTAAAGCCGCCGTTGTCCAGAATCCAGTTAAGGGAAAACTCTGACAGGCCAGTGCTTTTGCATATCTGGTCTGTTGTCAGTCCCTTTTCCTGCATGATCTCTTTGTATGCTTCTGTTCTCAGTCTCATATTGTGGTTCTCCTTTCCGTTTATCGCCCAGGACTCCAAAGCCCGCCCACAGACCGTACAGCGCGCCAGAGAGGCACTCCCGACAGCAGGCCGCCCCATCTTAGGGCCTCGGAAATCTCGGAATCTCTCCCGCGCGCTCTCGTGTCCAGAAATTCTTTTTAGGGTGTCGCAAATGTCGCAATACTTCCCGCGCATTGTCGTGTCAATAAATTCCTTTTAGGGACTCCAAAATCTCCAAATACTCCCGCGCCTGTTCGTGTGCATAAATTCCCATTCCCAGCCCGCAGGTCGTCCCGATCTTGCCGCGCGCGTATCGTGTACATAAATTCCCGGCGCATCCGCCCCCGCGCCCGTGTTCGTGTTGCAAAATTGACGGTTTCTCTTTGTTCGTTCTTTGTTCGTTGTTCTTTTTTTATGTTGCATTTTGTCGCACTTTTTTGATGATTTCTTGGAGTTCATGCGATTCTGACAGGCTCTTTTTTATGTGCGCATTTCTGCGCATTTTGTGCAATTTCTCGCCGCTTCCTCACCGCTTCGCCCTCCCGCGCGCGTCGTGTCATTAAATTGCCTGCTACCCCGGATGCTCTGTATCCAGATCACACGGTTTTTCACGGCTTCCCCACGGCTTCAGGACCAGATAAGAAGATCACAGGCCCCGGCTCCGCTGTCCACCGCGCCCGTGTTATCGTGTAACAAAATTGCTGATTCCTCTAGCTTCGCTCTTGGTTCAATGCTCTTTTTTTGTTTGCATTTTCTTGCAATATTTGCATTTTCATTTACTATCATCTTGACAGTGTTTACAGAAACCCCGTTTTTTTTTGCAGTGGCACTATAGATGCCAGACTCCACATAATCGGCTATGATCTTCTTTTTCTGTTCATCTGTAAGCCTGGCAGCCACATCCATCACCCCTTTCTTCTTAACAGATCATTAAAGGCTGCAAGAGCCTTTCTTCTGTATGCATAAAAATCAACTTTTGTCGCCGGTATGTAAATCTGCTTATACATTTGCTCATATCCTACGCCACTTGTTAAAGATCTTATCAAATAATCTGATAGCCACGGACAACTGCTTTCTGCTGCCTTTTGCAGCAGTTCTTGGTTATCCTCTGATCTAGCTAGAGTGAGAAGTTCTTCAACCCGCTCTGGACTAATGCCATAGTGTCTATATTGCTTTTCTCGTGTCCGCATCTTGCACATGCTCCTTGCATCTTGTATAATCAAGTCAGATGTACAGTTGCACCGTTGCCGGATTCCCTTTTTCGTCCTCCCGGCAGCGGTTTCCATTTTATTTTTCTTCCAATTTTCCAAAAATTGCGGCTAATTCCAACATGATAATCAATGCTACACATAGAATCCCTGTTAGCAAAATATTTGTAAACATCAGTTCGTCCTCCTTCCCTTACCCAAGTGCAAACATATTCCTACCGCTTGACATCTGCTCAATCCTTCCTTGCTTTACAACTGCTTCAGCAATCTGTCTTCCATCCAAATACAATTTGATGATATTTGTTCCGCCGCCCTGCTGATTCCTTCCGCTTTCTTCCCTGACAACCTTGCGAAGAAGCGCTTCTGGCATCTCCAAGTTGTTTCCGTGACGCTGATCCCCCATCATAGCCAAGAATGGAGCATTTGGTGGAATGACGGCACCAGAGGCAAGGTAGGGGATTTTCGGAGTAGAAACTTTTTGAATGTTAAAACCAAGTTTCTTTCCACCAAACTTCGGAACCCAGTCAGGAACCTTTACATTGATTTTGTTTAATGCAGAAATAATTGCATTGATGGCATAAACAAAATAACTTATTAAACTATTTAACATACCAATAATCCCATTGATAGGAGTCTTTGCAACTGCAAGCAAAGAATCAAAAACCCCCTTAAATATTTGCTTGATTCCTTCCCAAGCTTTTTTCCAATTTCCTGTAAATGCACCAGAAAGGAAGATGATGATGCCTTCAAAGATTTCCTTTGTACTCTTCCAATTATTTTCCACATTTTTCATAAATCCACCGATCACTCCGCCAAATGTGCCGAACCAATATTCCCAATCCGCGGAAAATACGCCGGAAAGCCAATTTCCAAATTCTTCAAATTTGCCCTTTACAAAATCCCAGGTTTCTTTTGCTGCTTTTTTCACCTTGTCCCAATTAGCAATAAGCAAAACACCTATAGCAATTAGACTTCCGATCGCGAGAACTGCAAGGCCTATAGGAGATGTCAGTAAACCGAAAACATTGATTAATGTATTTATGAGTTTTACAATAGACAAAACAATTTTCAAAGAAGCTATTGCTCCGCCTACTGATAGAAGCGCTGCAACTACTACCTTTGCAACTGGGGGAAGTTTCTTAAAGCCATCCACTAATTTACTTATAAGAATAGCTCCTAAATCAAATAATCTGTCTGCAATACCACCCCAATCTATATTGAGTATAAACTCTTTTATTTTTTCCCCAAGAAGTTCCCATTCCACTTTTGAGACTGCTTCTATCAGGGCATCTAAAATACCTTTAATAACCTCACTTGCCCCGACAGCAACCGTTTTCGCATCAAAATTTTTCAAGAAATTATTAATTCCATTTGCTATGTTAGTTCCAAGATCTTTCCAGACAAAGGTTTTTGATAGATCTATAGCTATCTGGAAAATGCCTGTAATAGCTTTACCAAGAGATGCTCCGATTTTTCCAAGCTCTATCTTTTTAACAACTCCATTGAGAGCTTCTGCAATAGATATTCCGAGTTGGGACCATCCAGTAAGGCCGGCATCATTTTTTCTCCACATGTCGGTAACAAATCCATCAAAGAACCGCCATCCGATCATAAATTTGTTCCCAATGGCTTTTCCAAATTCTGTCCATTCTACTTCATCTAGCATCCCTCTAAGTCCTGTGGATATCTTTGTACCTAGATTTTCAAAATTAAACCCTTCGACTAAAAGATTGAAAGAATTAACTAATGTATTAATCCCGGCTCCTATCACTCGCCCCATCAATTCCCATTCGATGTTATCCACAAGGCTGTTGAGAGATGTTGTAAAGGCGTTGATAAAGTATGTAATCTTAGGACCAACATTATCCCAATTAATGACATCATACACTTTCTGTAAACCTGAATTGATTCCAGATGCCATATAAGCGCCAAGACCTTCCCAGTCTTCGTTTTTTATCAGGTCCTTGATCTTCTGTACCATGTTAGCAATAGATTGCTCGATTGGTACAGTCTCAAACATATCTTGTGGTGTAGGTGGCTTATATCCTTCGTTCTCGTCTTTTTTGGATATGTCACTGGTCTCAAATCTTTTAACCTCATCTAAGCCGGATAAGTAGCTGTCAGTTGCTTTTTCCGCTTCTTCTGCTGCATTTGCAGTGTCTTTTAATCCAGCGGCATAATCCTCCTGCACTGCAATGGCTTTTACAAAACTCTTTTGTCCTGTCATAGCAGCTATAAACATCCCGACATAGGTCGCTGCTTGGGAGATCATGTTGATAAATTTTGTCAAAGCTGGAGTAACTATGGTTAAGATCGGATTAAACGCCGTGGCGAGACTGTTTTTGAGTTGTGTAAGTGCGGACATTAGAGCAGAGATATTTTTATTGGTTTCGTCTGAATATTGGGCGAGATTGGAAAAGCCTTCTTTTATGCTAGTTCTGATTTTGTTGACCAAGATGTACATGCTTCTAATACCGAGCGTATACTTCAGAATGGTTTTTAAAGCTTTTCCAAAGCTATTTTTTGACTTTTTGGCTTGTTTATTTAATCCAGAGAGAGATAAGACAGCCTTCCCTATAGCAGAGGCTAATCTTTTGAAGCCTTTAATAATTGCGGATTTTGCAATATTTAAGAGTGCTAAAGCTGCCTTTTTAGCTACATTTGCAAAAGTTTTCAAAACAGAAACAGTAACATTAAGTAGTACAGTCCCTATGATTTGCAATCCTTTTATTAACCCCTGAAGAGATGCGTTCAAAAAAGAAGCTCGTTCTCCGCTATCTTCCATAGATCTACTAAATTCAGCTACTTTCTGCTTTAACTGTTCGTAAGAGGTTCCTAGTCGATTTCCACTTTCTCTAAGTTTTTCTTGCTCGTTAGCAATACGGCTTTCGATACCACTTGTGTCGTTTTTCTTATATGCTCCTCCTTCTGATTCAAGCTTGTTTTTCATTTTCTCTGCTTCTACAAGTCTTGCAATCAAATTCGAGATCTCTTTTTCCATGTTTTTTAAAGAAGTCGTCTTTACGTCTTTGGAGCTTTCAAGATTCTCTTTGTCTTTCGTTGCTTGTCGAAGTTGTATTTCTAATTTTTCAATGTCATATTGTATTTTCTTGAAGGCATTGCTGTTTCTCTTTCCTCCAGTTGCCAGGAATTTCTCTTTGCGAGAATATGCATCTAACAGCGCTTTATCGAGCCTATTGACTTCTTTTTCTGCTGCTTTGTATTCCGTTGTTACTTGGAATCCTTTCCCGCTTTGTATCAATTCTTCTTTTTTTTCTATAGCGCGTTTGATGGAAGATATCAGCTTTTCAATCTCTTTGTTGGTACTTGTGTACTCTTTGGTTTCGATCTTCTGCCCTTTCATTTCTTCAAGCTTCGATTTAAGGGCAGCTACTTTTTGCTCCTGCTGTGCATAAAGCTGATTCTGGCGAACAAAAGCGTCTGTTTGTTTTTGAAGGGCAAGCCTAGCGGTTTCTCCCACATTAGAAATTTCTTTTGCCATCCGCCGGGCTGCGGCTTCTACTGCTTTTCCTCCCGGTTTCATTCCATCAGCATTAATTGCTGTATTGATATAAATTGTACCGTCTGCTTGCGCCATTCGTTCACTCCTTTGCCCATTTGTGAATCATTAACTCTAGTTTTTCAAAAAATTCAGAGAAGGCCTCAAAGCCGACATATCCTTTGCCAAATACTTTTCTACAGGCATTTTCACCAAATATATGGTCAAACTCTCGCATCAGCTTTACAGAGGATTCTAAACAATCCACCTCTTGTCCACCGACTTCCTGACTTTTTATAAGACATTTATTAGATTCATTCTGGTAAAGTTGTCCAAAAACTTTTATATCTTTGATAAATTTGGGTGATACAGAGATTGTGATACTCCCATTCTTTACCCTAATTGTTTTTGTCTGCATAATCTTTTACCCTTTCATTCTGTAATCTTGGTATATCATTTATGATGATTGCAGCAGGTCTTGCCTTCTCCATAAGCGTATTAAACACCTTTCGGCTGTAAGAAACGCCCTGATACAAATATTCTCCCGCTTCGGTCAGTACCGCTATGACAACTGGTGTTTTCTGGCGCTCGTTTTTCCGCACCTCTAGCGCCTTAATCCTTCTTACATACTGATTCAAATAGAGATCTCCTTTCCGGGCATCATACTTAGCAGCGTATCCAGCTCTTTTAAATTATTTCCTCCGACAATCCGCCACTCTGGAAAACCAGTATAACAGATTCCGTTTTCCTTATGGGGTTCTTCCCGCATCTTCATAAGCTCCTGAAGGTTTACTCGCTTGGTTCTTCCATTCTCCGATGGAACTTCAAAAATCAAAGAACCTGGAGACTTCTCCTCCAAAGCTTCCAGCCTCGCCAATATGGAACGTGTACATTTTCGTATCTTCATAGGAATACCCCCTTAAACTTTAAATTCTGAATACTTTTCACTGTTTTTCCGCCTCTTCAAGTGCTCTCAGGCGTTCCAGAATATCCGTCTGCTCCGTCCAGACTTTGCACTGATTAAATAAAATCTGGATACCGTTTACCTTTGTCTGCGGACTGACGCCTTTGTCGCGGATAATGTTCTGCAGTATCTGCACGCCCTCATCCAGAAACATCTGCATCCTCCCGGTTGCCGACCTAATAAACTCCATTCGGCGGTCCGCCAGCATTTCCTGCAGCACCGGATCGTCCCGATATTTTGCGGCCGTCTGCGGAGTGACTCCGATCTCTCTGGCAATATCTGTCAGCTTATCGTATTTCAAAAACGCCGCAACGGTCGCCTCACTGTAATTCTTTTTCTTCAAGTGCTCACCCCGCTCTGCAGCTGCCTGATCGCAGCCCTGATACCTTCCTTTTTCTCTGGCGGCAACTCCCTGCGGAGCATCCGGCAGAATGTCACCTCTGAAACTCCGATCGCATCCGCTACCTTCCAGTGGAACAGACCTGCGTTCCTGATTTCATTTCGGATATCAACATTACACATGAAAATCTCTCCTTCCCGTTATTGTTATTATCATTGTAACGTACCTGCCAGAATATGGTGGTAACACATATCAGCGTGCACTGCTGCCGGAGATTTTGAGAGAGTGGCAGCGGGTAACTACTTCGAGCCCTCTAAAAGAGGCTTATGTCCGCAATTTTCCAACAGTGCCCGGACGTTGGCGGGGATTTTCCGCAATTCCCTTGATCTGGTCAGTTCCTGCCGATATGTCCGCATGAAATTGGACTGGACAACGTTTTCAATAGATTTCATATCGGTTTCCGCCCAACTCCGCAGCATTTCCGGACTGCCAACTGCTTTCTGTACTACGTCCGGCAGTTTGGCATATTCCTCATCGGCATAGTATAAACTCCGGCGGAGTGCTTTTGATACAAGTGACCATGCCTCCATCTCGCTAAGTTCGCCGACGTTTCCCAACCTGTCCATCATTCCGACAAGCTGGCCGACTGACGGAGCGAATCCGCTTGCATCTGATAAGACAAAAGCTTTTAACGCTGCAGCCACCTGATTATAGCTGAAATCTTCCAACATAAGAGTCCAGGCATCCACCGTGAGAGTCATATCTGACGGATGCCAGTTTGGATATGTACTCGACACTACCATGATAATTTTCTTTACTTCCTCTCTCGTCATAAATCCTCCCTAAACTTTGTCCCAATTATAGCCCCCGGATGTTTTTGAACCGCTCTTTTTGCAATTGTCCTTCAAGGGGAATAACCCCTGCCAGCTATTCATGATGGACTGATTTAAAATCTCGATTGCGGTATCACTGTCTATCGAGTCACAGAAGGGCAGTTTTGCCATTTCTTTCAGCTTGGAGATTGCAAGCTGAATCGCCCTTTCAGTCATGGGCTTTTTGATTTGCTTTCTCATAGTCACGTAAGCCCGAAAGGCTTCGTCTAACAGCTCGTCATTTGGGAAATACACGGGAGCTGCTTTTTCCGGTTTCTCGCGCTTTATAGACTTTCCTACCCTATCCTTCTCTTTACTTATCTTATCTATACTATACTGTGTATCCATATCGGATACAGTCTGTATACATGGTGTATCCGTACCTATTTCATACACTCCGTTATTTACAATTAAACGTTTAAATTCTGTTTGATAAACGGTTTTTTTATACCTGTCGGACTGGATGTAATTGTTCTGCCGCCAATGCCGAATGACAATAATTCCATTTTCCAGAGCAATCACAAATCCTTTGACGACCAAAAGTTTTAGATCATCCTGATTAGCTCCAATCATTGCCGTTACTCTTTTGGGGGAAGATACAAAACCGTCATCATCCGCTCTCAAACCCAAATGAAAATACAGAGCCTGGGAAGAAATAGGCAAATCTAAGAAAGCATCCGTGTCCACAACATCCAATGAGAACATTCTGCGGTTTGCCATGTTTTCACTCTCCGATCTGATTTAGATAAGCTCTCGCCGAATCTAAGGCAAGAAGCGTGTGTTTCCCTCTGCTCTCCAGTGTTACAATAAACTCCCTGACCTCTTCTGCGTTTTGAGGGAGAAAATATCCACCCCCGTCTTGACATGTGGACAGGATCACCGCTCCTGCGGCACGCTCTTCTGCAATTACCTGCTGAAGTTCCCTGATGCTTTTGCAGCCTGCCAGATCAGCGAGTCGCTGTGACGATATAGCATTTTTCTTACCAACCAATAAAAAATCCTCAATCATTTTTCTGTCCTTTCCGCCAAAGACATGATATAATATTTTTGTGATATGCACGGCTTTGGCTATGTTCCGCCCCTCTTGAACGTTGCAGCGTTTGAGAGGGAATCTTTTGTTACAGTCGTCTAATGTATTTGCATATCATCCTCTGTAAGCCTCAAGACCCTTCCGGAATTTCTCCCAGTCAGTGAGCCGTGTCCTCCCAATACGATACACAGCATCAAACTCTTCCGCCAGTCGCCGGAATGTTCCGATGCTCATACTGGCACGAGAAGCACCCTCCTTATCCCTGACTAAATCTTGACCAGTGATTTTTAAAGCATTCATTATTTTTGCTCCTTTCGTCTTGTGTTTCTATGTATTTTGTAGTATCATGGTAACATAAATGTTTATATAAATACACATCATAGGTACTTTTTTTGACGTTACCTTGTGATAGGAAGGTAGATGATTATGGAAGAAAAAGTAACACATAATAAAGAAACTATGTTACTTTGCGGGAAAAGGGTAAAAGAATGTAGAGAAGAAAGGGGATATACACAGGCAGAACTGATTGAGAAAATAGAACACCTACCAGAGAATAATGGGAAAACACGAAATGAAAAGCATTTGTCTGCTGTCGAGAGGGGTGAGCGTCGTTTGTCCATTGAATATGCTCGTTTGATATCAAGAGTTTTAAAAGTTCGAGAAGATTATTTGCTTGGATATGGAGACTTCAAAACTGGTTCAGCGGAAACGATTTCTCATATCACGGATTCTATGGAAAAATATAGATGCATTAAATATTTAATTAGGGGAATGGGATATGAGGAAATGTATGCTTCTGATATAAAATATAAAAAAATATATATTACTTCAGATGATACCGAAGAAACAATAAAAGAAAAAGTTGAGTTTGCGAAAAAAGGTTTAGACATTATGCCAAACCGAGATATGGTAATCACGGATAAACGTGGGAGAAGAGTCCATATTGGCGTAGAGGAACTGGACAAGTTATATGAAGATATTGAGTATATGATAAAGTGTAGAATTGAACGTGAATTTGAAGACGTTACTAGAATTGAATTTGTAAAAGATATGGGAGATAAAAAAGAAAGGTAATAAATTCTGTACCTTTTTCTGTACCTTTTCAAAAGCACAGGACGATATACGAGAAAATAAGATTCACGGAGAAAATGAGGGAATCCCTGTATTTCTCCGTGTTTTCAATATATGACGATACGAGACAAAACCAATGCAATATTATCAAGATGTGAGTGCTAATTTTTTGTGAAAAAAGTGTGAACACTTTTTAAAATAGGGAAGTTCATAAGATAGAATTATCGGAAAGACTTGATTTTATGACAAATCCCGAAAAAGTCACAGTACCAAAACATAACGGGGACTTGAGACCGGGAACTCTAAACAACATTTACAAACAGGCAGGGCTTAAATAGCGTTACTGCCTGCGGTTCTTATAGAAAGGAGCGTAATTTATGCAAAACCTAACTTATTTTGCAGTATTTGAACCATCAACAGACGGCTCATATAGTATTTATTTTCCTGATCTACCCGGATGTATCAGCGTTGGGAACAATCTGGAAGAAGTTGCACGTATGGCAGCAGAAGCCGCAAGTCTTCATGTTTACAGTATGGAATGTGACAATGAGGAAATTCCCACTCCATCTGTGAACCTCTCCAAAGACGATACGGAAGGTAATGTTATTATGCCGATCACCATTCATCCCGATCTGTTTCGCATGAAAAAAGATAATGAGAGCATCAAAACTAATATCACATTACCTGCATGGTTGAAAAGAATTGCAGAGGAACAAAAAGTAAATTATTCCCGGCTTTTGGAAACTGCCCTGATTGATTATCTGCAAATACCTACGTCCAGCAGACAATAAGCTCTTGCCCTGTGCCATATCAGATACCGGGCAGCGGACGCACACTTCCAACCCTGATAAGAACACCGCCCCGGCACCTGCCAAAGTGAAAAGTATATAATAAACTCAAACGTGACAATTTTAGCGAAAGGGAATTAAAACAAATAGCCGATATTCTGAACTCCCCCAGATTGTCAAAGAAAGGAAGTTAATAATATGAGCAATCGAGAACTGGCCAAAAGTATGATTGACCGCCTGCCAGAAGATAAAATGATCTTTGTTATCAATATGCTGGAAGGACTTGGCGAGATGTCCGGCCTTGATTTATATCCAGATTTCAAGCCAAACGTAGCGACAATAGCAGCGATGGCAGAAACTGATGAAATGATTCGGGCAGGTGGTGGGCAACATTTTGAAGGGTCAACAGAAGAATTATTCTCCCAGATTTTAGAGGAATAACCCATGTTAAAGCTCAACCTGACATACACAATAACTGATTATGAAAACCTGCCCGAAAGTGTCCACGCAGAACTGATAGGCGGACAGATGTATTACAGATTCACACCTAATCGGGTGCATCAGGAAGTACTTGCGTTCTTATTATACACCATCGCTAATTATATTGACTCTAACGGCCATCCCGGCGAGGTATATCCCGGCCCATTTGCCGTCAAGCTGTTCAATGACAGAGATGATACCGTTGAGCCGGATATAAGTGTCATATGCGACTCTGAGAAGCTTACAGACAGAGGCTGCACAGGTGCGCCGGACTGGATTATTGAGATCATCTCCACTAGTAACCCAGAACATGACTATGTGAGAAAACTGAATCTTTATTTAGATGCAGGAGTCAGAGAATACTGGATCGTAGATCCCCGTGACCAGAAAATACTTGTATACTATCTGCAAAATGAACATACAGAAAATTTCACAGTAAAACCATATACATTTCAGGATAAAGTAAAAGTCAGTATCTACAATGATCTCTTGATTGACTTTTCTAAACTAAGTCTATAAACTCAGCTTCGACCGCAGGTTCCTGATCGTGTCTGCTGTTGATCTGGAATCGCCACCCTGTTACCGTCAAGTATACAAGGGTGGCTTTTCTGTGCTTTTTTATTCTTGATTTAGACAATGGGAAGGCGTAAGCCCATAAGTTAGCTGACAGCTATTTCCCCATCGGCTCCCCTTCATAGATGATATCTACATAGGGACGGTATTTATTCAGGATAGATGGTTTGATGGAAGAGTCGGTGACAATTACATCGATATCTGAGATATTGCATACTTTCACCAGCGTCACGTGCTCGAATTTGCTGCTGTCAATCAGGGCGATCTTCTGCTGGGCGGCGTCGATAAATTCGGTCAGCAGTTCTGCGCCGGCAAAAAAAGTCTCTGTGCAGCCTTCGTTCAGGGAGATTCCTCCAAAACTGACGAAGGCTGTGTCAATATTTAACTTTCGTATGGTCTGTTTGGCCTGTTCTCCAAAACATCCCCGTTCAAATGTATCAAAAGTTCCCCCAAGGAAAATGATATTGTATGTGGGAGTATCAGAAAATACATTCAGGATCTCCAGTGAATTTGTGACTATCGTGAGATTGGAAAAGTGTTTCTTCAGCTCTCTGGCAAATACGCAGCAGGTAGAGGAATGGTCTAAGATGATGGATGTCCCTTCGGATACGTATTTCAGAGCGGTCCGGGCTAAGTTGACTTTTTCATCTGCATTTGCGGCCAGGCGAAAATCGTAGGGTACTTGCCGGGTCTCATACTGCAGAAGGGAAGCACCTCCATAGACGCGGATCAGCTGGTTCTCTTTTTCCAGATATTCCAGATCACGGCGTATGGTCTCTGTGGAAACACCAAGGGCAGAAGCGAGCTTGGCCGCGCGGACGGTATGTTGGTCTTGAAGAGAATCAAGTATGAATTTGTAACGCTCCTGAGCAATCATATGTAACCCCCTATTTAAGTTCCGCAACTCCCCTCCCAAGCCCCCGTATACAGGAGAATTTTCTGCCGCTTTTGCGTCAAAAAATCCTCCTGGGGCTTGTCCGGTCCGTTGCTGATATTAAGTTCCGCAACTTCCCTCCCAACCCCCATATACAGGAGAATTTTCTGCCGCTGATGCGTCAAAAAATCCTCCTGGGGCTCGTCTGGTCTGTTGCTGATTTATACTCTAGACATAATATAGCAAAGATGCAAATAAAAAGCAACTGAATGGACAAAAATGTTGCGAAAAATTGGGAATCACATAAAATAATTCGGAAAAATCGGCATATAGTTGCAAAAATATGCGAATTATCCGAAAATATGTGGAAATTGTACAAATTAACTGTGTGAATTTGTGGAAAATACACATAGAATTTGTGGGAGTTTTGTGGTACTATACAACTATCATAACATTAAAGGAGGAAGAATATGAACAGAAAAAGGTTAGCGATGGGATTAAGTGGCGTAATGATGGTGACATTGCTGGCAGGTTGTGGTCAGTCAGGGGGAAATTCACAGACACAGACGCAAACAGAGACACAGAATACAACAGAATCCCAGACAGAAACATCCGATAACTCTGCGGGCGGGGACAAGATCAGAGTAGTGGGATGTGTGTTGTCCATGGATCATACGTTCCAGCAGCAGTTAGCACTTGGCTGGCAGATTCCTCAGACCTGGGAGGGAAGTGAGGTCAATATTGATCTGGCTGTTGTGGACAGTCAGGGAGATGTGGAGAAAGAGCTTCAGGCGACAGAGACTTATTTGGACAAAGGAATCGATGCCTGGGTGGGATATCCGCTGAATGCGGACGCTCTGGAAGCGATCAGTAAAGAGATGATCGATGCAGGTGTGATCGTAGTTACTGAGGGCAACAACATGGTACATGAGACGATGGGCATGGTCACAGACGAGAGAGACGGCGGTCTGATGGGCGGCGAGATGTTTGTGGAGTGGTGGAACGCCAACCGCGGGGACGAAGCTCCGAATATCCTGGTACTTGGAGATCCTGATTCGGAAGCATTTCAGAGAAAACCGGATGCATTTGTGGAGTATGTGACAGAACATATGGAAAATGCCACGATTGTCGGAGAACAGGACAGCAATATGACAGAGGAAGATGCTATGAATATCGTAGCTTCTTATATTACCAGTACCCCACAGCTGAACTTTGTATTTTGTGGAACAGATGCAGATGCATTGGGCGCTATGGCGGCGATTGAAGCTTCCGGGCGGACGGATATCGCGATCTGCGGCTGCGGCGGCGAGGACAGCATCATTTCCTATCTGTATACGGATATGACAGAAGATATGGGCGGATATGCGTTTGAGGTTGCTTACGGAAAGAGTGCCATTGAGCTGGGATTCTTGATGATGGAGGCAGTCGTACAGGTGTATATGGACCCGGAGACCGCAGATTTCAACCATGTAGACTTAGGATTTACGGCACTGACCAGAGAAAATGTGGACGAATACGTGCAAAATGCCAACAGCTGGCGTGAGCGGGTTGGTCTCGAACCAAATGTATTTGAGTAGCGGGCTAACAGCATCTGTCCGAAAGCAGCCCCGGAAGGATTTTACGAAACGAAGTGAAGGAAAATGCTTCCAGACGCTGGGGGCGAAGTGAGGACAGATGCGGAACTTTATTGGAAGAAGGGCGAGACATGAGTGGAAAAAGCTTTTTAAGATTGGAGAACATTGCCAAGTCCTTTAGCCACAATCTTGTATTGAAGGATGTTCATTTTTCCATAGAACCAGGAGAAGTCCGGGCACTTTTGGGGGAAAATGGCGCTGGCAAGAGCACGATGATCAAGATTATCGCAGGCGTGCATAAGCCGGACAGCGGAAAAATCTACATTGACGAAAAAGAAGTTGTGATAGCGAATCCAAAGGAAGGATTGGATCAGGGAATCTCTGTCATCTATCAGGAACTGGATCTTTTACCGGCGCTTATGGTAGTGCAGAATATTTTTCTGGGCATCGAGCGAAAAGACCGGTTTGGAATGTTGGATAAAAAGGCCATGGAACGGATGGTGCAGGACTATTTTGACAGTATGGAGATCTCGATTGACCTCCATGCCAAAGTAGGAGATCTTCCGATCGCTTCTCAGCAGATGGTGGCGATTGCAAAAGCAGTGGAACATGAGGCACGGCTTTTGATTATGGACGAGCCTTCTTCTTCTCTTACCAACAAAGAGTTGGAGGTGCTGTACCGGCAGATCCGGCAGTTAAAGGCGCGCAATGTGGCGGTGATCTATATCTCGCATCGGCTGGAAGAGGTCTACGAGATCTGTGATACCGTGACGATACTTCGGGATGGTGTGATGATCGATACCAGAGAAGTCTCTAAGATCGACCGGCACGAGATGGTCACACTGATGATCGGCAGAGAGATCAATGAAGACCGGATGAATCAACGTAAGAGTTTTGACGGCCCTGTGATCTTATCGGCAAGAGAGATCTGCCTTGGCAGGCTTTTGCATCAGGTGTCTTTTGATGTGAAGAGAGGAGAGATCTTTGGAATCCTGGGACTTGTGGGTTCGGGAGCGATAGAGCTTGGGAAAGTGCTGTATGGGGTACTCCCGATAGATTCCGGAGAGATCACGGTGGCAGGAGAGAGGCTGCAGATGAAGATGCCTGCAGATGCACTGCATCAGTCGATCTCCTATGTCCCGGATGAGCGCAGAGCGCATGGGATCTTCCCGCTATTGAGTGTGGAACAAAATTCGGTGATCACTTCGATCTATCAGTACACCAATCGTCTGGGATTTTTGGATCATAAAAAAGTAAGCGCAGCATTTGTGGAATATGTGGACCGATTTGGCATCAAGATCGCCAGTCCTCATCAACCGATTCAATATCTAAGTGGCGGCAATCAGCAGAAAGCCCTGATCGCGCGGACGCTTTTAAGCAATACGGATATCATTATCTTAAGCTGTCCCACAAAAGGGATTGACGTGGGGTCAAAATTTGATATTTATTCGATTCTGCTGGATTGTGCGAATCAGGGAAAGACGATTATCGCTGTCTCGCAGGAGATTACGGAGTTGGTGCGGATCTGTGACCGGATACTGATGTTAAAAGACGGGGAAGTCTATCATGAATATACGGAAGATGAGATATCCGAGACATTGATATACCATGATCTGCTGGCAGAGGGGAGAGAAAAATCATGAGCAAACCAGGAAAAAATGCATTTTATAAGGACAAGGGATTTGGAACGGTAGTTGTGTTTATTCTGCTGGTGATCATATTTTCCATCATCTCTGACGCCTTTTTAACCGTAACTAATATCATGACGATCTTGCTGCAAAATTCTGCGTTGGTGATTATGTCCATGGGCATGACATTTGTCATCATCACTGGCGGCATCGATCTGTCCGTGGGAGGCAATATGGCGCTTTGTACGATCTGCGCCTCCATGCTGATCAGGCAGTACCAGCTGCCGATTATCGCAGGTGTGCTAATCTGCCTGGCAGTGGGCGGCGTGGTAGGGCTTTGCAATGGATTTTGTGTGACCTGCCTTGGCATCCCTCCTCTGTTGGCGACGATTGGCATGGACAGTGTGGCAAGGGGACTGGCCTATATCATCTGCGGCGGTGCCACGATCAGCAATATGCCGGATAACTTTAAGCTGTTAGGACGGGGATATATCTTTGGAGTCATCCCCATCGCTGCTGTGATCGCAGCCGTGGTGGTCGTGATCTATGTGGTGATCCAGAATCATACCGCATTTGCGGTCAGTACCTACGCGATTGGCGGAAATGAGCAGGCAGCCTATCTGTCCGGGATCAAGACCAAGAGCCTGCTGCGCAGAATCTATGTGCTGATGGGTGTCACCTGCGGCCTTGCGGCTTATATCAATGCTTCGAGACTGGGAGTGGGGCTGGCGGCTGTGGGAACGGATATGTCGTTTGATGCCGTTACAGCGACGGTATTAGGAGGTACAAGCATCGCCGGAGGAAGCGGCAAGGTGCAAAGGGCGGTCTTAGGCGCCTTTATCATCGGTGTGATCTTCAATGGTCTGACCATATTGAATGTACAGAGTTTTGAACAGCAGGTGGCAAAGGGCTTGATCTTGATTTTATCCATCGGCGTGGATACCGTACGGAATCGAAAAGAAGCCTAAGCAGTATAAGAAAGGAGCACATATTATTATGAAACTTCTGGTTCAGGGAGCAGGCTATATTGGAGAAGTGCATCTGACCTCCATCACAAAATATCATCTGTGTGAAGTGGCGCTGTGCGAGATGAATGAAGAGCGGCTGCGGGCTGTGGCAGAGAAATATCAGATTACAGAGACCTATACTTCTCTGGAGGAAGCGCTGAAACATCCGTTTGACGGAGTGATTATCTGTACACCGAATTTTGCCCACAAGTCGGACCTGAAACAATGCGTCGAGGCAGGACTTCATGTGATGCTGGAAAAGCCTATGGCAGAATCTTTAGAGTCTGCAAAGGAAATGTATGAATTATGTAAACAACATGACCGGTTCGCCTTTGTGGCATATTGTCTGCGCTTTGCCTCTCCTTATCGAAAGATCAAAGACATGATCGAAGAAGGAAGACTTGGAAAAGTGTTCAGTATCCGCGCTTCTGTGGCGGGCAAAAAAGCGATCTCGGATGCCAGGACCAATTACCGTACCGTCCGGGCACAGGGCGGTGGTGTGATCAGTGATTTTTCCCATGAGATCGACTATTCGCTCTGGTTTGCAGATGCACCGGTGACGCGGGTGAGATGTATCGGCAGCAGAGCTGTCCATAAAGACTGGGATGTACTGGATACGGCAGAGTTATTGATTCAATGTGAAAATGATATCACACTGTCTGTCCATATGGATTTTCTGCAGCCTTATTTTGGCAGGACCATAGAGATCTATGGTACAAAAGGGGCGATTCGCTGGAGAGATAATGAATGTATCAAATTTTATGACGAAGAACAAGGCGCCTGGACAGATATGGAATCCGCGATCAACTGGGAACATGTCTATCGGGATGAGGTGATTCATTATCTGGACTGTCTTGCGAATCACAAGAGACCATTCGTAGATGAAAAAAGCGGCTATGAGACTTATCAGGTAATCGCCGCATGTACACAGAGCGCAGAAGAACATGCGTTCTAAAAAATGAACTTTATATTAGGAGGATATAGTTTATGTCGGCAGGAAAACTCGTTCATATGAATCGTATTTTTGATCAAACAGGTACATGTATCATCTTCGCTGGATGTCATCAGATGACCAGCAAAGAGATCTATCCGGGTCAGTTTGATGTGGTGCAGTCTTGTCAAAGGGCCATGGAAGGAGGCGCTACTTGTATCAATATCGGTAAGGGGATGATACAAAAAGTGATACCTGTATTAAAGCCAGATGTGGCAGTGCTGAATTATCTGCCGGTATACCCGGCTTACAGCGAATCCAACCCCTACGAGATGATCGTCACAAGTACCGTGGAGGAAGCAGCCCGCAACGGGGCAGACGGCCTGGTACTGCCGGTGGATTTTTATTCGGAAGCTGCTTCTGCTGCCATGAGAACTGTAGCAGAATATGTACGGGAATGTGATAAATATGGTCTGGCTTTTATCGTGGAGGCTGAGTACCCTACCTTCTATGAGACCAATGACGACAACGTGAAAAAATATGGTGCAGAATACCTAATGTTTGCAGGCAGGATCTGTTCCGAACTGGGCGTGGATGTGATCTCCACCAACTATACCAATGATCCGGATTCCTTCCAGAAGATTATTGACTATGTGAAGATCCCTGTCCTGATCAACGGCGGGACAAAAGTACCGGAGAACGAGTTTTTGGATATGGTGGAGATCGTGGCAAGAGCCGGAGCCAAAGGCTGCCTGATCGGCCGTAATATCTCGGAAGCAAAAGACCCGGTGAAGATGACAAAAGCAATCGGCGATATCTTCCGGTGCAAGATCACAGGGGCACAGGCGTATTCTAACCTGGCAGGATAAAAAAGAAAGGACAGAAAAAGCATGAGTAACTGTTTTGTGGGAATTGATATTGGATGCGGCGGTGCAAAAGCTTGTATTGTGGATGAACAGGGACATACGATTGGTTATGGATTTCGGGAACATACGATTACAGTGTCTCATGCGAATGTCTGGTCGGAGACAGACCCGGAGGAATACTGGAAGAATATCTGTGGTTTTCTTCAGAAAATCATCACAGAGAATCATCTAGAACCCTCTGTGATCCGGGGAGTCAGTGTATCTTCAGCTGTTCCGGCTATCGTGATGGTGGACAAAGAGGGACAAGTAATCCATCGGGGCTATAATTTTCTGGACAACCGGGCAAAGGATGTGGTGGAAGAGATCCGCGCTAAGATCGGCAGAGAGCGCTGTTTTGCGCGCAGCGCCTACAACATCGATGAACAGTCCATCACTTCGAGCCTGTTGTGGGAGAAAAAACATCGGCCGCAAAGCTACCAAAAGATTCATAAAGTGATGTCACCTGATGGCTATGTCACCTACAAGCTCTGTGGAAAGATCCTTGCTAACTATTCAGTAGGCACATTTTTTGGACCCATCTTTGATATCCGGAAAAAATGCTATGATATGCAGATGTGTGAAGAATTGGGCGTTGATCCAGAAAAACTGCCGGATCTCTATCCATGCGAGCAGGTCGTCGGGGAAGTCACCAAAGAAGCAGCCAGCCTGACCGGATTGCAGGTAGGGACACCTGTGATCGCAGGAACTGTAGACGCCTTCGCCGGATGGCTGGCAGGAGGTGCAACAGAAACGGGACAGACACAGATCAATCTGGGAACAGCGGCGGTCTTAGGCGTGATTATGGGAAAACCTGTTTTCCTGGAACATGTATGGAACTGTATCTATCCTATCCATTCAGAAGATAACTATGTCTGTTTTACCACTACCACTACGGGCGGCTATGTGATGCGTCATATGAGGAATAATTTCTCCCGCTATGAACAGTTGGTGGAGCGTACCAGCGGCTATGATGCCTATGATCTTTTGAACTTAGAAGCACAAAAGATCCGTCCAGGTGCAGAAGGACTGCTGACACTGCCCTATTTTATGGGCGCCCGTATCCCGGAGTTTAACATCAATGCCTGCGGCTCGGTCTTCGGCTGGAATATGAACACGACCAAAGCGCATCTGGTCCGCTCGATGATGGAAGGGGTAGCGATGGCGGCTTATCGGCAATACCGGGCGATCACAGCGAAAGGGATTGTGCCTCACGGGCCTATTGTGATGAACGAAGGCGGGGCAAAGAGCGCCCTGTGGCGGCGGATCTTTACCGATGTCTTTGGACATCCGACGGTGATGCTTAAGAACCGGACAGGGGCGCCCTATGGAAATGCGGTATTAGCAGGAGTCTCCACCGGATATCTGCCGGATTATTCCGTAGCCGGGCAATGGGCGGAATATGTGGACTATATGGAGCCTGATCCTAAGACACACGCCATGTATCAGGATTATTTTGCCCTGTTTTGCTCCGTCTACGAACACCTTCAAAAAGATTATGATCTGCATACAGCACTGCTGGAAAAATATGCAGAGGAATAGGAGCAGAAATTGATCCGGGATTTTCAATATCGGGAATCGGATAAGAAGATCTTTGAAGAAGAATTAAGAGAGTATCTTCCCGATCAGATCTATGACAGTCATGTCCATCTCTGGGCAAAAGAAAATCTGCGTATCCCGAAAGAGGAATATGCGGCGCATAAAGTCTATAAACCATGGACGGATTTTGACTGTATCGAAGAATTTTTGTACGAAGACTATCAGTTCTGCGCAAAGGTAGCATTTCCTGGCATCGAATTATTGCCTATGGTATTTGGCTCTCCTTTTCCGCAGATTGACAGAGATTTAACAAATGCATATGTTGCCGTAGTCTCAAAAGATCATTCTGTGCCATATTACTATATTCCAGGACAACAGGAAGATCTGTCAAAGACCGAAGAGATACTGCATCTGACCAGACAAACGCCGTTTTTAGGATTGAAGCCCTATCCGGATATCCCGGTGGTAGAAGGAAGAGAAGTCAGTATCTATGATATGCTCAATCCCTCAGCTCTAAGATACGCAGACGAGCATGGTCTGACCGTGATCCTTCACCTTCCGAGGAAGGGCAGGCTTCATTCCGAAGAGAATCGGCGCGAACTCTTGGAATGTATCACACAGTACCCTAAGACCCGCTTTGTGATGGCGCATGTGGGCAGAGCATTTACCTACTATGATGTGGAAGGACTGATTGATTTTTTACTTCCCTATGAAAATGTCTGGTTTGACACGGCTCTGATCAACAGTGAGACGGTACTGACGTATCTCTTTCAAAAAGCAGATGCCTCCCGTATCCTGTTTGGATCAGATGCACCGTTAGCTTTTATGCGGGGCAAGGATATTACGGTCAATAATCGTCACTATTATGTGTCAGAGGAGCGGGTGCCCTGGGGACTGGGTCCGGCAGAAGGCACATGGCCGGAATTTACCTTTTATATCTATGAAGAGATCCGGGCGCTGATCTATGGAGCGAAGATGGTCTATGGAGATAAGGCCAGACAGATCCTGAACAAAGTCTTTTATCAAAATGCCAGTCGGTTTTTGTAGAGTCGAATAGAAAAAAGTTTCCTCTTTTGCCGTTAGATACGATAGAATGAAAGTATCTATCAGCAAAAGAGGAAATTTTTTATGACAGGAGGAGTATACAGTGGGTTATCAGATGAGAATAGAACATATATTCGATTATGCGAACGGGCTTAAGAAAGAGGAGAAAAGTCCTGGAACCGTAGAGAAATATCTGCGGGATGTCCAGGCATTTTTTAGATGGCTTTGCGAACGGGAAGTGGACAAAGAATGTACAACCGAATGGAAAGAATATCTACAGTCTCAAAACTATGCGCCAGTAACGATCAATTCCATGTTGTCTGCGCTTAACAGCTTTTTAGGATATATGGGATGGGAAGAGTGCCGGGTAAAGTTTCTGCGGGTACAGCGCAGGATGTTTCGGGATCAGAACAAAGAGCTGAATAAAGAGGAGTATTTTCGCCTGCTGGATACGGCCCGCGCCTTGGGAAAAGAACGGCTGGCACTGTTGATCGAGACGATCTGCAGCACAGGGATTCGTGTATCCGAAGTGGTCTATATCACGGTGGAATCCGTTCGCAGCCGCAAGGCACAGGTCTGTTTGAAGGGAAAGATCCGTACGATCTTGATGCCGGGCAAGCTCTGTAAAAAATTGTTGAAATATGCGAGAAAAGAAAAGATTGCTGCGGGGGAGATCTTTGTCACAAAGAACAAAAAAAGTCTGTCGAGACGACAGATCTGGCAGGAGATGAAGCGGCTGTGCAGCCATGCAAAGGTGGAGGCTTCTAAAGTGTTTCCTCATAACCTCAGGCATCTGTTTGCGGTGACATTTTACCGGACAGGGAAGGATATCGTCCTTCTGGCAGATGTGCTGGGACACAGCAGTATCGAGACCACCAGGTTGTATCTTTTGTCCACAGGAAGAGAACATGTACGGCAGTTGGAACGGCTGGGGCTTATTAGCTGACAAAATCAATATTTTGTGTAGGAGTATGTGCCACTGCTGATATGTCAGATAATGCTGGATGGACAAAATCAATATTTTGTGTATTTTATCAGGAAGAAATCAGCCGATTTGGCAACAGACCAAGCATAGAAACCAGCTCGGTATGGGCAGATGTTCTTGTAAGATCCATTGGGAGGCTCTGTTTGTATAGATTTTTTGAAATAGAATTGCGCTATAAATGAACAATGTGTTATAATTATGGCAATTTGAATATACAAAATATTGATTTTGTCAGCTAATAA
>CAJUGG010000046.1 GCA_910585995.1 uncultured Lachnospiraceae bacterium
CTTCACCCGAAAGGGTTTTACATATATGCACGAGTGGCTCAGTGGTGGAGTATCGCCTTGCCAAGGCGAGGGTCGCGGGTTCGAATCCCGTCTCGTGCTTCAGGCAAAAAGGCCGCTAAGTAAAGGGGTTTCCGAGAATATCGGGAACCCCTTTTTTGGCAGATTATTTGACTCTTTCTAACGGGTTTTCTAATGAAACAATAAGATGCCTCTTTTTTGTAGAAGATGCTGGATATACAAATAAATGACAAAACTTTACTTTCGACCTTGGAATAAGTATGGAAAACTGCGAGAATGCGGGATGTAATCTTGATGTTGTCCAACCGATACCCGGCAACGAGAGGAGGTGGTTATATGCAAATTCCACTTGTTGTATCAAAAAAGACTCTCACTTTCATGAGAGCCTTGAATCTTCGAGGGAGTGGGAGGCCCTTTCGGGTCTCCCTAAAGTGTTATGAATGAAATACTGATGTGTTCCTGTTACGAGTATTATCATAACAGGAAATTGTGACGAAAGTATGGCGTCAGAATTAAGGATTTCTAAAAAAATGAAAGAATTACGAAACAAAAATGAAAGAAAGTTGCAATTTGCCCGGAATATGTTAAAATGTCGATAGATCATAAAGAGGTGTTCTATGAAGATTTTACTGGTGGCGGTCAATGCAAAATATATCCACTCCAATCTTGCAGTATACAGCTTAAGAGCGGCTGCGCAGATCTATAAGGAACAGGTGGAGATCGGGGAATATACGATTAATCAGCAGGTAGACGGTATATTAAGAGACATCTATAAAAAGCAGCCGGATATGGTTGCTTTTTCCTGCTATATATGGAATCGGAGGATTGTGGATGAGCTGTTAAGAGAGCTTCCTAAGATCCTGCCAAAAGCAGTGTTCTGGGCGGGCGGTCCGGAGGTGTCCTATGGGTCTGTGGACTATCTGAGGAGTCATCCTGCTCTCACAGGCGTGATGCGTCAGGAAGGAGAAGCAACCTTTGCAAGACTGGCGGCCCATTATATAGAAGGAACAGGCTCTCTATTGGAGATACCTGGGATCACCTACAAAGATGATGGCGGCGAGATCCATAAGACGGAGGCTATCAAGCCTCTTGAGATGGATGAACTTCCCTTTGCCTATCAGGATTTTCAGCCTTTTATGCATAAGATTATCTATTATGAATCCAGCAGAGGCTGTCCTTTTGGATGCAGTTATTGCCTCTCTTCGGTGGACAGAGGTGTACGTTATCGAAGCCTCTCACTTGTGAAAGAAGAACTGGGTATCTTTCTCGCTCATCAGGTGCCTCAGGTAAAATTTGTAGACCGGACTTTTAATGTTCAGCCAAAGAGGACGAAAGAGCTGTGGCAGTGGCTGATGGAGCATGATAATTTTATCACAAACTTTCACTTTGAGATCGCAGCCGACCTTCTGACAGAAGAAGAGATGCAGCTTATGAGCCGTATGAGGCCGGGGCTGATCCAATTAGAGATTGGCGTACAGTCCACCAATGCAGGCACCATTCAGGAGATCGACCGCACTATGAACCTTGACAAAGTAAAGGAACATGTGAAGAGGATCAAGTCCTTTGGCAATATTCATCAGCATCTGGATTTGATCGCCGGACTTCCGGGAGAGGATTTAGAAAGCTTTCGAACCTCCTTTGATGAAGTATATGCCATGGAACCACAGCAGCTTCAGCTAGGATTTTTAAAAGTGCTGCAAGGGACGAAGATGCACCAGAAAGTTCAGGAGTATGAGATCGTATATCACGCCTCTGCGCCATATGAAGTGCTCTCCACGAAGTGGCTTACGTATGAAGAGATTCTGCTCTTAAAAGGCGTGGAAGAGATGGTGGAGATCTATTATAACAGCGGACAGTTTGTGAAAACTATACAAGAGATACAAAAAAGGTATGATTCTCCTTTTGATTTTTACCATGCACTTGCAGTATATTATGAGGACAGAGGATATGATGTAATCAGTCATTCCAGGATGGCAAGATATGAGATCCTCAGAGAATTTTTAAAAGCGCAGGGCTTTTGGGAAGATGTTTATGACCAATGTATGGTCTATGATCTGTATGCCCGCGAGAACCTGAAGAGCCGGCCTGCTTTTGCGGCAGATCTAAAAAAATATAAAGACCGCTTAAAGAGCTATACAGAAAGATATGGGCGCCAGGTGCATATCGAAGTATTTGAAAGAGAGAACGGCCCAATATTTGTACGGTTTGATTACCAGAGAAGAAATCCCATGACCATGCAGGCATATGTGGAGGTATTAGATTGACCAAGAGGACCAAAGAGATACTAGAGTTACTGGATAAAACTTATGGAACCGAGTATATTTGTTATCTGAACTATGAGACGCCTTGGCAGTTATTGATTGCGACTATCTTAAGCGCACAGTGTACCGATGCGCGGGTCAATATTGTGACGACAGATCTGTTTCAAAAATATGATACCCTGGAAAAATTTGCAGATGCTGACCTGAAGGAGTTGGAAAAGGATATCCGCTCTACGGGATTTTACCATAACAAAGCAAAAAACATTATATCCTGCACCAAAACCTTAGTAGAAACATATCATGGAGAAGTTCCCAAAGATCTAAAGGCTCTGACTTCTCTGGCAGGTGTAGGCAGAAAGACTGCCAATGTGGTACGCGGAAATATCTATCATGAACCGAGCGTGGTGGTGGACACCCATGTGAAGCGGATCTCCCGGAAACTGGGACTGACCAAGGAAGAAGATCCGGTGAAGATCGAGTTTGACTTGATGAAAAAATTGCCAAAGGATCATTGGATCTTATGGAATATCCATATTATTACATTTGGAAGAACCATCTGTACTGCACGCAGCCCAAAATGTGAAGAATGTTTTTTAACCAAATATTGTAAGGAGCACAAATGATAGACGAGTATATTGTACTGGATGTAGAGACCACGGGCCTTCAGCCCCAAAAGGATAAGATCTTAGAGATCGGAGCAGCCAAAGTGCAGAGGGGAAACATATGCACAACTTACCAGACGCTTATTAACACAGGATCTCCCGTTCCAGAGAGGATACAAGAGCTGACCGGGATCACGGATGCCATGCGAAAAAGCGGCAGAAAGATCAAGGAAGTGATGGAAGAATTTGTGCTGTTCTGCGGTGATCTGCCGATCTTAGGACACAATGTCTCTTTTGACTACAGCTTTTTAAAACAGACCGCAGCAGAGTGCGGGCTGCCTTTTGAGAAGGAAGCCTTAGACACTTTAAAAATTGCCCGCAAAGTATTGCCGGAGCTGCCATCGAGGACACTGGAAGCGTTATGTGTACATTACGAGCTTCACCCAAACAGGACACACCGGGCACTGGACGACGCCCTCTCCACTCATGAACTTTTGTGGAAGATGTGGCATATGTTCAAAGAGACTGCACCAGAAGCCTTTACCCTAACAAGGCTTACCTACACCGCAAAAAAACAAAGCCCCATCGCGAAATCACAAAAAGGATACTTGAATGATTTGGTGAAATATCATAAAATAGAACTAGAAACGCAGGTAGAAGAACTGACAAAAAGTGAGGCATCCCGACTGATTGATAAGATTATCTTACAGTATGGGAAGATTCAGCGATAGAAGAAAGGGATCCAAGGAATGAATTTTTACAATGACAAAACCCGAAGGAAAATCGCAGCAGCCATCGTAGCAGTCCTGGTAATCGCCATGGTATTGCCGCTGCTGCTGTACGCACTATAACAGAACTTCAAAACAGTCATAATACCGAAGGACCCCGGAAGGAAGTTACAGACACGAAAGCGGCTGGAACTTTCTTCCAGATGCAGGGGGTGCATAGGTATTATGACGGAACTATAATCAGTCATAGCCCGTAAGCACCCGGAAGGAAGTTGCAGACACGAAAGCGGCTGAAACTTTCTTCCAGATGCAGGGGTGCGTAGGTATTATGACGGAACTTCAAAACAGTCATAATACCGAAGGACCCCGGAAGGAAGTTGCAGACGCGAAGGCGGCTGAAACTTTCTTCCAGATGCAGGGGTGCGTAGGCATTATGACGGAACTATAATCAGTCATAGCCCGTAAGCACCCCGGAAGGAAGTTACAGACGCAAAGGCGGCTGAAACTTTCTTCCAGGTGCAGGGGTGCGTAGGTGTTATGACGGAACTTCAAAACAGTCATAATACCGAAGGACCCCGGAAGGAAGTTGCAGACGCGAAGGCGGCTGAAACTTTCTTCCAGATGCAGGGGTGCGTAGGTATTATGACGGAACTTCAATAGGAGGAATTATGAGAAAATATTTGAGAAAGTTGTCTGTTGCGGTCTGCCTGGCAGTGCTTTGTTTTGGAATGACAGCGCTGGCAGCGGAGGATACTATTTTAAAAGGTGTCATGATCGACCAGGTAGATGTGTCCGGGATGACAAGAAGTGAGGCTCAAAAGGCACTGAATGCTTATGAGGACCAATTAGGAGAGCAGACGCTGACCCTTGGGATCGGTGATGAGACTGTAGAGGCAAAGCTGTCGGATCTTGGGATCTCCTGCTCCAAAGATCAGGTGGTAGAGGAAGCCTTAGGCATCGGCCGTATCGGCAATGTGGTAAAACGCTACAAAGACCAAAAAGACTTACAGCACAGCGGAAAGACTTTTGAGCTGGAATGGCAGGTAGAGGAAGCACGTGTAAAAGCCTTTGTCGAGGAGAATTGTACCCAGTTTGACAGAGAAGCAGAGAATGCATCGTTAACGCGCACCAACGGCCAGTTTAATTTTGTGGCCGGCAAGCAGGGCCTTGTACTGGATGTCAATGCTTCTGTAAAAGCGATTATGGAATATTTTGAAAATGGATGGACAACGGATAAAAAGGATGAGGTGCTTCCATTAGAAACGAAGATCACAGAGCCAGAAGGCGATGCAGAACAGCTCGCCAATGTCAAAGATCTGCTGGGGAGCTTTACCACCAGTTTTTCTTCTTCCAATGCCAAACGCAGCAAGAATCTCAACAGTGGGGCAGGACATATTGACGGCACTGTATTATATCCAGGAGAAGCATTTTCCACCTATGAGACCGTCTCTCCTTTTACGGAGGAAAATGGATACGCTATGGCGGGTTCCTATCTCAATGGAGAAGTGGTGGACAGTATGGGCGGCGGAATCTGCCAGGTGTCTACAACACTTTATAATGCCGTATTAAGAGCAGAACTGGAAGTAACTGAGCGTTCTCCTCACTCCATGACGGTGCACTATGTGGAATTGTCAGAAGATGCGGCAATCGCCGGAACGTATAAAGATTTTAAATTTGTCAATTCGACTCCCTATCCGATCTATATAGAAGGATTTACCACTTCGGATAAAAAGATCACTTTTAATATCTATGGCAAAGAGACAAGAGACAGCAATCGCACCATCTCTTTTGAGAGTGTAATGGTCAGCAAGATCGGAGGAGGTACGGTGCTTCGGGAAAATGCAGGACAGCCGCTGGGCTACAAATCCTCTTCCAAGGGCAGTGTGGGATATGTGGCAGAGCTGTATAAAGTGGTGAAAGTAAATGGTGTGGAGACCGAGCGTACCAAGATAAACAAGAGTACATATAAAGGAAGCGACCGTGTCGTGACCTATGGGACAGCAGGTGATCCTGTGCTGTCGGAGAATCTCAGAGCTGCGATAGCGCTGCAGGATGAAGCATTGGCAGATGCCAATATTGCAGGAGTGATCCCGGCACCTCCGGAACCAGTGCCGGCACCAGAACCAGTACCGGAACCTGCACCCGCGCCAGCAGAGTAGAAGAAAGGAAAACTATGGAGATTGGAAAAGTACCTGAGACAATCCTAAAACGTTCGGTTTTTCAGCAGATTCATACCAGACGAAAAGAAGTGCTGGTGGGAGCAGGCGTAGGAGAAGATTGTGCAGTGATGCAGTTATCTTCTGACGAGGTCTTTGTCCTCTCCACAGATCCGATTACCGGGACACAGAAAGATATGGGAAAGCTCGCGATCCAGATCACAGCCAACGATTTGGCCAGTGCCGGAGCACAGCCAGTGGGTGTGCTTTTGACGGTGCTGCTTCCCCCTACAGCAGAAGAATCACTGATCCGGCAGCTGACAAAAGAAGTGGACAGTGCCTGCGAAGAGCTTCGGATTCAGGTGATGGGCGGCCATACAGAGATCACAAAAGCAGTGAATCAGCCGCTGATCTCCGTGACGGGTGTGGGAAAAGTGAAGAAGGACCATCTGGTGACGACAGGAGGCGCACAGGTTGGCGATGATGTGGTCGTCAGCAAATGGGTCGGTATCGAAGGGACATCCATTATAGCCAAAGAAAAAGAACAAGAGCTTTTGACTCGTTTTTCCAGGCCGTTTGTGCAGGAAGCAAAAGACTTTGATAAATATTTATCAGTCGTGCCGGAGGCTATGGCAGCAGTCAGATCTGGCGTCAGCGCCATGCATGATGTGACAGAAGGCGGTATCTATGGCGCACTCTGGGAGCTGGCAGAAGCCTCAAAAGTTGGGTTGGAGATTGACCTGAAGGCGATCCCGATCCGGCAGGAGACGGTGGAGATCTGCGAGCATTTTCGGCTGAATCCCTACCAACTGATCTCCAGTGGGTGTATGCTTATGACTTCGCCCGATGGAAGAAAGCTTGTCAGGGACTTAGAACAAGAAGGACTTAAGGCGGTTATCATCGGGCGCTGTGTCGAAGGAAAAGCTAAGAAAGTGAAAAACGGGGAAGATGTGGCGTATCTGGAACGGCCCAGAGTGGATGAAGTGTATAAGATTTATCAGTGAGATCAGCTTTAGAAGAAGATATACAAATGAAGAGAGGATCATATGGCGTTAAATGTGGTGTTGTATGAGCCGGAGATTCCGGCAAATACAGGAAATATTGGGCGAACTTGTATGGCTACAGGGACGCGGCTTCATCTGATCGAGCCGTTGGGATTTCAGCTAAATGAAAAGGCTCTGAAGAGAGCCGGACTCGATTACTGGAAAGATCTGGATGTGACGACGTATCTGGATTATGAAGATTTTCTCAGCAAGAATCCGGGTGCTAAGATCTATATGGCGACGACAAAGGGCGCTAAGGTCTATACAGAGGTGACATATGAGCCGGATTGTTTTCTAATGTTTGGAAAAGAAAGTGCAGGGATTCCGGAAGAGATACTTAAAAGACATAAAGAATGTGCAGTGCGGATACCCATGAATCCCAGTATCCGTTCTTTGAATCTGTCTAATTCGGTCGCAGTGGTATTGTACGAAGCGCTGAGACAGAATCAGTTTTTCCAGATGCAGCTAGAAGGCAGACTGACCAGATATGACTGGGACGAGCCAGTGTGAAAAAAGGAGAATTAGATCTGTGAGAAAGAATCTACATAGATTGGCCAAGAGAATATTGTGTCTTCTGATTGTGGTATGCATGGGTTCTTCCGCCTGCATTGCCTTAGCGGTGAGCAAGGAGACACAGGATGAGATCAATCGGGTAAAACGGGAAAAGGCAAAAGCCGAGGAAGAAAAAAAAGAGACCGAGCAGGAACAAAAAGATCTGAACAATGCCAAATCCAGAGTACAGAGTGACTTAGAGGAGTTAAAGCAGCAGTCTAAGAGCTTAAATGAACAGATCTCCATATTGAATGAAAATATTGAAGAAAAAGAAGAGGAGATCCACGCAAAAGAAGAAGAGATTGCCAGGATGCAGGCGCAGTTAGAAAAACAGTATGAAGATATGAAGCTTCGGATACAATATATGTATGAAAATAGTCAGGATGTGATGCTGAACTATATGACTGCGGCTATGACCGGGGGAATTGCAGATTTTCTGAATCAGGTGGAATATGCGGTGAACATCAGTTCGTATGACCGCAATATGCTGGAGAATTATAAAGAGTCGAAGACGCAGTTAGAGCAGCAGGAAGCAGAGCTTTTGGATGAACAGGAAGCGCTGGGGCTTTTAAAAGATGAAGTGGAGAAAAAGCAGGAGCAGGTGGCGAGCCAGCAGAAAGCAGCAGGTTCCAAGTTAAGCGATTATGATGAGATGATCCGCCAGATGGAAGGTGAACTTGGCAGCATGGAGGAACTGATTGAAGAGAAGACCAAGCTTTTGAATCAGTTAATCGCGAAAGCCGAGCAGGAGGAGCGCCAGGCGAGGATCGCGGCAGCGCAGCAGGCGGCTTCTTCGATGAATGGAGGTTCCATCACCGCAGGAGATTCCCAGATTAACCACCGCGTAGTGGGACTTAGCGATTATGAACTCATGCTTTTGGCGACTATGATCTACTGCGAGGCCGGCAATCAGGGCTGGGAAGGGCAGATTGCCGTGGGATATGTCATTATGAACCGGGTACGAAGCAGCCTCTATCCCAACTCCCTAGAAGCGGTATTGCGCCAGTCCAGACAGTTTGAACCTGTGGGTTCCGGCCGTTTTGACCTGGTATTAAAAGCGGAACAAGATCCGGATATCCGCAATATCGTGACAGAATCCTGCTGGAATGCAGCACGTACCGTAGTGAACGGAACCAGCAATGTAGGAGAGAGTCTCTTCTTCCGTACATGGGCACCTGTGCCATCGCTGGTGGAAAATCTGAAAAACGGCGGTGTCCCCTACTGGATCATCAAAGATCATATCTTTTATTACTACTGGACGAACTATTCCAGCGGTTCTAAACCGACAGTGCCTGAAGAACCGGACGATGATGAAGATGAAGATGACGATGAGGAAGAGCCAAGAGAACCAGACAATCCGGATGATTTCAATGAACCTGATACACCAAGTGGAGGCGATGATACACAAGATCCGCCAGATGAAGAGGATAACGCTCCGGATGAAGGTGACAATTCTTCCAATCCTTCAGGGGGAAATGAAGGAGATACGCAGGAACCTCCGCAGGGAGATGACGCGCAAGGAGACGGCAATACAGATACTTCTTCTGATCAGACAACACAGAATCCGCCGGAAGGTGACACGGGGACAGATACTCCGCCTGACGGGGATACACAGACACCATCCCAGTCAGATGAGCAGGAGACTCCAAGCGGCGGACAAGAATCCGCTCAATCGGATCTGACAGAACAATAGATAAGAAGAGGACGCTGCAAAATGGACGTCCTGACTCTGCACAGCAATTTTTGTGCGAGTCAGGGCGTCCATTTTGCGACAGCCCTTTTTTTATATACAATGATAACCAGAAATTCCATGTATCCTTGTCTGTCATATTGCACAAACTAGAATATTGAAAATTGTAGGATATGCCGGAAGTAAAATTTTATATGATTATTTTATATGATTGTTTCATAAAACAATCATATAAAACATGAATTAATCGTATAATTGAGTTGATAATGAACATTAAATGGCATATAATACCAATATCAACAAACGAAATAATCATATAAAAGAAAAGGAGGTATGTTTTATGAGCAAAGTAACAGAGATTACAAGAGAGAACTGGATCATGAGTACATTCCCGGAATGGGGAACCTGGCTGAATGAGGAGATCGAGGCAGAAGAGGTGAAGCCAGGCACTGTAGCTATGTGGTGGCTTGGCTGTACGGGGATGTGGTTCAAGACTCCAGGAGGCTGCAATATCACGATCGACCTGTGGTGCGGCAACGGAAAGCGCACACATGGGGATGGCAAGATGAAGGTGGGACATCAGATGGCAAATATGTGTGGTGCCCGCGCCATGCAGCCCAATCTAAGAGCGGTTCCTTTTGTGATTGACCCATTTGCGATTAAACAGGTGGATGCAGTGTTAGCCACTCATTATCATCAGGATCATATGAGTGCCGAGTATGCAGCCCATGTGATCCAAAGCGGTATGACTACGGTCAACGAGGAAGGAAAAGAGATCCCGGTTCCTTTTATTGGACCAAAGAAATCCGTAGAGCTGTGGCAGAAATGGGGCGTGCCGGCAGACCGTTGTATTACAGTAAAACCTGGAGATGTAATCAAGATCAAAGATCTGGAGATCGTGGCGTTAGACTCTTTTGACCGTACCTGTCTGGTGACAACGGATTCCACTGGCCCGGACAGAGAAGAACTGACAGGGGTTTGTCCGATGGATATGGATGACAAAGCCGTCAACTATCTGATCAAAACGCCGGGCGGCAATATCTATCATAGCGGAGATTCTCATTATTCGATCTATTTTGCAAAACATGGCAAAGACTATGATGTGGATGTGGCGTTTGGTTCGTATGGAGAGAACCCAGTAGGTATGGCGGACAAGATGACCTCTGTGGATATCCTGCGGATGGCAGAAGCTCTTAAGTGTAAAGTGGTGATTCCGATTCACTATGATGTATGGACAAACTTTATGGCTGATATCAATGAGATTCGGGTGCTCTATGATATGAAGAAAGATCGCCTGGATTACAAGTTCCATCCGTTTTTCTGGGAAGTGGGCGGAAAATATGTCTATCCCACAGATAAAGATAAAAAAGCTTATCACCACAGAAGAGGATTTGAGGATTGCTTTGAAGCACCTCAGAATGTTCCATTTCGCTCTGTTCTGTAGAGAAAAGGAGGAAACAAAAAATGTTGCGTGATTTTGTGGAGAAACACCATTATAAATTTGCAGAAGAAGCTAAGGACTGGAGAGATGCCATCCGCATGAGCTGTGAGAGACTGGAGGCAGATGGTACTGTGGAGGCAAATTATAAAGAGGATATTATCGCCTGTGTGGAAAAGCATGGACCTTATATTGTGATTATGCCGAATGTTGCGATGCCACATTCTCAGGAAGGCGCAGTGGGTGTCAACAAGACTTCCATCGGCTTTATGAAGCTGGAAAAGCCTGTAAGCTTTGATGAGAATGATCCGGAAAAAGATGCACAGCTGTTCTTTACGCTGGCTTCCTGCAATCCTGATCAGCACCTGAACAATATGATGAAGTTGTCTGAGATGCTGATGAATGAGGACGTGGTTGCGGCGCTTTCTAAAGCGAAGACGCCGGAGGATCTGCTGGAGATTCAGAAGACCTATCTGGACTAACGAGAGGAGACAAAGAATGAATATTTTGATGAGTATATGGTCGTATTTTGCAACAAATATACTGGAACAGCCGGCTTTTATGATCGGTCTTATTGTGGCAATTGGTTATGTCCTGTTGAAAAAGCCATGGTATGATGTGCTCGCCGGTGTGATCAAGGCCATTGTAGGTTACTTGATCCTGACTGTAGGATCTTCCGGTCTGGTCTCCAATTTCCGTCCGGTACTTGTGGGGCTAAAAGACCGTTTTAACATGGATGCCATGGTGATTGACCCTTATTTTGGGCAAAATGCAGTGACTGCCGGAGTGGAGGAAGTCTTTGGTAAAGGATTTGGCGATGCGATGATCCTCTTGCTGATTGCATTTATCGTAAATATCCTGCTGGTGCGTTTCAGCAGATATACCAAGCTTCGTGCACTCTTTACGACGGGTCATGTACAGGTGCAGCAGGCAGCGACGGCATACTGGCTGATCATGTTTGCCCTTCCAGGACTTTTGACCAATAATATCGCGCTTTTAGTGGTTATGGCGGTAATCTTAGGCGCTTATTGGGCGGTTGGTTCCAACTTGATTATCGGGCCTTGTCAGGAGCTGACAGACGGTGCCGGATTTACGCTGGCTCACCAGCAGATGTTTGGCATTGCCCTCAATACCTGGCTGGCAGAGAAATTGTTCGGCAAGAAGAAAGACGGAAAAGATGTGAAGAAGATCGATGATATCGAACTTCCGGGCTTTATGTCTATCTTCAATGAGAACATGGTATGTACTTCCATCCTGATGCTGATCTTCTTTGGAGCCATCTTGTGTATCCTGGGCAGAGATTATCTGACCGAGCAGGGCTTCTTAAAAGAGGGTGCAAGTATGCTCTTCTATGTGATCCAGACTTGTTTTTATTTCTCTGTGTATCTGGCGATCTTGCAGCTTGGAGTTCGTACATTCGTCACTGAGCTGACGGCTTCTTTCCAGGGTATTGCAGACCGGCTGCTTCCTGGTTCTGTACCAGGTGTGGACTGTGCAGTTGCTTTTGGTTTTGGTTCGGCCAATGCGGTGCCTCTGGGATTTTTGGCTGGATTTATCGGACAGATCTTAGCGATTGGCGTACTGATTGCGCTGAAGAGTCCGGTGCTCGTGATCTGCGGATTTGTGCCAGTGTTCTTTGACAATGCGACCATTGCGATCTTCGCAAATGAGAAGGGCGGTATTAAGGCGGCGCTGATCTTACCATTCTTGTCTGGTATCTGTCAGGTGTTTGGCTCGGCGTTGATCGCAGGATGGGTCGGTATGGCAGTGTATGGCGGCTATCTTGGCATGTGGGACTGGGCCGTGGTATGGCCGGTGATGACCGTTGCGATGAAATTCTTAAGCTATGCGGGCGTGGCTGTTGTGGCGATTGCGCTGCTTATGATTCCGCAGTTGCAGTATCGGGCGGATAAAGAGGGGTATTTTATGATGACGGAGGATTATGAAGGGTATAAGGAGCTGAAGGCGAAGAGAGAGGCGCAGGCGTAAGATGTGAGACAGGCGACAGGGCTGGCGCAAAACCGGCCTCCCGGCCTTGATCGAATGTCTGCATGAAATGTATCGGACAGTTCACACAGCACGATTCGATCAAGACCAGAAGCCCGGTTTTACGCCAGCCCCTGAGCTTGGAGAGCCTGCATCATCTGTGGTATAAGTTAGGATTTTGTGGTAGGATATGAGTAGATGATGTGGGTTGGAGCAGACGGAAGATGTTACATGAAAATGAATTTGAATTTTAGAAAAGGAGATTGAGGATTATGGCAAAGGAAAATATGAGTTTTTTGGTTTGTTGTGCAAATGGAGCAGGTTCTAGTTTGATGATGAAGATGACGATGCAGAAGGTGTTGGATAAGCTGGGGATTAAGCCGGGGAGGGTGCATCATTGTGCGCTTTCTGAGGGGAAGAGTGCGGCGTCGCAGTTTGATGTGGTGTTCTGTGCACAGAATTTTACCAATATGTTTAAGGATGCCGAGAAGAAGGGGACGGTTGTGATTGGGCTTCGGAATATTATGTCCATGCAGGAGATGGAAGAGAAGATGAAGGAGCATGGGATTGCCTGAACCGGTTGAATTGATTGTCTGTGATATGGATGGGACTTTTTTGCGAGGGGATAAGAGTATCACAGAGGAGAATCGTGCAGCAATAAAAAGGGCAAGAGAGCGGGGGATTCGGTTTTCGGTGTGTACGGGCAGGATACAGACGATGACGGAATTTTACCTGAAGGATTTATCGCTTGATACACCGGTGATTACGGCGAATGGGGCTTTGATTTGGGACCCGGTGAGGAAGGAGACGTTGTGGGATCTGCCTATGGAGGAAGAGGAGGTACTTGCGATTCTTGGGTTTGCGAAGGAGCAGGGGCTTGACTATTGTGCTCTGACGATGGAGATGAGTTATTTTTGTGAAAATAATGTCAGAAGGCAGCGGTTTGAGCAGTATAATCAGATTGCCGCGGCGCATGGGTTTCCTCCGATGGGACTTTCGCTGTTTGATGAGGAGTTTGCGTGCCTGAAAGGGAAAAGGGTATATAAGATTCTGATCTATGAGGTGAAAGAGGGTCAGGGCCAATTGGCGCGGGAATTTCTGGACACATTGCCAAAGACAGGGTATACTAGTTCTGAAGACCGGCTTTTGGATATTGCCCACCGTTTTGTGAATAAGGGCAGTGGACTTGTGGAGCTTGCAAAGCTTTTGGGGATTCCGCTTGACAGAGTCTGTGCGATGGGAGATTATGAGAATGATATTCCGATGCTTCAGGCGGCAGGATATTCGGTGGCTATGGGAAATGGCTGCGAGGAGATCAAAAGGGTGGCGGATTTTATCACCAGGAGCAATGAAGAGAGCGGCGTCGCCTGGGCAATGGAGCATTTTCTGAAGATCAGTTAGTTAGGAAGGAGGTCCCTATGAAGAGAGAGCGGACCTATGTGGAGAACAGAAGAAAAGAGATATTAAGCAAGATCATATCGACGCCGGGTATCCGGGTAGATGAGCTTGCAGCGCTGTTCGATGTGTCGGCGATTACGATTCGCAGGGACCTCCAATACTTAGAAGATCAGAAGATGCTGACCAGATACTATGGCGGAGCTTCTCCTACAGGACAGGCGCATCAGATGGGAGAACAGGATGAGGTGCAGTTGTACCGCAGTCTGATAGCCAGATATGCAGCCTCTTTAGTGGAAGACGGGGATACGCTGTTTATCAATACCAGCAGAAATGCGTTGGATGTGATCCCGCATATTCAGTGCACCAATGTCACAGTCATTACCAACAACGGACGGGCATTTGACTGTGAACATTCGGTGGGGGTAAATATCTTTCTCACCGGCGGTGAGGTGCGTTATCCCAAGGAAGCTTTAGTGGGCGAATTTGCAGAACGCAACCTGATGAAAGTCTATGCCAGAAAAGCCTTTATCGGCTGCAGCGGGATCTCTGTGGAGTGTGGTATGACGACGGAGAATGCCAATGAGGTGAGTCTGAATGAACTGATGCTGAACCGGGCGACTAAAGCAGCGTATATCCTGGCAGATCATACGAAGATTGGACACAACAGCAGTTTTCGCACATGCAGGATCGAACGGGTGACGCATCTGATTACGGACGAGAAAGCACCGAGGGAGATCTTAGACGGCTTCCGGGAAAAAGGGATCTGGGTTCATCAGGTCAGTAAGCAGGACTTATTTGACCTGCCGGTGGATGAAACTTTGTGAAAATAGTATCAATATCAAGAAGGGATGGGGAGCATGAGAATGAAGAATTATACATTAGGGTTATACGAGAAAGCAATGCCAAAGGATCTGACATGGGAAGAGAAGCTTTTGGAAGCCAAAGAAGCAGGCTATGATTTTGTGGAGATCAGTATTGACGAGACGGATGAGAAGCTGAACAGACTGGATATGTCCATGGAAGAACGCCTGCAATTGGTGCGTACCATGACAGAGACAGGGGTGCCGCTTCGCACTATGTGTTTGAGCGGACACCGAAAATATCCCCTGGGAAGTAATGATCCAGAGACTTGCCGCCGCGGGATGGAGATCATGGAAAAGGCCATCCGTCTGTCGGAAGATCTGGGTATCCGGATTATCCAGTTAGCAGGATATGATGTCTATTATGAAGAGTCTTCTGAGGAAACCAAAGCCAGGTTTGAAGAAAATCTGAAAAAGGCGACGATGATGGCAGCCAAAGCAGGTGTGCTGATGGGCTTTGAGACGATGGAGACGGAATTTATGAATACCGTGGGCAAAGCGATGCATTATGTCAACCTGGTTAATTCGTGTTACCTAAATGTATATCCGGATTCCGGCAATATCACCAATGCCGCGGTCAGCTATGGGACTGATGTGCTGGAAGATCTGAAGAGCGGAGCCGGTCATCTGGTGGCGGTGCATCTAAAAGAGACAGTGCCGGGAAAATTTCGTGAGATCCCCTATGGAACGGGCCATGTGAACTTTAAAGATATGGTGCATACGGCGTGGAGCTTAGGCGTGCGCCGATATGTGACCGAATTTTGGTACACAGGCAATCCGGAATGGAAAAAAGATCTGCACCAGGCGAGAGCTATGATGGGTGATCTTCTGGATGCAGAAGACAGGAGTGTATAGATTAATATATGAAAATAGAAAAAAAAGTAATGGCGAATCTGAATAAATGCTATGCCATCGCGCCGCTTGTCTATCAGGGAGAGCCACATCTTTTGGTGGCGGCTGAGAAGCAGGACCCCTGCTATCTCTTTGATATCGAGGGAAATATGGTGGATAAAGTATGGGACGGTCCCGGAGGCGTGATGAGCATGTCCTGGGTGCCGGGTACAGACGGACAGTATCTGTCCACGTACAAGTTCTATTCGCCCAACGATTCCAAAGAAGCGAAGATTGTGATCGTGACACCCAGAAAAAAAGGCGACTGGGAAGTACGCACCTTAGTGAACCTTCCTCATATTCACCGCTTTGATATCCTGGTACGAGACGGACACAGATATCTGATCGCCTGCGCATTAAAATCCGGCCATGAATACAAAGAGGACTGGAGTATGCCAGGCAAGGTCTACGCGGCAGAGCTTCCCGAAGATCTCTCTGTCTTTGATGAAGAACATCAGCTAAAACTGACCGTATTAAAGGATAATATGCTGAAAAACCACGGTTATTACCGGGTGATGAAAGACGGAGTCCCCACGGCTGTGATCTCTTCTAACGAAGGAGTGTTCCGCTTCACACCGCCGGCAGGCGGGGGGATAGAGTGGTCGATTGAGACGCTTCTGACAGAACCGACCAGTGACGCCACTTTAGTGGACTTAGACGGAGATGGAGAAGAAGAACTGTGCACCTTTTCCCCCTTTCATGGAGAAAAAGTACAGATCTTCAAAAAGACAGACGGCACTTATCAAAAAGTATACGAACTTCCAGAAGACGCAGAATTTACCCATGCCATCTATGGCGGTGATCTGTGCGGGATTCCATCTTTCGTCGTAGGTCACAGAAAAGGCAAGAGGAATCTGTTTGTCATCCGCTACAACCAGCAAAAAGGCACGTATGACTACGAAGTGATTGACAAAGACTGCGGTCCGGCTAACGTCTTCCACTATGTCCATGACAAAAAAGACATCCTGATCTCCACCAACCGGGAGATCGACGAGATCGCGATGTATACCATTACCGAACAATAGATCATAGGCTTCGCCAGCAGACCTATTGTCCGGAACAATAAGAATCTGCACAAGAAGAAAAGAAAACTCTTGTGCAGATTTTCTGAAAAAGTTTCTAAGAAAATTTTGGAAAAAATGATAAAGACTATTTACAAATGATAAAAAAAGATGTATAATGTCTAAGTTCGCAGTTAATAGTTTCAGAACATATCGATGCGTGGCTCAGCTTGGTAGAGCGCTGCGTTCGGGACGCAGAGGTCGCAGGTTCAAATCCTGTCGCATCGATTCCTTGGCAGGGGCGCCGGAAAGCCGTGATGGTAGCGGGTTTCCGGTTCTTTTTTTGCCCTTTGCCCATATGGGTAAAACAGGCTTAAAATAGGCTGTTCTACAAAGCGTTCTACAAAATATCAGAACGGAAAAGTTTTGCGGCTTCTGATGACATCAAATTCATATCTTCTCCTACAACATTCAAGTTCTGCCTGTCATAGTGAGCATAGATATTCATGGTGGTCTGAACATCAGAATGGCCGAGCCAATATTGGAGCTGTTTAACATTCCATCCCCGGTTGATTGTCATGGAAGCACAAGAGTGACGAAGTTTATGCAGTGAAATCTCTGGACGTCCGTACTTTTTCATAGCCTTGGTAAATTGCTTGGATAGCAGATCAGGGTCATAGCAGCTCCCGTCTTCTTTGGTGAATATATAGTCTCCTGTATTTTTGTAGGTATTTCCAAAAAAAGCACAGTAGCTGTCTTGCTCTTTTTTTACCTGTAGAAGACATTTGTAAGCACCATCAAACAATGGAAGTCGTCTATGGCTGCTTTTGGTTTTTGTGGCTTCTTTTTCAATGATGGATTTTACTTTCACCACTGTATTCTGAATGGATATGGTTTTTTTCTGAAAATCTACAGCAGACCATTTCAAGCCCAAAAGTTCAGAGCGGCGTATGCCGAGATATGCGCCAAAAAATGCGATTGGAAGCAACCTGGGATATTCCTTTGAGAGAAATTTTAGTAGTGAAGTTACTTCATCTTCTGTCAGAAAGAGTTGTTCCTCTTCAAAATCACTGTTACGTTTTCCTTTGACAGTCACAGGAGTTACCGGGTTTTGTGAAATCAGACCATCAATCATGGCTTGATTGAATATGGAGACCAAAATACTGCGTCTGCTGCGTACGGTTCGTATAGAAAGAGGTTCCTGGCAGCCAGTTTTTTTATTGATTTTTCCATGCGCCAATTCATATTGAAGGTACTGATCAATGATTCGTGAAGATACCTCACAGACTTTTAACTTCTTAGATTCAAAGAACTCTTTGATATGTGTGAGCCGATAGAGGTATCCTTCATAGGTACTAGCCTCTAGCTCTTTTTTCTTGTTATGTATCCACAGATCCATATAATCAGTCAGCAGGATATTGCGGTCAATATCAGGATTGATGTCCTCTTCCTGATATTCTAGATATGAATATTGGGCAAGGATTTTGGGAATTTTTGCTTTTGCCTGCTTTTTGTTTCCCTTAGCTATAAGACCAGTTGGAATCCATTTCTGTTTCCAGTTCTTGGTAATTGCATCCTTATAACTAAGACGAATGTATAAATAAGATGCTCCGGTTTTTGTTACTTTTTCTACAATAGTGCCTGTCATGAAATATCTCCTTTCTTCTTTACACAGACGACAGGCGTGATATAATGAAGTCATGATTATATTATATCACGCCTAAGATCAGGTGACTACTTATTTTCCCGCAGGAAATGAATAACATCTACTTTACGGATGAAGTAGTTGCCTCCAATTTTCCGAGAGGGTATGGTGCCAGAATGGATTAAATGGTACATTTTGGTTCGTCCAATCTGAAGCATTTGGCATAATTGTAATGGACGGACAACATCTGGATAATTTTCAAACATAGTAGTTCCTCCTAAGCTTTGCTTTTTACTTCTTCAACAATGCGTTCTAAATCGTTAAAATAAATGTGATAGTAACGCTTGGATTCGCAGGATAAACATATGGTAGCTTTTCCTTCTGTGTCTTTTTTGACTAAATTATAGCCAGATAACTGTTTGCTAAAAGCCTTTTTTGTGGCTTCAGGGTAGATAGAGGTAAGCAGTTGCAGAGCAATGTTTGGGTCAATACAAAGAACATCTTCTGTACCTTCTTGGAGAAAACCGATAGCGGCTTCCCCATATTCCCAATAGCCTTCTTCTTTGGCTCGTTTAAGATCTTCTTTGTAGTCATCTTCGCCTTCAGGAAGATCGCTTAATCTTGCAAAGTACGTGGTCACTTGGTCATAGAAGGCAATAAGATATTTGGTGTTTTCTAAGTCTCGCTCTGTATCTGCAATTTCATGAAGCTGATTGGAGCATGTGTTGCGTATACATTGATAGAAAATATCCGTCCAGTTTTTCAGATATCTTAAAGGAAGTTGTACTTCCTGCTTCAGATATAATTCTATGATATGTGCAACGGCAAATAACTGACATAAATTTGTATTGATACGATAAGAAGAGTTAGAGTTGACTCTACAAATGTCATTTTGCGGGTTGGCGTGCTCTGCTTGCAATCTCTTAAGAACTTCTTGCTGGTTATTGGCGACAAAGGTAGTAAAATGGTAAGCGAAGGTTTCCATGACTTTTTCAGAGTATTCTAACTCTTGACATGTATGTAAACTTTGCGGTGATATTTTTTCCATGGGCAGCTCTATGACCCGATTTCTGGTAGAAGTGTTTTTAAGGGTATATTCTGCGGTGATAATAGCAGAATTGCAAAATTCTATTTCTTCAAGGGCACGTCCTTGGTGAAGAACAAGTTTACCAGAATCGACAATCATTTGACAGAGGTTAGAGACGGTTTCCTCATTGCGGAGCATAATTGATTTTCGATCACTTTTGTTCATATCATCTATGATGACAGGAATATCTTTGTGATTTATTACAAAGTCCCGTATAGATGTAGGTGAGGAGGAAAGTGCTATCATGTTAGCTCCAGGACCATGTACAGCTGCTAGCAGCTTGGCAAGGGAAGTTTTAAAAAGACTGGATTTGCCATACAAGAAGATGATTAATGGAGAGAATCCAGTTTGATGAAGCAGAGTTCCTAACAGTCCGGCTGCAGTTCCAAGTAAAAGAATGGGAGGGACATTTTCCGACAATGTTAAAAACTGCCAAAGATGTTGGGAATTGGTATAAGCATTGTTGGAAGAAAGACAGATTGCAGGTGTGTCTGGTTCTATATATAAAGAGGCTTCACTAGTTCTGCAGATGGTTGTCCCCATGCAATAGATATAATTGGATGCGATAGTATTCCAACCATTAGAAACTTGATAAAGCTCACGAACCTCTGCTTCGAGAATCTGTTTGCGGATAAAATTAGTGATTGGCTTTTTTTGACCGCCAAAGCAGGCTGGGGTAGGATAAAAAGATTGTTTTTCAAAGTCCTTATCCTCTACAGAGATCATCATGCTCTTTTGGTCTTTGAAGTAGAAGACTATTGCATAGGAAGTATGTCGGCTTCTGCCTTTGATTTTCACATCTACAGATGCTACTACAGGTACGAAGTTTGCCATTTCTTTGTCTCCTTTTCTGATAGAATAACTGTTTACGTCGATGGTATAACCATCAGGCAGGAAGTAGGACAAGTTACGAAGTTCTGTCTCCATTTTGGTACTCCTTTCGTTATTATGTTAAGTTTTGACAGAAGTATAGCACTGGAACGATTTAAAGTCCCGGAAGATTTATGAGAAGAGAAATTGCAAAAAATGCGCTAAAATAAAGGTTTTTACAGAATTCCAAAGAGGAGACTTTATGAAAAAAAATATTGATTATGAAGAATTATACTCTCAGTTTGAATATGAATGTTATGATATACTGAAGAAGATTGCAAATAAAGTGGAAAAAAATGGGTTACATTCGCCAATAGAGACAGTGATACACAATATAAGTATTACTCAAACCCCTGTCTCGCCGTCTGATAAAAGATTGATTAAAGATTTAGAAACTTTAAAAAATATACTTTCAGAATCAAAGTTAAATGAGAGACTTAAATGCAATTCTGTAATGATTTTTATTGCATCTGCTGTATGGTATAAAAGAGATGAGCTGAAGACCCTTCAATGTGAAAGAGAAGAAACAAGCTATAGATATTTTGTTAGATTGGCAACTATGTTTTATGAAGTAGGTCGTCAGCGTTATATGAACAAAAAAGAAAAAGAAATTATAGAAATGATACTTGCCATTATTTGGAAGTATTTTCATTCTGAAAATGAGAGCAAAGACTTAGGTTTAAATTTTCAAGATAAAATACATATTTTGCATCTAACTTCGAGATTAGATCTATTAAATTGTCTGTACGAAGAAAAGGAACTAAATAATGGAGATATTGTTTATAAATCATATCCGATTATTACAGTGTGGGCATTGGAGAAATGTTTTGAGGGTTTTTGCCATGAACGATATAGTATCCGGTCATTGGTGGAAAGGTTTCTGTCGGCGGATGTGGAGAATATTGAGAGCGAAGAGCGAAGATTTAGTAAGTGCTATAGTAATAATTTCAAAAATAACTGGGTTAAGGAGATGGAAGGAGTAATTGATGCGGAAAAAAATTCCTTAATACCTGTTACGCGTGTGGCAAATGTTGAATTATTATATTTTGCCTCATTGAGTGATAATTTGTTTAAAAAGCAATCCCTTGGCAGTGAAAGACACGAATTTGCTAAGAAGTACATTAAGCGTATATCTGGACAAGATTTAGAGGTATTTTTATATATTGAACAGGCCCGTATTCTTCTAGCGTTATGTGGATGTTATAAAATATCAAATAAATTATTAAATTGTGCAGATTATAAATTGATTGATAAAATAGTAAGTTATTTGGATAAACCAGTACAGATAGGAGGAAAAGAAATATATGTATCAAATCCTATTGTTGATAACTGGATTTATGTATGCCATATTGCTAGTCGCTTATTTGAGCTTGCAAAAGATAGGAAAAAACTCTCGATATCAAGAAAAGAGTTTATTTCAAGTTATGCTGCTAAAATAGAAGGAGTACGTCCTTTTCCGGTAAAACTCCAATATTTTTTGGATAATGAAAAGTTTATTGCGGCAATAAATGAAAATCTGTGGCAAGATTCAAAAGATCAAGATAATCAGTCACACGTTTATTCAGAAAATTCTTGGCTGGGACAACAATGTATGACTCTTGATATGTACATAAGAGAAACACTAAAACATTTTGCGGATAAGTGCCAAAAGATCAGTCAGGATACCGAGGTAATACCAGATGATATAATCTTGGGGATTATAGGAGACAACTTTAAAAAAGGTTATATAGAGCGAACACTACATCCAGGATATGAACGATATATGAAGGTAGCTATTGAGCTTGTGTATTCGTTACATAACTAAAAACTTTATTTTTGGTTAGATATCCACTATTTTTAATTAAAATACCACCTTTTTCACAATTTTATAAGGAAAAAGAAGGAGGTTTAGATATTTTATAAAAAGGGGGCAACTATGATTGCATATACAGTTGTCCCTTTTACGCCTCATAAATCAAGTATTTATATTTGAATTTTTTACAAAATTTTCAAAAGATTCTTTTTCAATTC
>CAJUGG010000047.1 GCA_910585995.1 uncultured Lachnospiraceae bacterium
CTGTCCGATACATTCTATGCAGACATTTGTCGAGTCAGGATGCCCCCTTTTGCGACAGCCCCCCCGCCATTTGTCAAGCCAAGATGTCCTTTTTGCGACAGCCCCCGGCCATGTATTTGTCTACTGCCCAGACACCGCCGCCAGTCCAGCCTCCGCCACAGAAGTATCCTCTGCCACACTTCCGCCAGACACACCAATCGCGCCGATCTGCACACCATCTGCATCATAGATCGGAATACCGCCGCCAAATTCCACGATACGGCCCGCATGCTCCACTGCAATACCCTGCAGCTCACTGCCCTCCTGAGCCAGTGCCTGTACATCCGCACTCGGCATCTTCAGCGCCACAGCCGTAAATGCCTTATTAGGAGCGATCTCCAAACTTGCCAGCAAAGAATTTTCCATACGGTGCAGAAGTACCAGATTGCCGCCCATATCTGCTACAGAAATCACCATAGGCACACTGATCTCCACTGCTTTCTGCTCTGCTGCTTCCACCATCTTCATCGCTGCATCCAGCAGTTCCCCGCCGGAAGCCGCCTCGATCTGCTGTCCTGCTGCATACGCATCCAGACCTGCCTGTGCCACAGAAGTATCCTCTGCCACACTGCCGCCGGATACGCCGATACCGCCGATCTGTTCCCCTTCACTGTTCATGATCGGAAGTCCGCCGCCAAACTCTACAATACGGCCTGCTGACTGTACTGCGATGCCCTGAAGCTCATTGCCTTCCTGTGACAGCTCTTTTACATCCGCACTTGGCATCTTCAGCGCCACGGCCGTAAATGCCTTATTCTGTGCAATATCCAGGCTTGCTAACAGAGAACCCTCCATCCTGTGAAGCAGTACCAGATTGCCGTCCATATCCACCACGCTGATTACCATGGGAACATTGATCTCTTCTGCCTTGTTCTGTGCCCCTGCTACCATAATCTTAGCTGCATCGAGCAGTTCGCCTGTCACTGCCGGTATCTTGGCAGCAACCGGCGCCTCGTTGTCTTCAGCTGACTCATCCGGCTCCTCTGCATCCTGAGTCTCAGGAGTCTCTGCAACCGTAGTCGTCTCATCCTGCGTAGTCTGCTCCTCTGTCGCTTCCGGTTCCGGAGCAGAACTTCCCGCAGCATTGCTCCCGCACCCTGCCATCATAGACGCAGTCAACACAGCCGCCATCATCCAGCCAGCTACTCTTTTCATCTTCATAACCTGTACCTCCTTGCACGATCAATTATAAGGTACAGTATATATCATTTTTTGTAGGTTTTCAACAATATTCTTTAGTTTTACGCCACTTTATTATCGTTTTTATCCAAAAATCCTATGAATGAAAAAATTCCTTAAATTCTGTATATCCTTCCTTGGTGAGCTGCTCTTTTTGGAATTTTTTATTTTTATTCATCAGTGTCACGAGCACTTGTGCTCCCTGCTCCCGCTCTGCCTTCGCCTCTTTTAAAACTTCGCACAATTTTTCAGCAGGCATCTTCTTTTCGATCAAAAATGCTTTCTTGAGAGGAGCACCCGGCACTGAGAAGCCCTGTTCCATCAATATGGTGATAATCCGCTCAAATCCAATGGAAAATCCGCACGCAGGCACATCATTTCCGGTAAATTTGCCGATCATCTTATCATAGCGGCCTCCTCCAGCCACAGAACTGCGAAATTGTGCCATCTCGATCTCAAAAATAGTTCCTGTATAATAGGACATCCCTCTGACCAGTGTCGGATCGAATGTCAGTTCGAACTCACAAGTCCTGACTGCTTCCACACTCTCCCGGATGGTGCGCAGGTTGTCAATCACACCCTCCTCCAAGACACCTGAGAGTGTCTTTTCCAGATAAGAAAGTGCATCCTCTGCCCCCTCCATCTCCTGGAAGAGCCCCACATAGCGCTCCACCATCTCATCTGAAAAACCCGCTTCCAAAAGCTCTGTCTTCACGCCATCCCAGCCAATCTTATCCATCTTATCCAAGATAATAAAGACAAGATCTAACTGCTCCTCTGAAAATCCGCAATATAAAGCCATAGCCTTTAAGATCCGCCGCTCATTGATCCGCACCTTAAATCCCGAAAAATCCAGTTTTCCTAAAAGCGTAGTGGTCGCCAGGATCAACTCAATCTCTGCCAAGCAGCTCGCTTCTCCCAGGATGTCAATATCACACTGTACAAACTGACGAAAACGCCCTTTTTGCGGCTGGTCTGCCCTCCATACACTTCCGATCTGAAGAGCCTTAAAAGGACTTGCCAGATCATTGGAGTTGTTGGAATAAAACCGCGACAGAGGCACCGTCAGATCATACCGAAGCCCGCTGTCGGTCAGATCTGCTTCCGTCTCTGCTTTTGCCAGATCCAGCCTTGCTCCTCGTTTCATAATCTTAAAGATCAGTTTTTCATTATCCCCGCCCTGCTTGCTGCACAGATTTTCGATATGCTCCACACAAGGCGTCTCAATAGGAGAAAATCCAAAGCTTTTATAAGTCTCCTTAATCAAACCTGTTACATAATCCCTCACCTGCATCTCGGCAGGCAGGATGTCTTTCATACCCTTTACGGGTTTTTTCTTCAATGCCATACTAGCCTATTCCTCTCTGTTTTTTCCTAAGCGACTGCAGAGAACGGACGCCGGGTCGGCTGTTCCTCAACGCTGTACTTAGGTTCTTCCGGCTTAGTCGCCGTCGTGGTCTTAGTCATCCCGCCGGAGACGTAGACCTTTCCACATTCCGGGCAGACCGAAGTATGGATCACCACACTTTGACTGACCACTTCTTTGCCCTCTCTCTTTGCCTTTGCCTGTTCCCGGCTTACATGCTCCTGTTCATGCCCTCTGACAGCCGCTCCTGCAGCCTCCGGTGAGATCTTTGTGGGCGTCTGGAAAGAGACTCCCATATCATCTGATCCATCCTGATATTTCCGCTGCTCACAGGTCTGACATTCTCCCTCTTTGGCTGATTCCTGCACCGAATCAATCTGCTTTCCGGGCATCCCTTCGATCCCTTCCTGCTCTGACGGTTCATCCAGATACTGCATCCGCATCCGCACTGCATACTCCGCCGGATCTGCCCCTTTCCTAATAAACAGATCCGGGACTTCATAAGAACCCTCACGCTGCAGGGCAGCCGCCTCGATCATCCCGCTTCTGGCCGCATCACTCATAGCAGGAGCCGCACTCTTTTGCACACCCGCCTCCTGCACTGCAGGCTCCGGCTCACCGGCTGTCCTTTGTACCTGCGGCATCCTCTGCATCTGTCCCGCCATATACCCCAGCGAACGCCCATATCCAGAGCTATGCTGATACATCAAATAATGAGAACTCATATTCGAAATACTACTCAACATACGATTCACCTCGATCTTCTTATCTATTCTTTTTCTTCTATTCTAATCAAAGAAGGAAGAAATTACAAGTATCTTTCCACAAGAACATTTGCTTTCTATAGGAACTCATATTATAATGAAACTATTGTAATTCACTTTTTGACGAAATCCGGAGGTACTTATTGATGGATCAGCTGCGTATGGAAACCCCTGACCTGACCAAAGCCAATATCGACAAACTCGCTGCCCTGTTTCCCGCCTGCATAACCGAGACGCTAAATGCACAGGGACAGCCCAAAAAAGCAGTCAATTTCAAACTGCTGCAGCAGCTGCTCTCTGACGTGGTACTAGAAGGCGACGAAGCCTTTGAATTTACATGGGTAGGCAAAAAAGCTGCCATTGTGGAAGCCAACCGGCCAATCCGCAAGACCCTGCGCCCCTGTCCGGCCGAAAGCACTGACTGGGACAACACCAAAAACCTCTATATTGAAGGCGATAACTTAGAGGTTCTCAAGCTCTTGCAGGAGAGCTATTTAGGACAGATCCGGATCATCTATGCTGATCCGCCATACAATACCGGCAATGACTTTCTCTATCGGGATCATTTTACAAAGACACTTACGAATTATGAGAAACAGATAGGGATGTACAACGAAGCAGGAGACCGCATGTTTAAAAACACCGACGTCAATGGACGCTTCCATTCCGACTGGTGTTCCATGATGTACGCAAGACTGATGCTTGCAAGAAATCTGCTGACAGACGACGGCGCCATATTTGTAAGCATTGACGAACACGAACATTCCAATCTGCTCAGCATGATGAATGAGATCTTCGGAGAAGAAAATTATGTCGACTCCATTGTATGGGATAAAAAAAGTTCCGCCAAAGGTGTCCCGCCTAAAAATATGATGGTAAATATCCACGAATATCTGGTCGTCTACCAGAAAAGCCCTGTTTTTCAGTTTGTCGGAGAACAGCGGGATGAAAAAGCAGACGGATTTAAAAATCCAGACCATGATCCCAGAGGCCCCTGGCGGGAATCCAATATCAAAAGCACCACAAAGCCCATGGAGGATGCATTTACCATAACAGATCCTGACACCGGCAGAACCTACACCAATACATGGGCATTTTCCAGAGAATCTCTTGAACAAATGATCCAGGAAAAGCGGATCTTATGGAAAGAAAGTCTGCCCAAGCAAAAAGAATTTCTATACGAGATGACCAACGAAAACAAGGCGATCAAAAGTGACTGGGGTGTGTTTGACGCCCAAAGCACTACAGTATATTTAAAACATTTGATCCCCGAAGTAAAATTTGACAATCCCAAGCCCATCAGCTTGATGAAATACCTGATCCGCGTCGCAACCAAAAAAACGGATCTTATTATGGACCTCTTTTCTGGTTCCTGCACAACTGCCCATGCAGTGATGGAACAGAATTTTGAAGATGGCGGAACCAGAAGCTATATTATGGTACAATTCCCGGAAACCATCGCGAAAGACACCGAAGGATATAAAGCCGGATATATCAATATCTGTGAGATTGGCAAAGAGCGCATTCGCCGCACTGCGCAGCAGATCGCAAAAAAAGAACCCTCCCGACCATTTGACAGCGGTTTTCGCGTCCTTAAGCTGGATGACAGCAATATGACTGATGTCTATTACTCTGCCGGAGAATACAGCCAAAGCCTGCTGTCCCAGTTAGAACGCAACATCAAACCAGACCGCACAAACTTAGATCTTTTGTTTGGCTGCCTGCTGGCATGGGGACTGCCTCTCTCCCTGCCCTATCGCTCAGAATCCATCGAAGGCTTCACCGTACACACCTATCATGACGGCGACTTGATCGCCTGCTTTGACGAACATATTTCGTTATCCGTTCTAAAAGAGATCGCCAAGCGTCATCCTTGCCGCGTTGTATTCTGTGACAGCAGCTTTTTAGACAGTCCCGCCAAAATCAATATGCATGAACTCTTTCGGACATTGTCTCCGGATACCAAAGTAAAGGTTTTGTAAAGAGAAAACGATTTATCGTCAATAATCAACCAGAACAGTTGGCAAACCATTTTCTGTCAAAATAATTCCATAAGTCCCTTGTTGAAAAAGTTTATCTCTATCATGAGTACAACTTCTTTTCAATAGAGAAAATGGAACAAGATCATTAAGCAGGGAACTTTCAATTCTGGCTCTGCGTCTGAAGCTTCACCATGCGGGCATAGATACCATCCTTTTTTAGAAGTGTATCAGAACTACCCTCCTCTGCCACTCTGCCTTCAGAAAGGACAACAATCTTATCCGCCCCCGCAACGGTACGCATACGGTGGGCAATGATCATGACTGTCTTGTTCTCAATCAGCCTTGACAACGATTCCTGGATCAGCGTCTCATTTTCCACATCAAGACTTGCCGTTGCCTCGTCGAGCAAGATGATCGGGGCGTTCTTCAGAAATGCCCTGGCAATCGAGATACGCTGACGTTCTCCACCGGACAGTTCGCAGCCATTCTCCCCAATCAGGGTGTTCCACTTGTCCGGGAGCTTCTCCGCAAATTCGTTTACGTTGGCAAGCTTCGCAGCCTCAAACACCTCCGCATCGGCCGCATCCTTGCGCCCCAGGCGGATATTCTCCATGATCGTATTGTTAAACAGCGTCACATCCTGGAATACGATAGAATACAGGGACATCAGCGATTCCGGGTCAATTTTCGATATATCCATGCCGCCCACCGTAATCTTTCCCTTCTGGATATCCCAAAATCTTGAGGCAAGGCGGGAAACTGTCGTCTTTCCACCACCGGAAGGCCCAACAAGCGCTGTGACCTGTCCCTGCTTTGCGGTAAAGGACACATCCTTTAATACCGTTTCCCCGCTGTTATAAGAAAATCCCACATGGTCAAAAGTGATGTCATAGCCTTTATTTGTCAGCTTCTTTGCGCCTTCCTGTTCTGGGTGGCTTAAGATTTCATCCATCCGCCTGCACTGGATATTCCTCATCATAATGACTGCACTTAAATTATCCAATGCGGCGATCAGCGGGTCATATACGCGGGAAACCAGAATCATAAAGGCAAAGAACGTGAGCAGGGTGATTCTTCCATCCGCCAGCAGCACCCCTCCTGCCAGTACAGTCGTAGCAATGCCAAGTTTCAGTATCATGCGCCCACAAGTATGGAACACCGCATTGGTAAGCTCACCTATCACCGTATACTTCTCCACATCATTTATTTTTTTGTCCAGCCCTTTCAGGTATCCTTTCTCTGCATTATTTGCTTTCAGGTCGCGCAGCGTTTCCAGGCATTCCTGAACACCGTCCGAACACGCAATGGATACCTCATTCACCTTTTCCTGCCTGATCCGCATAATACCCGCCGTGGCAAGGATGATGCCGAAAGAGACAGGCAGCACCCACAGAGAAGCAAGCGCCATACGCCAGTCAAAGACAAAGAGTCCTGCCGCAATCAAAAGAGTGGAGAAAGCTGCACCTATAAATTCAGGCACCCAGTGGGATAACCCGCTTTCTAAGGTCGCACAGTCCGCCATAAGCACAGTTGTCAGATCGGACAGATCCTTTTTCCCGAAAAACGACAGGGGAATTTTTCGCAGCTTCTCCGCCAAGGAAAGCCTCCTCACGCCACTCTCCACATAGGTGGCAAAAAAGGTGGCGTTGTACTGGATATAATATGTCAGCATAATGAGTCCAAGGGCGATGACAAGCCCTACAATGTAAAATGTATTTTTCCCCTCTGGAATACCTCCACCCAGCAGATCACCGATGAGATTATATAACAGCACCACCGGAACCATCAGGGAAAGATTGTGCAGGATGCAGGCCAAAAACGCCTTTACCATGTCCTTTGCGCCCTTGTCAGAGAGGGCAAACGTATGCTTTAACTTTTCATGCATTTGAAACACCTACCTTCCATTTAGCGGCTTTGTTGTACTGTCTCCACATTTCGGCATACAGGCCGTCCTTATCCTTAAGCTGGTCGTGTGTGCCTGTATTCGCAATCTTCCCGTCCTTGATTACCACAATCCTGTCCGCACTGGTAACTGTGGAGAGCCTGTGAGCGATCATCAACACAGTCTTCCCCTTTGCAAGTACATCCCACGCTGCCAGCACTTTTGCTTCGTTGTCCGGGTCGGCAAAAGCAGTGGCCTCATCCAGTATCAGAACTGGTGCATTTTTCAGCATCACCCTCGCAATGGAGATACGCTGCTGTTCCCCACCCGACAGATACACGCCTTTTGCGCCCACGACTGTATCCACGCCTTTTGGCAGCTTCTCAAGGATATCATCGCACTGTGCGTCATGGAGTGCTTTCAGGATTTCTTCACGAGAAGCGTCCGGCTTTGCCATTCGCACATTTTCCAGGATAGAGGTTTTCAAAAGCCGTGAGTCCTGAAAAACAAAGGAAACCGTATTCATCAGTTCTTCTTTTGGGATATCCTTTACATTGACGCCGCCAATCTTCACGCTGCCGCAGCTCACATCCCAGAACCTTGCCACGATACTGGCAAGTGTGGTCTTTCCTCCGCCTGACGGCCCCACGAAAGCAACATGTTCGCCCGGCCTAATCGTGAGGGAGATATGTTCAAGCACATTCTTCTCTGCGTCCTTATAACGGAAGGAAACCTTGGAAAGCTCCACGGAATTGTCTTTCGGATGCTTCGGATTTTCCGTTTCCGGCAACGGCTCCATCTCCATGATGCCATCAATGCGGGACATGGCATCCGCCACGATCAGTTTATTTTCGCTGGCATACATGATCTTTGTCAGTGTCAGCGTAATAATCGGAGTAATGATGATATAGTACATCAGATTCAGCAGGAATCCAGTTGTCACCCCGCCCGATGTCATCACAAGTGCCGCCGCAGTCAGGACGGCAAATATCCCGTTTACCAGCGTGGTATAGCACATCATCGGGAAACGCAGATCTTTTGTATAGGCAATCACCCACTTCTCATAATTGTCAATGGATTCTTTGAACCGCCGGAAAGAGAACACCGACTGACCGAAGGTTTTGACCACTGATATCCCCCTTACATATTCCACCGCCTCATTGGACATCTGCCCCAGGGCATTGTTGTATTCTTCCATCTTCTTTGCCATGCGCTTGCCTGTCATGACGCTCATGATGATAAACGCCGCCACAACCGGCAGAAGGCTTAAGATTCCCAGCCGCCAGTCAAAGACAAGCAAAAGGATCAGAAGTCCCACAGGTGTTGCAAGGGCATTTGCCTTATCGGGAAGCTGGTGAGCAAGATAGGTTTCCGTTGCTGCACTGGATTCATAGACAATCTTCCTGACTTTGCCGCTTCCGATGCCGTCCATGAAGCCCATGGGCAGGTTCACGATATGGTGCATCGCCGCCCTTCGGATATTTGCCTGTACTCGGAACGCCGCCAGATGAGAACATATCAGGGCCGCAATATAGATCAAGATTGCAACCACCGCAGAAATCACCGCCATCCAGCCATTATGGGACAAATTCTGCATTCCCCCATAATCCGGGGCCGCATCCAAAACCTCTCTGATGACTTTCCAGATATACACAAACAGAAGCAGCGCCACTAAAGCGCTCAGCGCGCTGAAGACCCATGATGCTATCGTTAAGTACTTATAGCTCCCGGCATACTCCAGGAGCCGCTTTAAATTGGATTCTTTTTTCAATGGTAAGACCTCCTTGTATGTTTTTCTATGATAAAGGGAATGCTGCAGTCATTCCCCGTTATCCTTATGAAATATAAGTTAGTTTTAGCTAACCAATAGGGAAAATATAATAGAAAGCCCGCAATGCAAACTTTCTATTATCGGCTGTCGGCCGGATTCGTGCCCCATCTCGACAGGTATCTCGGTGGAGCTTCTCGATAAATGCCAATCCAAGCAAGCTCAGTTGGCACTTTCCTCGTTATTGTCCCATGATCTTCATCCACCCTGCGGTATAGAAATCATTTAACTGCTGTAAAAACACCTTCGCATCTTCAAACGGCATTCTGTGCAGGACCATTTCAAAAAAGGCACCTATCATCCCCGTTGCCATGATATGCTCCAGCCTTTCATCAATCTTAGGAGCAGGAGTGCCAAGCTCCTCCAAAACCTTATAATATTTATGGGTAGACTCCACTTCAAGCTCCACCATATCATCAATCATGGATGCGTATTTTGTACCCTCCGAACATTTCAGGATCAGATAAAATTCATCCATATGCCCACAGGAAAAGTCAAGCAGGTCATACATACACTCTGATGACATTTTTCCCATCTGTTCCGGCTGCTTTTCCATGGGCAGGCTTTCAAAATATTCATGTGCCTGCCGATACCGGTTCATCATATATTCATAGGACGGGTTCACCAAAGCCGCAAACAGCTCTTCCTTGTTGTCATAATAGCCATAAAATGCCCCGGTAGTCACGCCTGCGGTTTTGACGATATTTCGCAGGGATGCAGCCTGGAACCCCTTTTCCATAAACTCTGTCTTGGCCGCCGTATGGATCAGTTCCAATGTGCTTCTTTCCGTCTCACTCATTCTGCTCGACTCCTCTTCTTATATAACAGTGTTATATAGCACTGTTATATTATAGCTTACGCCAATATTTTTGTCAAGAGAATATCATAAATTTCGATTGAAAAAAACAGACAAAAAAACAGCAGCCTGATTTTCTCAAGCCACTGTTATAATACTGAAAACAAGTCCAAATGTCAGCAGTTTTGATTTTATTTTTTCATCTTCCACAGTCCTTTTCTGAAATTATGCCAGTGCTTTTCCGAGCGCCCTGCAATTATCCAGCGCATCTTCATCCGGTGCCTCATTGCAGGTTACGCTGTCACACACAAGCACTGCACCTGCCTTCCGGCAGGTTTCCTCCCAGTTCTGCATCCATTCCCCGTCGCCCCATCCATAAGAACCAAACAGCCCGATCCTTTTACCGCCGAGCTTTCCTTCTACGGAATCAAACATTGGCTGAAATTCGTCTTCTTCCAATACCTCCGCGCCCATAGCCGGGCAGCCAAAGGCAACTGCATCATAGGAATCCACTTTGGAAACATCAAATTCCGAAACAGTAAGCAGTTCTGCCTCTGCTCCTCCTGCTTTCGCGCCTTCTATAACTGCCTCCGCCATTGCCTCCGTGTTTCCGGTCCCACTCCAATAAACTACCACTATTTTAGCCATACTATGTATCCTGCCTTTCTATATAAATATTTGATATATCAAACGGTTGCTGTAAGCCGTTCAATAGACTTCCCCTGTGCAAACTGTGCAAGGCAGACCTCTGTACATTTTTGGTATCCCGCAAATGTTTCTTTTGCCTTATCCACATCGCCGTAGACTTTCCATTCCCCCACGCACTTATACCTTTCCGCCCTGTTTTCAATAAAGCCGCATACATCTTCCGGCGGATAGCCAAGAAATAATCCGATCTCGTGAGGAAATTCCCCGCCATCCGCCAGCCTCTGCATAAGCTGGACAATGCACTGTTCCGGTTCTTTGAACGTATACCCTCGTTCTTCTAACAGCCTGCAGGCGGCAGACTGCTGCAGATCCTGCACAAGCCTTGACGGACGGTAAGCATAGATAAGCGCGCATCCGTTCCGGTAGCGGAGGGACAGGACCCTGACACCTTTTTTCACAAGAACCCCATTCAGTCTGCGGACGCTGTTCCTCATTTCCTTTTCATCTGCAAAGCGGCAGGAAAACAGATTCGCCGTTTTTATCCCTGCCAGGGTTGGGGAACAATGGCGGACAAATACTTCTTCAGACATACATGCCCTCCCCGCTTTTTGCCTTATGGCCTTCTAAGATTTCCCGCCCAATAATCACCACGCTCATTCCACATCATCTCCTTTTGGTTAGTATAAACTAACTTTCTATCAAAAATAATAGCCTTTTGCAAGGCACAATAAAATTGTAGCATCTTTTCTTTTGCCTTTCTGCTCCATCAAAACAGAAAAATGCTCCAAAACAGCACTCTTTAAAGAACACGGTTCTGGAGCGGCTGTCACTGCCTTCTTGGACTGTCATGCATTTTTCGGTATTCGCCCGGAGTTTCTCCCATGATCTTATGAAAAGCAGATGCAAATTTCCCTGCATTGCTATACCCAAATTCAGCAGCCACCTCCAATATGGAAGTGTCCGTATGGATCAGCCGCAGGGCGGCAGACTGCATTTTCAATATACGGATATAGGAACATACCGGAACGCCGTACACGCCTTTGAACGCATTCTGGAGATGGGTCTGTGATACATGAAACCTGCCGGAAAGTTCAGACACAGATACCTGCCTGTCTAAATTTTCCGATAGCCATGTAGCTGCTTCCTTGGCAAGATCCGCCTGCATTTTCGACAGCGAAAGGGCGGACACACTGTTCTTTTCCGGGCCGATGCTCCCAAGCACGAAAAGCAGTTCCAGAATCTTTATTTTGAAATAACCTTTTTTACAGTCTTCCGGCACCGAATACAGTTCAGAAAAGATATGCTCGATATATGCCTGGGAACGTATAATAAAGCAGTTTTCATCTTTGCACAGCCGTCTGGCCAGCTCCTTTGGACGGACATTTACATCCTCCAGAAAGCAGGAAAGACACTCCGGTGCGGTATCTGTGTCAATACAGATGGATATACCGTGGTAATGACAGAGCGGAAAACTATATTCACTGAAACACTGCTTTTTTACCGTAACGGACAGATCACCCGGCATAATATAAGCGCTCCCGTCCTCCCGCCCCTGCTCCATACGTCCTTCATGGCAGTGATGTATTTCCATAAAATTTCCCTCTTTCTCTGTCCCGAAAGAGAAAGCATCCATATGTACGGAATAGATATTCAGCCCAATCCCTGGAAACACCTTGTAGGAAGCGACCTCTGCATCGCCCCTGTCATTTTGGAATCTATAGATCTCCGGCTTGTATTCCGGGGAGCTGTTTGTTTCACCGCACAGGACGCAGCAGATATCCTTTTCATCCTTTTCTCTGTAATTCATCATACACCTCTCTTAATCTTCTCATTTGCCGCCGCTTCTACCTCATTATAGTTAGTTCTAGCTAACCCATCGGTTTATTTTAAGACTGCCTACGCTCCGCTTCGGTCCATCCAAAACAAGCGCCACTGGCGCTTAAGACCTGTTGCCAGCTCTGGCAGCCTTAATAACTATCATCCCTTCCATGGATACCAGTCCGTTCACAAAATTACAGAACTTCGCGCCATGGGAAGCATCTAGTAGCAAACAATTCCAATGATTGCACCAATAAGGATCACCGGTGCCACTCTGACAAACAGCCATTCAAATGAGTGAAATGCCACTCCAAGAACGGCTGTTTCTGGGTCGCTATAATTCCACCCCAAGTAAGAACTTTCTGATGCCAATAAGATTGCAAAAATTATTACTATGATTGCACATAACGAAACAAGCGACCAATAAATAATTTTTCTTCTCGTGGTTTTCCTTTGTGTCAGTTGCAAGTTTATCACCTCCAATTTTTCGGAGATGGCTTTTAAAGTATCAGCCTCCTTTTCGATAACCGTTTCTCCCAGCAGTGTACTTACAGGTGTATCAAGCACTTCTGATAGGGAGATTAACATATCAGAATCAGGAACTGACAGTCCTTGCTCCCATTTAGAAACTGTCTGTCGCACGATGTTCAGCTTGACAGCAAGCTCTTGTTGTGAAAGTCCTTTTGATTTTCTGATTGCTTTCATATTTTCGTTAAGCATTAGGGATAGCCTCCTTTCGATTGTCATCCCTATTGTAGCCCAAACTGCCCGTTGCCACAAGCAACGCATTTTAACATTTCTTGTACTCTGAGGGAATAAGGTCTGTAGGAAACGCAAAAGCTATTCCCGAAAGGTATAGAACCTCAACGCCATTATATCCCGAAATCCCGGCTAAATCAATTGGAACTTTTTTGTCCAAAGTATTGCGAAAAATGAAATTTTAAATTCCACTCTGCATAAGCAGTGTGGAATTTAGTCTTACACAAACAGAATTCTCTCTTTCATAAGTATGATATCCTTCTGTTAATGATCAGACAGCAGTAACAGGAGGTTCTATTATGTCCAGTATCATTCCAGGTAACCAGAAACACCTTACTCTCGCTGATAGACAATATATTGAGGATTCTCTGGAGCAGGGACGTTCCTTTAAGGACATCGCCAAATTCCTTTGTAAAGATCCTACTACCATCTCCAAAAAGGTCAGACTCCACAGGATGGATGACGTGCACCCCAAACGGATCTTCAACAACTCTCATAACTTTTGTACCAGACGCTTCCGCTGCCGTAAGACCAATGTCTGCGGTAAGATTATTCTCTGTGACACAAAATGCGCTTCCTGCATCAAATGTAATCAGGTGCGCCCTTCTTTTGTTAAAGAGCAGTGCAGACGTCTCGACAAGGCTCCCTACGTCTGCAACGGGTATCCTGAACCGGCGGACAAAGGGCGCTGTAAGAGCCGCATTTGACCGAATGGAGCAGGCGCTGGGAACTTATGATTTCCTGACTGTTTTTGGCATATGTCTGACAGACCGGGGATCAGAATTGGGGGACCCCAATGCGCTGGAAACCGGAATTAACGGGATCGGGCGTATGAATCTTTACTACTGCGATCCCATGCGCAGCAATCAAAAGGGCGGGATTGAAGAAGTACATACCCTTCTGCGGATAATTCTTCCCAAAGGAACCATCTTTACCCATCTGACCCAGTGGGATGTCCGGAAATGCGTGGATCACATCAATGGGTACGCACGAGAAAAATTGGGAGGTGCAACGCCGTATGATCTTTCACTTCAAAAATTTGGCCCGGATATTCTCCGGGTCCTGCAGCTTAAATATGTCGCCCCGGATGAGGTAACACTCACGCCAAAGCTGCTTAAGTAACCTGTCATATTTTTCACTGCCACTGTCTGATCAGATTTAAAACCATTTTGTCATGACCTGTGGAATTCAGTCGTACACAGACCGGATTCAGAGGTCCGTTTGTCATGCTCTGATTTTCAAATTCCGGTGAAAAATACGATATAATTATCCCATACAGACCACATTTCGGGACTGAAAATTTGAAAAAACAGACAAATTTGGAAGTGCGATGGAATTTACTTCTTCATACGGAATTTACTTTTTCAAGTCAGCCTTTCAAAGTACAAAAGTCCTGTTCACCAGCAATCTGAGTACAAATGGTGCGCTTATGGTACAGAAGGGTCTGGCCTATTCGATCGCGCTTGAAGGGTCGGTGCCTTTTTGGGATAAAGAAAAAATTACGTACCGGCCCTTGTACCCGGAATTGATGGCAAACAGTGTGTTTGCGTGGAAAAAGCAGCAGCCTTTCAGTCTGGCAGCATCAAAATTCATAGAACATATTAAATGCTTTTTAGGCATAGTTTCTTATAAAAACTAAGTATTTGATATAACATGGAATCAATTCTATAATGTAGGTGCAGAAAAAAGTACGGTTTACTTTTTCTGTACCTACTTTTTTGTGGAGGTAAGAGATGACTTTAGGGGAAATAACAAAACAAATGGAAGAAAACGGAAGAACGAAAGAAGAAAAAATAAGGATTTTGAGAAAAAACAGAGCGCAGTTATTAGAGGAGATCCATGGTAAGCAGCAATTATTAGATCAGTTGGACTATATGCTCTATGAGATGAAAAAATAAAACTGGAGGATTTTGCTATGAGTTATCAATTTTTTATTCCAACCCGCACCTTGTTTGGAAGGGAAAACTAAATGAGCTTCATACACAATCAATGCCTGGAAAGAAAGCAATGGTTGTCATTTCGAACGGAAAGTCAATGAAAGAAACAGGTACTCTCTATCGGGTATTGAAGGAACTGGCGCAGGACGGTGTGGAAACGGCTGTATTTGACCGGGTGCAGGCAAATCCGCTCCGCTCCACGGTCATGTCCGGTGCGGAATTCGCCAGGGAAAATCAATGTGATTTTATTGTTGCGTTAGGAGGCGGCAGCGTTATGGATGCCTCAAAAGCAATGGCTGCAATGGCAACGAATGAAGGGGATATCTGGGACTATATGAACGGCGGTACCGGCGGCGGAAAATCGATCAAAGAAAAAGCCCTTCCGGTGATCTGCATTACGACAACGGCAGGCACTGGCTCTGAAGCAGATCAGTGGGGTGTGATTACGAATGATGAAACCAATGAAAAGATTGGTTTTGGCGGGTATGACTGCCTGTTTCCCGTATTGTCCGTGGTCGATCCGGAACTGATGGTATCCGTTCCACCCAGGTACACGGCTTACCAGGGATTTGACGCATTGTTCCACAGCACGGAATGCTATATTTCCAAAGCCCATAACCGGATGGGGGATATGCTGGCGCTGACTGCGATCAAAAATATCGGGAAATACCTTGTCCGGGCGGTAAAGGATGGAGCAGATCTGGAAGCCCGTGAGGGTATCGCCTTTGCAAACAATCTGTCCGGGCAGGTGATGACCGTCAGCAGCTGCACCAGCGAACATTCCATGGAACATGCCATGAGCGCCTATCATCAGGAACTGCCTCATGGGGCGGGGCTTATTATGATTTCCGCAGCTTACTATCAGCACTTTGTGGACAGTCATGAATGTGATGAACGGTTCATCGAAATGGCAAAAGCCTTTGGAAAGGAAGATGTAGTCTGTGCGCAGGACTTTGTAGATGTGCTGATGCAGCTTCAAAAAGACTGTGGTGTTGCAGACCTGAAAATGTCCGATTTTGGTATTTCAGGAAATGAAATGGATACTCTGGCGAAAAATGCCCGCAAAACAATGGGCGGCTTGTTTGGAGCAGATCCATGTACCTTATCCCATGAGGAGTGCGTGGCAATTTACCAAAAATCTTACCGATAAACAAGAAAGGGTGTTTTTGCTATGAGAGAGATCCATAATGAAGCCAAAAATGGAGTGGAAAGCACTCTGTCGCAAACTGAAGAACAGACAGAACAATCTACGGATTATGAACAAGTAGGTTCTGGAACAGAAATTCAGAAGTCATTAGAAGCGGTTTCAGAGCCGGAACAGGAGTCGGATATGGGGACAAAAACCTTAGTAGTGTATTTTTCTGCTACTGGAACGACAAAGCTATTGGCAGAATATGCGGCGGAAATTCTAAACGCCGATCTTTATGAAATCGTGCCGGAAGACCCTTATACGGAGGAGGATTTAGCATATTATACAAATGGCCGGGCAGATCAGGAGCAGAACGATCCTTCCATACGTCCAGGGATTTCTGGCAGTGTGGAGAATATGGAGGAATATAATACGATCATCCTCGGCTACCCTATCTGGCACGGACAGGCGCCACGGATTATCAGTACCTTTTTAGAGAACTACGATTTCTCAGAAAAGACCATTATTCCATTCTGTACTTCACATAGCAGTGGGGTTGGTTCCAGTGCAAGTAATCTTCACTCTCTTTGCTCTGAATCTGTACAGTGGCTTGATGGTGAAAGGTTTGCCAGTGGAACTTCAAGGGAATCAATAGAAGAATGGCTTAACAGTATTAGTATCTCAAATTGGGAATAGTCTTGATAGACTTAGATGAAAGACAAGGAGGTGGTAATATCGGCGGTGTATTAATAATCGAGTCCAATGAAGGGAGTCATTCAATTTTAGAACTGTCTATTAACCGACAGCCCCTTCTAATCGTCCCTGCGCTCCAATACCGCCCGAATCATGGCAACGGTGATTTCCTGTTGGCTGGGCGACGTGCTTTCCCACAGTTCCGCCAGCTCCCGTATTTTGCTGACCTCATTATCTTCCAGCGCATCCCGCAGTAGATAATCGGGGGATATTTTCAGTGCGTTGCAGATATTGATAAATACGGGCAGGCTGGGAACCTTTGTCCCGCTTTCAATCTGACGGAGATAGGTTGCGTTGATATTGCACAGCTCCGAGAGCCTGTCCGCCGTAAATCCCCGGTCTTTCCTCACCATGTTGATACGTTTGCCTAATCCTTTACCTTCCATAATGCCACCCATTTCATAAGCTATCAGCATTTATTTTATACACTTTTAGACTACATTACACTTAGGAATCGCAATAGATTCCAAAAGACTATATAGTATTAGCTAATAGACTATAAAGCATGAAAGGGGAACAATAGAATGGAACTGAACTATTTTAGGGACAGGTTCTTTGATTTACTGAACGACAGCGAGGGGATGGGATTGTTGACCTGAACGCAGACGAGAGGAACAGTCTGCTACTGTCAGGACAGAGGAGGGGAATGTATTTGAAATCGTGTGCCGACAGGCAGCGGGGAAGGGGGATGGATGAGCGCAAACTGACTGGAACAGGCAGGCTTCTCTGCCGGGGATAAAATCACTGTAAAATGCCAGCAAGGGCAGCTTGTCATTATGAAGGATGAGACGAGGGCAGATTCAGAGGGATGATATTTATCACAATTAAATGAATTTTTTGTAAAGGCTATTCCCTCTGGAAAGCTATTGCAGTATAATGAAGCCGTCAACATATTGAAATGGCAATAATGTCTGGATTGGTGCAAATGTTACTGTTCTGCCAGGAGTGTCTATAGGAAGTGTTGTAAATCATGATATTCCATCAGGCGTTATAGCGGCAGGTGTTCCATGTTGTGTTATTCGTCAGATTACAGATACTGATAAGAAAAAATATTGGAGGAATGAAAATGAAATTTGATATAAAGCAATTACAATGGACGAGAGAGCCTAAATCGTACACAATCACACCTGAAAAAATTGAAATTGAAACAAATCCACACACAGATTTATGGCAACGTACATACTATCATTTCAGAAATGACAATGCGCCCGTATTACAAATGGAAACGGAAGAAAAATATTTTTCTTTTGTAGTGAAAACTGAATTTACACAAAGCCATCACCGTTTTGACCAGTGCGGGATTGTATTATATCTGGACAGCGAAAACTGGATAAAGGGTTCGATTGAATATGAAAATGATGTATACCAGCATTTAGGGAGTGTTGTTACAAATAATGGTTATTCTGATTGGGCTACAACAGAAATAGATGCTTCCACAAAGTTCATGTGGTATAGGCTAAGCCGCAGGGAAAGTGATTTCCGTATAGAATGTTCTGAAGATGGTAATGTTTTCAAGCAAATGAGAATATGCCATATGTGGAATGCGCCTGATAGGATTAAATTTGGAATTTACGCCTGCAGCCCTGAAGATTCCTCATTTAAAGCTATATTCAGCCATATGGAAATGACAGAGTGTAAGTGGTTTGCCCATGATGGACAGGCTCCTGATAAAATATAGGGGATATAGAATTGACAAATAAAGAAGTAGTAACAGAATTTTTTGTTGAAGGTTATGTCAATCAAACTATGACCGCCTGATGGAAATCATGGCAGATGATTATTATGATAACAGCCCTTGTGCGGCAAGAAGCAGTCAAGAATGTATAAATGTATTGAAAAATACGGAAAAATCTTTTCCTGATATGCAAGTAAATATATTGGCCTGATTCTCAGATAAAGGAATTTTTGGCTGAGAAATAGTTTTATAGATATGCTTTTAATTACCGTAGGCTTCCTGTTTGTGTACTTAAAAACTGAATTAGATTTATTAAAATGCCGTTGCATGGACAAAAATCCAAGCAGCGGCATTTCCTTATCTCCGTTTCACCCGGCTCAACGAGGAATCCCTATATGCCAAAGTTTTCTTCATAACATTATTCAAAACCGTGCACTCCTGCTTCGACAGTTTTTCATACCGGATTTGAAGCTGCGTACACGTAAGGGCAGTGAACACATCCAGATAGGAACCCGGCACAGCCATCGCCCTTTTCTTTATTTTAGGAACATAATTCAGATATCCGCATCTGCGATATACATGGAAAAAGAGTGCGGGATGTTGTCAGCTGTAACATTTTGCGGACATTTTCCTGTTATAATATAATAAACAACAGAAAAGCGGACGTTTATTATCATACTGTAAAGGAGAATGGCCATGAAAAAGATCTTGCTGGTGGAAGATGATGCTCTTTTAAATAAAACGCTGACCTATAACCTGATCTCTGAGGGTTACGATACGATATCAGCATTGAACGCAAGTACAGCTGCTGAGTTACTGGCCCAGACAGAATATGACCTGGTGCTTTTAGACATCAATCTGCCGGACGGCAATGGTTATGACTTGTGCAGGCTGATAAAGCCAAAGAGTCCGGACACGCTGGTTATTTTTTTGACGGCCAATGATCAGGAGAGTGATCAGATACGCGGTTATGAAGCCGGGGCAGTGGATTATATTACCAAGCCCTTTTCGATTGGAGCGTTGCTGCGGAAAATTTGCGCAATGTTCGCTATGATGGAGCATCACAGGCTAGCAAGAGATCTTTATGATGACGGAAAGCTGTTTTTGGATTTTTCAGGGTATGTCGCTTCGCTGAACGGAAAATCTCTTGCACTTTCTCCGATGGAGTTTAAGCTGTTGTATTTGTTTTGCAAAAATCCAAAACAGGTTTTGACCAGGCAGCGGCTTTTGGAAAGGCTGTGGGATGCGGCAGGAAATTATGTGGATGAACATACTCTGACGACATTGGTCAGCCGTATCCGGAGCAAGATCGAGGCGGAGGGTGATACTTACATTAAGACGATTTATGGGATCGGATATCAGTGGACAGGAGGCGAACGAAAATGAACCTGAAACGCATCTCTGTGAAAACACTGTTTCTGCTGATTGGGTCCGGTGAGGCTGTCTCTATGCTGATGATCTCTGTCATTTTCTCTGTCCTGACTGGCGAACGATGGATGCTGACTGGCGGCGCACTTTTGACGGCCTGCGCGCTGATCTGGCTGATTCTATTGATGCTGTTTTTTCGTAAACGGCTTATGATATTTACAAAAGATCTCTGCCGGATAATGGATCAGATGATAAGCGGGAGCGAAGAACCCGTACATACCGCGGACAGTGAGACACTTTTTGCCCGTATCAGCTATCGTCTCTTGCGGCTGTATGAGATCATGCAGGAGAACCGGAGGCAGGCGCTTGAGGAACGAAAGGAGTTGCAGATGTTGGTATCGGATGTCTCTCATCAGGTGAAAACACCAGTGAGCAACCTGAGGATGGTGACGGACACACTGCTGACAAGGCCTGTCACAGAAGAAGAGCGGCGGGAATTTTTGCAGGGCATCCGCACTCAGACGGACAAGCTGGATTTTCTTTTTCAATCCCTTGTAAAAACATCTCGCTTAGAAGTCGGGACGATCCGGCTGGAAAAGAAAGATACCCCGTTGATCGATACGCTGGCGATGGCCTGCAGTGGTATTGTATATGCAGCGGAGAAAAAAGAGATCGCTGTGACGGTGGACTGCCCGGAGGACCTGCGTATATCTCATGACAGCAAATGGACGGCGGAGGCTCTGTTTAACCTGCTGGATAATGCAGTGAAATACACGCAGGCGGGTGGAACGATCCATGTGTCGGTGGAACAATGGGAGATGTATCTCAAACTGGATGTGGCCGATACCGGCAAAGGTATCCCGGAGAGCAACCAGGCCGCTGTCTTTCGGCGTTTTTACAGGGAGGAGGAAGTACATCAGGAACCGGGGGTGGGCATTGGCCTCTATCTTGCCCGTGAGATTGTCACACGGTAGGGCGGCTACATCAAACTGACTTCGGAGGTTGGCAAGGGTTCGATTTTCTCTGTTTTTCTTCCCTGGAGATAATGGAAGAAATTTTTTGTCAATTTTTTGCTGTTTCGGACATTTCTGTGACATTTGGATTTTACAATGTCCTTATCAACAAAAAAGGAGCGTTTCATGATGAAGGTATTACAGACCATGGATCTGAAAAAGTATTATGGCAGCGAGCCAAACATCACCCGCGCGCTGGATGGTGTCAGCCTGTCTGTAAGACAGGGGGAATTTGTGGCAGTGGTGGGGACTTCCGGCAGCGGCAAGTCCACTCTGCTCAACATGATGGGAGGGCTGGATACGCCCACTTCTGGCAGTGTCATTGTCCGCGGGGATGAACTGGAAAAAAAGAACGATGAGGAACTGACCATCTTTCGCCGCCGCAACATCGGTTTTATCTTCCAGAATTATAATCTTGTCCCGATTCTGAATGTCTATGAAAATATCGTCTTGCCTGTGGAACTGGACGGCGATACGGCAGATGAGAGATTTATGGATGAGATCGTCCGGATGCTGGCTCTGGAAGACAAGCTGCAAAATATGCCGAACAACCTCTCCGGCGGACAGCAGCAGCGTGTCGCCATTGCCCGCGCTCTGATCACCAAACCGGCAATCGTCCTGGCTGATGAGCCGACCGGCAACCTAGACAGCAGAACCAGCGCCGATGTGCTGGGACTGTTGAAGCGCAGCAGTATGGAGTTTAACCAGACGATTGTAATGATCACCCACAACAACGAGATCGCCCAGCTTGCTGACCGCATTATACGGATTGAGGACGGCAGGATCGCAGGAGACAGTCTGGGGACAGGAGGTGCCAGATCATGATATGGCCTTTTGAAAATGATACCAGTGAGGTGGAGAAGAGGCTGGCAAGGCGGAGCATGGAGGCTGACAGGCGCCAGAGCATCTTTGTGATCATCACGATTGCGCTCGCCGTCTGCCTTATGGGCGTCCTATGTTTTCTCTATTCTGCACAGCAGATGCAGACCCTGGATGGTATCCTGGGTCAGTATCAGGCCGGCTGTGATAGGCTGAGCCAGCAAGAAGTCATCCGTCTTGCGGACACAGGACGATTTGAAAAATGGGGCTATACTGCTGACGTTGCTTCTGTCCGCTATCAGGACAGTGTGTTAAATATCAGTTTTGTGAGCAGAGAGATGATTGCGCTGATGGGCTATGGTGAGATCACCGGCACCTATCCTCAGACGGAAAATGAACTGTGCGTGGAGCGCTCTTTTTTCAGCTATTTTGACCTTCCGGCAGAAGTTGGCCGGACTTTCAGCCTGGACCTGGGCAGCGGCGAGAAGCCTTATACCATTACAGGAATATTGGAAACTGAGAACGACAGCCGGATCTTTACAGTTTGGGTTGCAGAAAGCGCGGTGGAGACAGAGCGCCTTTCGACGCCTTATGAACTGCGGTTTCGATTCGCAGGAAGTCAGGGAATGGAGCCAGCCAGTCTTCGCACAGATATCGAAAGGTTTTTTGCGGAAATGGGTATCCCAGAGGAGCAGACATTTTACAGTTCCAGCTATTTTGGGATGCTTGATCTCTATCTGGGAAATGGAATCGAGATCTATGTGATGTCAGTACTGATCGCGGTCATCTGTGCAATTGTAATCTACAACATCTTCTATATCTCCGTGATGGGAAAAATGCGGGAATACGGCCGCCTGAAAGTGCTTGGAGCGACGCCGAACCAGTTAAAGCGTGTAGTAAAACGAGAGAGGTGGTTTCTGACTGTGACAGCAATCCCTCTTGGGCTGATCCTCGCCGCAGTGATCGCATGGATCGCCGTACCTGGTTATTGGTCCTGGCGTGACAATATCCGGTCTGCGGTGCTTATTTCCTTTCTGACTTATATCATGGTCTTGATTGCCACCAGGAAGCCTTTAACGATGGCAGGAAAAGTATCTGCTATGGAAGCGATCCGATCGACTGCTTATTCCGGGCAGCAGAGCCGCAGCGTCTCCAGACAGCTTCACCGTCGTCTGACCATGCCTCGCCTGGCTCTGATGAACTTTTCCCGCAGCCGGAAAAAAGCTTTGATAACGGCGCTCTCTCTAAGCCTGACAGGGATTTTGCTTCTCTGTATCTCTGCCTATGCAAATTCGGTGGATATCAGAGAGATGGCTCAGTCCCAATTTGGCGACAGGAGCCAGTACCTTCTGCAATATGAGGATTATGCAGGCCAGGAATTTGTAGAGATGCAGAAAGATAATCCTCTGGGGCAAAGTCTGCAACAAGAGCTTGCCGCCATTCCCGGTGTGGATTTTGTCACCGCTTACAGTATGACCTGTGTGGAGATCCCTGCGCTTGGCGAGTTACCGGGGAACCAGGAACATGAGCCGTTTTTTCTCAGGGGAATCTCTGAAGAGAAGATGGAACAGATGTATACAGGCGAGGCGCTTCTGGATGGAACAGCGGACTATCAGAAACTGCTGCATGGGGATGGTATCCTGGTCTGTCCGGCAGACGGTGCATTAAAGGAGATCTACAGAACCAGCTATCAGGTTGGGGATACGATTATGGTTTCCTGTTATAATGGACAGACAAAGACTTATACTGTGATGGGGATTGTGGAACAGGTCCATGTCGGCAGTTCGACTCATTTTTTTATTCTGCCAGAGGAAGAGTTGTCTGTCCTCTATCCGGAAATTCAGGATTTTACGGGCTATGTGAATCTTCATGTGGAACAAGACAGCGAACAGCTTCGCAGAGCGGTATTTGGTGCTGTGTCTGATGAGCGTGTAGCGATCTCTGGTCTGAGTGACATGATCGCCAATCTGGAGAAAGGTATGCGGGGGGAGCTGACCCGGATCTACAGCATCCTGATCTTTATCTTTGTGTTTTCTCTGATCAATCTTGCCAACACACTGATCACCAATCTTCTCACCCGCCAGCGGGAGTTCGGCGTGTTCCAGTCTGTCGGCATGAGTGACAGACAGTTGTCTAAGATGCTGTCTTTTGAGTGTCTGTATTATGTGGGGATCACATTATTTGTTACCCTGACGCTGGGAACCGTATGCAGTCTGGCCGTGTGCAAGGTGTTTGACCAGATCGGCATGTTCGGGAGACTCCCCTATCATTTCCCGGTGTCTCAGGTACTGCTGTTTGCAGCTGCGCTTTTTCTGGTGCAGGCGGTATTTTCGGTCTGTGCAGCCCGTTATACCAGAAAGCTCTCCCTTGTGGAGCGGATCAAAGAATTTTAAAGTAAGAGGCTGTAGCGTGACAGCCTCTTTTTTGTAAGGATAATGTAAGATTCGCGCAAGGTTTGTGCAAAGTTGGTATGGTAAGATGACAGGCATAGAGGAGGTTTTCTAAGATGAGCAAATATGTAATCAAAACAAAACATCTTACCAAACAATATGGTACGCAGAAAAGTGTTGCCAACTTGAATATCCATGTAAAAAAAGGGCGTATCTACGGTCTGCTTGGCAGAAATGGAGCCGGAAAGACGACGACCATGAAGATGCTGCTTGGGCTGACCAAGCCCACTTCCGGAGAAGTGGCTATCTGGGGGAAGCCTTTACAGACCAATGAAAGAGAACTCCTTCCCCGGATTGGCAGTCTGATCGAGTCGCCTGGATTTTATCCCAATCTGACTGCTACGGAAAATCTGCGTATTTTTGCCACGCTGCGGGGTGTGTCGGATCGTGATGCCATAAAAAATGCACTGGATCTGGTGGGGCTGCCCTATAAGGACAAAAAGTTGTTTTCGCAGTATTCTCTTGGGATGAAGCAGCGTCTGGCGATTGCCCTTGCTCTGATGCATGACCCGGAGCTTTTGATACTGGACGAACCGATCAATGGTCTTGATCCTATCGGGATTGCAGAAGTACGTTCCTTTATCCGGGATCTTTGCAATGACCAAGGGAAGACGATTCTGATTTCCAGTCATATCCTTTCCGAGATTGCACTGCTGGCCGACGACGTCGGGATTATCGATCATGGTGTTTTATTGGAAGAAGAAAGTCTTGCACAACTGGAAAAAAAGAGCAGCAGACAGATCTGTTTTACAGTTTCAGATACGGCACAGGCGGCAGCGCTTTTAGAACATATCTTTCAGGAACGTGATATTACGATACAGGACGATCACCATATGCAGATTCACAACCTGGAGCTTTCCGTCGGAAACATGGTCACGGCTTTTGTAAAGAACGGGCTTACGGTATCTCAGGCATACACCTCTGAGGAAAGCTTAGAAGATTATTTTAAGCGTGTAACAGGGGGTGAGGGGATTGCTTAGGCTGCTGATCTGTGAATTTTCAAAACTGAAACGAAAGAAATTTATCTTGCTGGTGATCCTCTCGGCATGTTTATTTCCTGTACCAGTCACAGTGATGATGACAACACCGCAGATGGCAAAAAGGTTTGACAGTGATGAGGAGGTGTTTAATGCCTGTTTTCAGTTTATTATGGGATATGGTGTGGAGCTTTTGCTGCCATGCGTGATTGGAGTGATCGCTGCCATGTTGTTTTTTATGGAACGGGACAATGATACTTTTAAAAATCTGCGCACCATTCCGGTAACAAGTTTACAGATGATTTTGACAAAAATAACAGTGTTATTTGTTATGGGGGTTATTTTCAGTATATTCTCAGCGTTGGCTGCGGTGTTATGCGGAGGTCTGGTATCTGAGGTAAATGGAGTTGCCTATAAACTGTTTGTCGCGCTGGAGATGGGGATTTTTACTGTGGCCGGGACGCTGCCTCTGATTGTGCTGGTGGTTTTTTTCAGCAGGACTTATATCTTTTCTATTCTGCTGTGTGTTTTTTACAGTGTGTTAAGTCTGACGGCAGAATCTTGTTTTGGTGTACTGCCAAAGGCTGTGTGCTGGCTGATCCCTATTCCCCTCGTCACTCTCTGGAGCGCAGGAGATATGGCAAAGCATGGTGTGATGGAGATGAAAAGTGCGCTTGCGTATCTTCTGCCGACCACTTTTCAGACAATGGTTATTTTAGGCGTCGAGGCTTTGCTTTCTGTCATTGTCATCGACTGGCTGTATAAAAGGAGGGGATGATCTTATGTTTCGTATGATGAAGACTGAGATCTGGAAATTAAAACGATATCATATGATATGGGCAGGTGTTCTCTTGATGCTTCTCTCTGTCTTATTGACCGTATTTTCTACCACAGCAGCAGACGGGATGGTCTGGACATTTCCCTTTTTTGCAGAACAGGTGATAAAAAATAATGCGACCATGATCTTTCCGATGTGTATTGCGCTGATGGCCGGATATATCATAGTAAGAGAGGAGCAGGATGATACGCTGAAAAGTATTCTGACCATTCCTGTTTCTTATCAGCGTTTACTGTGGGGAAAGCTGCTTGTCTGTGCATTGTTGTCGCTGTTTTTGGGAGCAGTCAGTTCGGCATTTACGATTCTTGCGAATCTTTGTATGGGGTTTTCCGGATGTTCTCTTACAGCCATGTCACAGACATTGGTTCAGGTGATAATGAACTGCCTGTTTTTATATATCGCGGTGATGCCAATCATTGCAGTGACTGCCCGTATAGCAAACGGACATATGATTGGAACGATTCTCGCTTTTGTGTATGGTTATGGCGGGATGTTTGCGGCATCTAATAGCGTACTGGCAGATCTCTATCCGGTTACGGCAAGTCTGGGATTGATTCATTATCGCAGTTATGATGAAGCGGTACACTGGAATACAATGGTCTGTTTTCTTAGTATACTTGCGGCTTTTTTGCTCTCAGCTGTCTTCGTGGTTACTGCGAAGGAAGATGCGTCAGGACAAACGGTCAGAAAACGGAAAAAAGTTGTTACAAAAAAAGGATGGTAAGATAGCGTCAGATCATTTATAAAAAACAGCAATGGACCGTACAAGCCAGGAAGGATTTGCTGACGCGGATGCGGCAGGAAATGCTCCCAGATGAAGGGGCTTGGGAGGGGAATTGAGGAACTCAATAGGAGGCTGAAAATGAAGAAAAATAAGATCATTGGAATTTTAGCAGTTGTAGTTCTAGGGATTGGTGTTCTGTGTTTTGGTGTATGGTTTCTTCTGAGTACTGGAAGCAGCTATTATTACACTCAGATTGACAACACCAAAATAGAACAGGGGGAGCCGCGCCAGGGCGTGGTTGATCTGAAAGGAGGAATGGCGTATTCCTATACGCTCCCGGCCTATGATGAACATGGGAAGGAAAAAGACATTACATTTGGAGCATCAAGAGAGCTGAGAGAAGGAGCCTTTCTTCGTCTGACCATCATGCCCGTCCGGGGTGTTGTCGAATGGAGCGAAGTGCAGTACGAGGAACTTCCAGAAGAGGTGCAGGGCAAATTTAAACAATAGATTGCAGGCTTCGCTAACAATAATCAAAGCTTGAAAAGAATTAAAGAAAAAGCGCTATTATGATAGAATATGTTGCAAGGAGCAATCGTGTCACTGCAAGGTGTTGGCCTCTCATTTTACATAAGATGGGGGGTGCGGATGAAATTTGACTTCAAGGATTTGATGGCTTTTGGTATGTTCATTCTCGTATTACTGACCTTTATCATAAAGTTCTGTCAGTAGCGTTTTAAGTCCCGGAAACGGGTACAGAAAAACCACCCTTGTATACTTGGCGGTAGCAGGGTGGCGATTCTGTCATTTTCTCTATTGGCCAACCCCTTGTGGGCGGTTGTTCCTTTTATGTTCTAAATATATCATATCTCATGGCAGGATGCAAGGACAAACTGATGTTTGGACGATAACTGAAATTAGCCAAAAGAAGGAGGCGAGATTCAGGAGCAAACTGACAGAAATTACCGCTTGAAACAAGAACGTGTGTTTGATAAAATCCTATTACAGGAGGTGAACATACGTTTGGAAAATATTGTATTTCATATAGATGTGAACTCGGCCTTCCTCTCCTGGGAGGCCGTTTATCGTCTGGCTCATAGAGGGGGAAAGCAGGACCTGAGGGAGATTGTCTCTGCAGTGGGCGGAGATATCGCGCTGCGGCATGGGATTATACTGGCAAAATCTATCCCGGCCAAAGATTATGGGATCAAGACGGGGGAAGCGATCTGGGAGGCGCAGAGGAAGTGTCCAAAACTGGTACTGGTTCCGCCTAATTATAACCTCTATGAACGGTGCTCTGCTGCTTTTATGGAGATCTTAAGGGAGTATTCGGATGTGGTGGAGCAGTACAGCATCGATGAGGCATTTGTGGATATGAGCGCAAGTTGTCACCTCTTTGGTGCGCCGGAAGCGGTGGCTGGGCAGATCAAAGACCGCATCAAAAGAGAACTGGGATTTACGGTGAATGTGGGAGTGTCCAGCAATAAGCTGCTGGCAAAGATGGCATCGGATTTTCAAAAACCAGATCGGGTGCATATGCTGTATCCAGAGGAGATTCCGACGAAGATGTGGCCTCTTCCTGTATCAGAATTGTTTTTTGTGGGGAGGGCAACGACTGGCAAATTATATTCTATGGGGATACGGACGATTGGAGAGCTGGCACAGACAGATCCGGTATGGTTAAAAAAGATGCTGAAGAAGCAAGGAGAGATGATCTGGGGGTTTGCCAACGGGATTGATCTCTCTCCGGTGCTTAAGAAGCCCGCTGCGAATAAAGGCTATGGAAACAGTACCACGATGCCTTTTGATGTGACCGATGAAGAGACCGCAGACCAGGTGCTTTTGGCGCTCTCCGAGACGATAGGGAACAGGCTTCGGAGGGATCAGGTGCAGATCTGCGTGGTGTCGGTGGGAATCCGTTATGCGGATCTGTCATATGTCTCTCATCAAAAGAGCCTGCAAGGCTCCACAGACTTGACATGGGAGATCTGCCAGGCAGCCTGTGAGTTGTTTCGGGAATTGTGGAATGGCAGGCCGGTCCGCCATCTGGGTGTGCATACGGGGAAGGTAAGAGACGCAGAACCTGGAAGACAATTAAGTATCTTTGATGAGATCGACTATGAGAAACTTGGCCGGATGGATCAGATGGTGGATGGGGTCAGAGAGCGTTTTGGGGCGGATGCCCTGATGCGGGCCACATTTTTAGATCAGCCGTTTGATCATATGAGCGGAGGAATCTTCAGAGAGAAGCGGTTGGTGGATGATACTTGTGTAGCTGCAAATTTTCCATAAAAGTGATGCTTCAGGAGGAGAGAGACGATGGCATTTGGAGTTGGTCTTCACCCGCCCAGGGCAGATGCAGGCAGTGTCCGGGGGATGCAAAAAGAGATTGCCTGTGAGTGCTGGTTTACCAGTACGGGAAAGGTAATGCCTTTGATGTTAAAGATTCAGGATGAGAATGGTGAGATCCAGACCATCCGGGAGTTCAGGATCCATTCGCAGGAGAAGAAACAATATGCAGGAATCCCTTCCATCGAATATGACTGTACACTTGTAGTGCATGGACGGTGTATCCGGGCATGGCTGATCTATTATCAGTCAGAAAACAGATGGGTGATCAATTTCCGGTGAGCGGTTAAAGACAGAATGAGTCAGTCCTGATATGGAGTATACCAGGACTGACTCTGATGGTTATACGGATACCGACAGAGTTGCCTCTGTCTGCATCTCCTGACTGCTTACTTCTCCTGAGCTGGAATAGACAACAGGGGGCAGGTCGGCTGATTCCGATGGGGCAGCAGGAGTATCTGTAGATTCCGGGCTGGCAGCATCTGCGCGGATTTCCACGGTGTCTTTTTCGGGTTCGCGGCTTTTTTCAATGCGCTCTTCTAATTGTCTCTGCTCTTCTTTTCGCCGCTCGATCATCTTTTCCTGATCGGCTGCTTTTTGTTCTTTGAGTTCTTTGGCGTCTTCTTTCATGCCTTCTTTGGCTTTGTCTTCGTATTTGTTGGCTTCATCTACCATCTGTCCGGCGTATCCAAGTGCTCGTTCCATGGTGGCAGTATCCCCTTTTTGACTGGCAGTCCGAAAGACGTTCATAGCAGTATCTGACAGACGGATATTGGTGCTGGCACCCATAAGTCCCTCAACCGTTTTTGCGTTCATAGACATGACCTCCTTATGTGATATAATAGAAGTGGCTTTTGCAAGCCCTTATCATTTTTTTCGGCTGTTCCAAAAGCCGGGATAATCTTTCTGTCTTGAACAGTTGATTTATTGACTTGAATGGTCGATCTGTTATAATAGTATACATCACTCAGGACAAGGAGCAGTTATGAACTGGCAGCATCTGATCTATTTTCAATCATTGGCAAAGACACAAAATTATGCACAGGCATCCAAAGAACTCTATATCAGCCCGTCCACACTCAGCAAGGCGATCTCCTCTCTGGAAGAGGAACTGGGTTTTCCGCTGTTCTTAAAGTCCGGGCGCAATTCTGTGCTGTCAGAATATGGAAAAGAATTTCAAGGGTATGTGGATCAGTCCATCGAGTGTATCGAAAAAGGGATTCAAAATATCCATACCAAGATGAATCAGATCTTTGGCCCCCTGAACATCTGTGGGATCTATGTCTTATGTTCAGACTATCTGCCGCCGATTGTGAAAGACTTTCTGGAGCAGTATCCGGGGGTCAATATTACGCTGGAGCATCAGATCAGCGTCAATGTCTTAGAGCGTGTGCTGGCGGGAAAAAGTGATCTGGGGTTTTGCGCGGATTTTAATTTTCAGGATAAGAAATTCGCCGGATTGGAGTATGTCCATATTAAGCAGGATGATCTGATCCTGATCACGTCTTTGGACCATCCGCTTGCGTCAGAGACAGCCGTGTCGTTAGAACAGTTAAAGGATGAAGACTTTATCTTAAATGGCAATCCGAATACCAGAAACCGGATTGATTTTCTCAATCTTTGCAGGGAATATGACTTTACACCTAAGATTACATTTGAACCGGCGGATGATCAGAGCATCATCGGGATGGTGTATGCGGGGCTTGGGATCTCATGTATGGCCAATATCCCATCGGTACACTGGGGGAATCTTCATGTTCTGAAGATCTTAGAAGAGCATGTTCCTGTACAGTCCTACTATATGATCTGGCGAAGGGACGCCCATCTCTCTCTGGCTGCAAAGACTTTTAAAGACTATGTGTTGTCGTCGTTAGACAGTAAATAAGAGACTGTCGCAAAATAAACGCCTTGACTCTTTGTGTGAGCCAGGGCGTCCATTTTGCGACAGCTCCTATTGTCATAAACCTTTAAAAATCCAGTACAACTTTTACCACAGGTTCCGGACGCTTGTCGGCAAATTCCATCGCTTCTGCCATCTGTTCGATGGGATACCTTTTGGTGATAAATCCGTCCAGAGTGATCTCGCCTGTATCGATTCCATGGATCACTGCCTGAAAATCTTCTGCGGTGTACATATTAGAACCGCATACCTTCAGCTCCTTGATCTGGATCTGGGAAAATGGTGCAGCGACAGAGTCATCCATCACGGCGATCTCTGCGATGGTCCCGCCGCGTTTGGTGATCTGGGCTGCCAGTTTCATGCAGGGGGCATTGCCGAAAGCCACAAAGGTGATGTCAACGCCTCTGCCATGGGTCTGATCTAGGATCTCATCCACGATCTCAGGGTCGTTGCTGTTCAGCGTCAGATCTGCTCCCATTTGAAGGGCTTTTTGCAGATTAAAATCCACCACATCAATCCCGATGATTTTTCTGGGATGAAAACATCCTGCACTTAAGATCACGCCCAGTCCGATGGTTCCGCAGCCGATCACGGCTATGCTTGTCTCCTTATTTACCTGATGTTCTCTGATTGCATGCATCCCAACGGCAAGCGGTTCGATCAACGCTCCCTGATCAAAGGATACGGTATCAGGCAGAGGGATCACACAACTCTCTGGCACTACAATATATTCTCCAAAAGAGCCGCTCCAGTAGGTAGCTCCTAAGATCTTTTTTTCTTTGCACAGATGATAACGTCCGCTTCGGCACAGTTCACATGTCCCGCATCCATACTGCGGCTCTGCTGTGACTCTCTCGCCTACCTGACAGCTTGTCACACCACTGCCGACCTCTACAATCGTCCCGGCGAACTCGTGTCCAGAGACCAGAGGCGGGACGCGCCAGGCATGTCTTCCGTGATAGGCGTGTACTTCTGATCCGCAGATCCCGGTTACTTTTACCTGGATCTTTACCTGATCTGCTGCTGTGATCTGCGGCTCTTCCAGATCATCCCGGAACTGCGCCTGAAGCGGTTCTGGTATATAGCCTGCTCTCATGTTGTCTCACCTCTCACCCATTCTTCTCTTTTGTCAGAGACGATTCTTCCGTCTTTCCAGGTCATGACCACGCGGCTGGTTGCTGTCAGGTCTTCTAACGGATTGCCGTCGAGGATGGCAAAATTAGCCCGGTAGCCAGGTGTGATCTGCCCGATCGTATCCGCGTGTCCTATTGCTTTGGCTGCCACAGTGGTGGCTGCTTTGAGTGCCTGTGTACAGCTCATGCCAATGGCCTGAAGATTTAAAAATTCCAGGGCGTTGCTGCCCACCCGAATCCCAAGTGTGCCTGCGTCTGTGGAAAAGGCCAGCTTGACCCCGGCTTCATAAGCCTTTTTCACACTTGCCCAGTGATTTTTGGCAGTTCGTTTCAGAAGGTCTATGGTCGCCTGGTTTTTCGCGCGCAGGAGGGCTTCTGACGGGTTGGGAGTGGGAGAGAGCAAAGTCTCCAACAGATAACGGTCTTTTTTCAGCATTAGCTCGATGCCTTCTTCCTCAATCCCCGTACCATGTACGACCATATCTCCGTCTGCTCTTAAAAATCTTTTGATGGCTTCAGGGCCTCTTAGATGTGCATGTACGGACACTCCATAATTATGAGCTTCTTCTACGGCTGCCTGGATCTCTTCTTCTGTAAAATCACATGCCTGAGAGTTTCTGCCCACCATACGGATGGGAGGACTTAGCTGCAGCTTGATATGGTCTACGCTGTGATACATCAGATCACGCACTGCTTTACGCATACCATAAGGCCCATAAGGTTCTATGGAAAAACCTACAAAATGTGCCTTGTTAGTTGTGATCTGTTTGCCTGCTATGTAGAGATCTGGTCCTTCAAAATAGCCTTTATGGATTGCTTCTCTAAGGGCACATTCGATAAAATGATTGCCGCCGCCGTCCACGACGGTTGTGAAGCCGGCCTCCAACATACGCCGGCAGTTGTAGGCGCCCAGATAGGCGACAGCCGCCTGTGCGGTGTCTAAGCGTTCTCCGCCTGGGGAAGTCATAGAGAGGGATCTCTCCTTGTCTGTGACTTCTTCTAACAGCATATGCATATGACAGTCGATAAAACCAGGCGTCAGGGTATAGCCTTGCAGATCTACGACTGTTCCGTTTTCTGCGGGCCGGGATTCAGAAGCGGGAAATAATTCTTTGATCTTGCCATCTTCCACAATGACAGTCTGATCCGGCCAGAGTTTCTCTGATATTCCGTCGAATACATTTACATGTTTGATAATGATTCTATTCATGGTCAGTTCATTCGTTTAGCCTTTCATAAAATTTGGTAGCCACAGAATAATATCCGGGACAAATGCCAGTACCATAACCGTCGCAATCGCGATGATCAGATAGGGAAGGACCCCTTTTACCACTTTGGCATAGGGAGTTCCTGTCGTGGACACTGCGGTAAACAGATTGACACCAAAGGGAGGTGTCACAAATCCGATTACCAGATTGATGCAGAAGATGACACCCAGATGCAGCGGGTCGCATCCGAGATTCAGACCAATCGGTACAAGGATCGGTGCCAGGATCACGATAGCAGCGAGACATTCCATCAGACATCCGACGACAAACAAAAACAGCATCAATACCAGCATATAGATCAGCTGGTTGCCAAGGACTGGAACAAGTGCTTCTGCAACCATCGCAGGAATTTTAGCAGCTGCCAGAGTGAGTCCAAATACGCTGGAAATACCAATGATCATGGCAATACTTGCAGAAGAGATGATAGTTCTTTTCAGCGTCTCGATCAGGATTTTCAGTGTGATCGTGCGATAGCAGAGTCCTAAGACCAGGCTATAAAGTACACAGACGGTTGCTGCTTCGGTCGGGGTGAAGATCCCGGCATAGATGCCTCCCAGGACGATGACTGGCATAAGAATCACTGGAAGGGCTTTCCAGGTGGCTATGGCGATCTCTCTTAGCGTGTAGGTCTCGGTAGGCTTTTTTACGTGCTCTTTTTTGGCAATAAAATAGTTGGCGACGCAGAATAAAAATGCAATCAGGACCCCAGGTACAATACCGCCCATAAACATATCCGGGATGGAGACGCTCATGGTGCTGCCATAGACGATCATCGCCACACTGGGCGGGATGATAGGTCCTAATGCTCCGCCTGCTGCCAGCATACCGGAGGAAGCTTCATCGGAGTATCCGGATTCTTTTAATGCCGGAATCATAATAGCTCCAATGGCTGCCACGGTCGCAGGCCCGGAGCCTGTTAAAGCCGCAAAGATGGCACAGCATACAATGGTGATCATACCTGTGGCACCTGTGACACGTCCGCAGATCTTGCCGACCCAGTCGGTCAGCCGTTTGGAGAGACCTGCCTGCTCCATCAGATAACCGGCTAAGGTAAATAAAGGAACCGCTAACATCACAAAGCTGTCCATACCAACTACCGCTCGTTGTGCCACCACACTTAAGGTCCGAAGTTCTGTCACTACCAGGTACAGAGAAGAAGACAATACGATGCAGAAGACAATCGGACATCCGATCAGTACCAGAACCAACAGCGTAATGATCAACAGCAAAGCACTGCTCATAAGGCTTCTCCCCCTTTCGACAGACTGCTAAGTTCTAAGACAGTCACTAAGATATGCTCCACACTGTGAAGTGCCATCCCCACGCCGCCAAGCGGTACACATAAGTAGATCAGACATTTGGGAATCCGCATGGTGGGTGTCAGCTGGTTGCCTGCCGCTACAAACATCTCGATGCCGCCGCTTACGAAGATATAGGCGCAGACAATAATCAACAGGTTGATGATGATAAATAATATCTTTTTTCCCGCCTCAGGCAATGCATCGCTTAATATGGATACGGTGGAGTGCGCCCATCTGCCTACGCAGATGGAGCCTCCTAACATACTCATCCAGATAAAACAGTATCTTGCGACTTCTTCTGTTCCCACCAGCGAATTGTTCAGGACATACCGGGTGAATACTTGAAGGGCAGATGCCCCGACCAGGATCACCAATAAAAGAACGCTGATGGTCATATAGACCGCATCCACTGCCTGATTGATCTTTTTTATTCCTGTAATCAAAATGGTTCCTCCATGCACTTACAGTTTGCCAAGTACAAGATCCAGAAATTCCGGGTGATCAATCACGGTACGGATATAATCGAACACAGGTTCTACTGCGGTCCGATATTCTTCAATATCACCGATCTCATTGATCTGACATCCGGCTTCTGCCATCTTGTCCAATAGTTTTTGTTCATTCTCAATCACAATGGTCCGCTGTGACTCTTTCGCCAGATCTGCCGCTTCCTGAATCCATCCTTGTTCTTCTTCACTCAGACCTTCCCAGACTTTTGCAGAGATATTGATAGCGATGGGGGAGGCAAAGTGTTTGGTCAGTGAGAGATAGTCACAGATCTCATAATAGCCTGCGGTATTGATCGCAGAGGCTGTGATCTCAAGACCGTCTACAGTGCCCTGCTGTACAGCAGTGTAGGCTTCGCTGAAAGCCATTGTGGTGGGGTTCGCACCGAGCGCTTTGAAAGTCTCCACATATACCGTATTTTCCGGAAGACGAATCTTTAACCCATTAAAATCAGAGACATTGACCAGCGGCCGTTTGGTGTTGACCACATAGCGGAAACCACTGTCTCCCCATGCAAGCTGTTTGACGCCCCAGTCATCGTATAACTGCTGTCTTAATGGCGCCATCACTTCATCATCATCCAGAATCTTGTGTTCTTCGTCATAGTCAGCGAAGACGAAGGGAAGATCGAAGATCATATTGTCTTTGACAAAGTTGCCATAATAGTTATTGGTGATCAGAGCCATATCCACATTTCCAAGTTTCATGCCTTCCATCAGTTCGACTTCTCCGCCTAACATACCATCGCCGAAGATGTCAACGCTTAACTTTCCGCCGGAGACTTCTTCCAAATTTTCCTTAAACTGTACACAGAAGATCTGGTATGCATTATCATCCTGGCTTGGGTCGAGATGTCCAAGCTGGAAGACTCTTGTCTCGGTGTCAGAAGAGGGTGTCTCCCCCGAAGCATCTTCTTCTGTTGTCTCAGGCTGTTGTGCAGGAGGTTCTTGTGACCCGCCGCATCCCGTCAAACCAGTGATAAGCAATACACAGCTTAACATCATCGCTACTACTTTCCTTTTCATACTCCTTCTCCTTTTGTATTATTGTTTACTCCCGCAACTGTTCTTAGTATACTGCGGTGATTTGATAATAAAATCATATCAGGTATTATTATTTTCGTCTATTTCGACGTTTTCACATAATTATTTCCAAAATTTCACCATTTACGACCTTATTTTTTGACAACATCAGGGGGCTTTTCAAAAGTGGCAGACAGGGTATATACTAAAAAGAACAAAAGTAAGATGAAAAGATCTCATAAAATGTGACCATGTCACGGAACATATCTGCAACTTTGGTTATACTATAACAGCAACGGACCGGACAAGCCCCAAGAGGATTTTCAGACACAAAGTGGCTGAAAATCCTCTTGGGGCAGGGGCTTGGGAGAGGAGTTGCGGAACTTAAATAGGAGGTGTGAAGATGGGGCTATTTGGATTTATGAAAAATCAGGATATTAATGAGGGAGTTAAAGTGTATGGAGCGACAACAGGAGCGATCTTGTTGGATGTCCGTACTCCGCAGGAATACCAGGAAGGGCACATTCCAGAAAGTAAGAATGTTCCGCTTCAGGCACTTGAAGGAGTGAAGCAGGTGGTGACGAAGATGGATACTCCGGTATTTGTATATTGTTACTCAGGAGGAAGGAGCCGTCAGGCGGCAAAGCTTCTGGCGCAGATGGGATATACTAATATTAAAGATATCGGCGGTATCGTTGCTTATACAGGAAAGGTGGAGAGATAAGATGAAAGTTGTAATTGTAGGCGGCGTGGCCGGAGGAGCCACTGCCGCAGCCAGAATCAGAAGACTGGATGAGAACGCTGAGATTGTGGTATTCGAGCGTTCGGGATACGTCTCTTATGCAAATTGTGGTCTGCCATATTACATAGGGGATGTGATTACAGATCCGGAGGCGCTGACGCTTCAGACCCCTGAGAGCTTCTTTAGCCGTTTTCGTGTGGATATGAAAGTGCATCATGAAGTAACTGCACTTCATCCGGAAAAACACATGGTTACGGTAAAGAATCTAAAGACTGGCGAGACATTTGAGGAGAGCTATGACAAGCTTTTACTGTCTCCGGGTGCAAAACCCACACAGCCTAAGATCCCAGGGGTTGGGATTGACAAACTTTTCACATTGCGTACCGTAGAGGATACCTTCCACTTAAAAGAGTATATCCGTCAAAACATGCCCCAATCTGCAGTCTTGGCAGGAGGCGGTTTTATTGGTCTGGAGCTGGCGGAAAATCTGCGGGATCTGGGCATGGATGTGACCATTGTACAGCGTCCGAAACAGTTGATGAATCCATTTGATTCTGATATGGCTGCTTTTATTCACGGGGAAGTGCGAAAACATGGGATTAAGCTGGTGCTGGGGCATACAGTAGAAGGATTTGAAGAGAGAGACGGCGGGGTGGATGTGCTGTTAAAAGGAGAAGCTCCTCTCCACGCAGACCTGGTCGTGTTAGCGATCGGCGTTACGCCGGATACACACCTTGCCAAAGAGGCCGGACTGACTTTGGGGATCAAAGACAGTGTGGTGGTCAATGACCGGATGGAGACTTCGGCACCGGATATCTATGCGGTGGGGGATGCCGTACAGGTCAAACATGCAGTTACCGGGCAGGATACACTGATCTCTCTTGCCGGGCCAGCCAACCGACAGGGGCGTATTGCCGCCGACAATATCTGCGGCGGTGACAGCCGGTATCCAGGCTCTCAGGGAAGCTTAGTGATCAAAGTCTTTGATCTCACGGCTGCTGCTACAGGCATCAATGAGACCAATGCCAAAAAGGCTGGTCTTTTGGTGGACAAAGTGGTACTCTCCCCCATGAACCATGCAGGGTATTATCCAGGGGGAAAAGTGATGACGATGAAGGTGGTCTTTGAAAAGATAAGCGGACGCCTGCTCGGCGCACAGATCGTAGGTTATGACGGAGTGGACAAACGTATCGACGTGCTCGCCACGGCAATTCATGCAGGGATGAGAGCCGTTGACCTGACAGAACTGGATCTTGCCTATGCGCCGCCTTATTCTTCTGCAAAAGATCCGATCAATATGGCTGGATTTATGGTGGAAAATATCCAGAAAGGATTAGTGAAGCAGTTCCATCTCGAAGACTTAGAGCATCTGCCCAAAGATGGAAGCATTACCCTGTTGGATGTGCGCACCAAAGGAGAATACGCTCGCGGACATGTGGATGGATTTCTTCATATCCCGGTGGATGAACTGCGCGACCGGATCGGGGAAGTGGATAAAGGAAAGCCCGTCTATGTGATGTGTCAAAGCGGCCTGCGCAGCTATCTGGCTGTACGGATCTTGTCAGGGTATGGATACGATGCCTATAACTTCTCCGGCGGATTCCGTTTCTATGACACTGTGGTCAATGACCGCTGCCTGATCGCCCAGGCGACAGCTTGCGGGATGGATCAAGAGTAACCGCAGTAAAAGTAAAAAAAATTGATATATTGCAAATCTAATTTGCATATGCTATAATGCCAGTAGGCAAAAGCGAGAACAGTTGTATATGTTCACAGCAAAACCCCCGGAGTGCGAGTCCGGGGGTTTTTGTTCGGGCTAGTTGTCATTGTCGTCACGATCTAACCACTTGATGATGTAGTGGCAGGCTACACCACCCACGACCGTAACTAAAAGCGAAAACAGGTACTGCATATGTTCACCCCCTTCCCGTTGCCGGTATGGGATGACAACATAAAAATTATAACAAATATGCGAATTTTGTCAAATCCCTGCGATCGCTTTCATCCGCTGATAGGGGATCCAGTAGACAAGGTACAGGATGCCGGCAATCAATGCCATCAGCAGTCCTTCTATGCACAGCATCTTAAGCTCGAAAGCCTGCAGGCGCATGTCATTAAAATAAGTCAGAAACAGAGAGAAGACACCTGTGATGATGCAGTCTGCGGCTATGGGATAGGCGAAGATTTTATTTTTCCCCAGAGGAGAGTTATAAGATCTGGCCGGCTGCCATCGCCTGCTTTGCCACCAATCTTGGCAGTCTGTTTCTGGCAGAATATTTTACCATCAGTATCCAGAGAGATATGGAGCGAAAGAATCTGAAGCTTCAGAAAAGCTATTATGAGGAGTTAGAACAGAACCAGGCTCAGATCGCTGTGCACAACCGGGTCTTCTGTAAAAACAGCATCCTCAACGCAGTGCTCAATGCCAAATACAACCTGGCACAGGAACAGCAGATCGACTGCTTTTTCCATATTGATCTGCAAAAACTGATTGGATGCCACAGCCCTTTGCAGGAGGAATTATTCCACTTCCCGGTACTCTTTCCACTCCTTTTGAATCTGTTCCATCAGCTCTGGCTGAGTGGCGGTCTGGTAGAGGAAGTTGGCGATGACTTTGGCGCCGTTTTGAAGCGTCTGTCTTGCCCGCTCACCGTACATCAGCCGTTCAAATTCTACGGTGTGGATGTCGATAAATGTATCTGTACCTTTGATGCCTAAGTGGAACGTGGGGATGACCAGATCCACGTTCCCGGCATCGGAGGAACCGCTTGGATAGAGCACTTCATGTGCTTCCATATGAAGGTCTTGAAAGATCTCCATCAGTGTGTGAACAGCCGTCTTTCCATAGTGCAGTTCGGCAAAGGTGTCAAAGCGCTGTTCTACGGTATATTCTGTCTGCGTGCCATAGGTGACGCCTTTTAAGAGACGCAGCGTATTGACTCTCAGTTCTTCAAGATCTTTCATGGACGCCGCACGAGGGTAGTAGTTGAGTACGACCCGGTCGGGGATGATCCCCGGTGAGACGCCGCCCTCTTCGATAATGCCATGCATCTGCATAAAGGGCTTGTACTGCACCCTCATCAGGTCGATGCCATGCATAAAGAGCTGTGCGGCATTCAGGGCACTGTGGCCCTCCCAGGGCGTTGCAGAGGCATGTGTACCCTTACCCTGGATCGTGACGTAGAGGTCATTGCATGCCAGTACTCTCCACTGTGGGGTATTATCCGAACTGATATGGCCCATAATGGCATACTGGTAGCGGTCGAAGCCTCCATTTTTGGAGATGGTCACTTTGCCGCCGATGGTCTCTTCGCCTGGAGTCCCGATCAGATCCAGCTCATAGGGAAGATCTGGAAAACATTGGCTGACAGCCAGTGTAGATAATACACTGATGCCGCAGCTTAAGGAGTGTCCGCAGGCATGGCCGATCTTGGGAAGTGCATCATATTCACACATCACAGCAATCCGAGGTTTGTCGGAAGGCTTATAGGCCCGAAAGGCATATTGCAGACCGCAGTAATCCATCTCTACGGTATATCCTCTCTCTTTCAGAAAACGTGCGATCTGCGCACTGGATTCTTTTTCTTCTCCGCCCACTTCCGGGTGCGCGGTGAGCCATTCACTCAGAGGAAAGACTTCGGGTTCTAACTGTTCTACCGTCTGATTTAACAGTTCATTCGTTGTATTTATCATTTACTTTTTTCCTTTAGACATTTTTTCTGCGTCGTCCTGCAGCATTTTCTTGACCGAAGCCATCAGGATAAAGATGACCGCTACCAGAGGAAGCCCTGTAAGGACGGAGATGGTCTTTACTGCTTCTAGTCCGCCAATGACCATCAGACCAATGGATAACAGACAGAAAAGGAGCGCCCATACAATCCGGTTCCATCTGGCCGGATCTTCTTTTTCATCCAGTTTTTTTGTAGTGGTTCCTGCCAGTACATAGGCGCAGGAGTCAATGGTAGTTGCCAGATAGACAAAACAGACGACACACAAAAAGGTCATCATAAATTTGGCCATAGGCAGAGTCTTCAGGATCGCCACGACAGCGGCGCTCTGTCCCTGGGATGCTAAGATCGCTGCCAGATCCACCTGCCCGGAGCTTTGCAGATACAAAGAGTATCCTCCAAAGATCATAAAACTGGTACAACATCCCAAAGTTCCCCATACTAATTGTCCCCACATCACTTCGCGGATGGTGCGGCCTCTGGAGATCTTGCCCACAAACATACCCATCATCGGCATAAAAGCAAGCCACCATCCCCAGTAAAAGACAGTCCATTCTTTGACAAATGTTCCCTCTCCAAAAGGGTCCATCCAGGTACTCATACGTACAAATTCAGACAGGTACAGTCCGAGAGAATTGACTTCCATCTTGAGGATATCCATGGTGGGACCAATAAACAGGACGATCAGCATAAAGATAAATGCAAGGACTACATTGATATTGCTCAGATTCTGAATCCCCTTGTCCAGTCCCAGATAGACGCTGGTTCCAAAGATCAGCACCCAGATAATCAATACAACAATACAGACGATAAAGTCGTATTCTACCGGAATATTGAAGACTTCCCGAATAATGGTAGAGAGAACCGGAGCACCGATTCCAAGAGAGGTGGAGATGGACCCCACGATACCAAAGACAACCAGAATATCAATAATGTGTCCGATCCAGCCGTCTGTATGACCTTTTATGATACTTTTGCAGGCGGTGCTCAGACGCATACTTTTTTCTTTTCTGACAAACATGATATAGGCGATGGCTACAATCGCCGGATTGTAGATTGCCCATGCGCTGAATCCCCAATGAAACTGTCCGTACATATGAGCATACTCATAGGCGTCTTTACTAAATGGTTCTAAATTAAACGGAGGTCCGCTTACATAATAGATAGGTTCCAAAAACCCAAGGATCACGATACTGGTGCCTACCCCCGCAGTAAACAGCATGGCAATCCAGGAGAGATTGCCATACTGTGGTGTTTCATCTGCTTCGCCTAAACGAATATTGCCGTATCTGCTGGTACTTAGCCAGATCAGAAAGGCAAAGGAGGCCAGGCAGGTGAGCAGGAAGATCCACCCAAGCTGCCCGGTACATAGATCAAATAAAAAAGAGATGATGCTGTTTATTTTATCCGGCACCAGATAGATCGGTAACATAATCAGCACAAGAATAGCAACTGCCGGTATAAATATTTTTTTCTCAATGTTTTTAAACATGATTACACACCTTCTTTATATTTGACAATCAGTGCGTCTGCAACGCCCACTCCTTCTCCTTCCGAGTATACAAACAGAGGATTGATATCCAGCTCTTTTAAAGTATCTTTATGTGCACTTGCATAGTTGCCGATGGCAACGATTGTCTCGCACAGTGCCTTGATATCGCATTTGGCAGAACCGCGATAGCCATTTAACAGCTTGAAGGACTTCAGGGATTTTAACATCTCCAAAGCTTCTGTTTCTGACAGAGGAGCCGGATACAGAGCCACGTCCTTAAAGACTTCCACGAAGACACCGCCCATACCGACCATGATCATCGGTCCAAACTGCGGGTCGTTGTTGACGCCAATGATCATCTCCACGCCGGATTTGAGCATCGGAACCATCAGGATTCCATTGATCCTGGCTTCTGGCTTTTTCGCCGTGACATTCTCCATGATCTCTTCGTAAGCAGCTTTGGCTTCCTCAGCGCCGCGGATATTTAATTTTACGCCGCCCACATCGCTCTTGTGGAGGATATCGGCTGACTCGATCTTCATCGCCAGTGCTTCGTCTGTGGAAGCGGCAAAAGCGACTGCTTCTTCTACAGAAGTTGCGATCACTTCTTTGGACACTGCCACACCAAATTTGCCCAATTCTACCTTGCTGTCGTGCTCGGACAGAGCGATTGTCTGGTCGGATTTGCCCTTGCCGGGAGCCAGCTCTAAGGTCTTGTTCTCCGGGCGATAGGAGATAAAGTCTGCCAGATGGCGCAGCATCTTAAATGCATAGACAGGAGGAGGCAGGATCGGTACGCCGATATGGAATAATTTATCCTGATACTCCAGATTCCTGGTATTCTCTGCAAATGGAATCATCGCGATTGGCTTGCAGGCGTCGCCCTTTTCCTGTACGACTTTTTCGATTCCCTGATACATATAGTGGATCGCCGGATCAGCAATATCCAAAAGAAGCGTATAGCCGATCAAAACCATACCAATATTCGGATCATCCATCACGGTACGCAGTGCACCTGCATACAGATCTGCATCATAGGAAAGGCTGGCAGTCATATCCAGAGGATTGTTGGGAGATGCATAGGACGGAAGCTGTGCTTTTAAGCTTGCGAGCGTCTCAGGTGTAAAATCAGGATATTCTACTCCGTTTAAGCTTCCCACGTCAGCACAGATGCCGGTCTCGCCGCCGGAGAGATTCATGGAGGCGAAGGTGGCCTGATCCGGGATCTTCTTCAGGGTGGAGAGCATCAGGGACATCGCCATCAGCTCTTCTAAGTCGTCCACACGGATCGCGCCGAATTTTTTCAGGACTGCATCAAAAGAAGCATCAGAGCCGGACAGACTTCCGGTATGAGAAGCGGCGATCGCTCCGCCTTTGGCACTGCGTCCGGCTTTTAAGATCACGACTGGTTTCTTGATCTCAGCTGCTTTTTTCAGTACGGCTGCAAATTTATTGGCGTCTTTTACGCCTTCGATATAGACACTGACTACTTTGGTATGTTCGTCATTGACTAAGAAATCCATGTAGTCTTCTACCTGTACGATCTTGCCATTTCCGGCGGAGATGCTGTAGGAGAATCTCATGCCGGGGCAGTCCATCAAGGACAGACATAACTGACCGCTCTGGGATACTACGCCCACGCTGCCCTTCCGGTCTCTTTTTTCAGAGATAAATGCAAATGCCTGTACATTGTCGATGTAGTTGACAAATCCTGCACAGTTGGGTCCCATGATCGCAATATCAAGTTCTTTGGCAGCAGCGATCAGTTCCGCTTCATTCTGACGTCCTTCGTCTGTACCCACCTCACCGTAGCCGCTGGCAAATACCACAGCTCCGCCGCAGCCTTTTTTTGCTCCTTCTCTAAGGAGCGGGATCACGGTCTTTTGTGAGGTACAGATCACCATCATATCAATGGTATCTGGTACATCTGTTACACTTTTATAACACGGTACATCAAATACCGTCTCTCTTTTTGGATGAATAAAATACACTCGGCTTCTGTCTTCTACATAAGAAAGGATATTTCGGCAGACATCTCCGCCGAAACCTTCCTTTTCACTTGCACCAATAACAGCGACCGACTGTGGCTTTAACAGTTTTGTTAAGTTCATATTCTGTCTTCTCCCTGATCTGTTATGGTATTCTTATTCTATTTTCCTTCTACCCCTCTGCGATAGCAGGCTACATTTTTCTCATTGAATTTGCCTTTGCCTTTTTTCTCGAAGAAGGAGACGATGGCGGTCTCCATATATTCGATCGAGAAGAGGTCACTGTTCGCGGCCAAAGCTCCTAACATCACCAGGTTCGCGCCTTTGGGATTGGCTACCTCTGCGGCGATATCTGTAGCCGGGACTTTGACGACTTTGATATCGTCGCGGTAGGTACGGCTCTCCGGTACGATGGAAGAGTTCACCAGAAGAAGTCCGCCGGGTTTTAGGCGCTCTTCAAATTTATCGATAGCCGGGGTATTCATGGTAAACAATATATCCGGCTGTTTGGATATCGGGCTGGCGATCAGACCATCGCTGATCTTTACGGTACAGTTTGCGGTGCCTCCGCGCATCTCAGAACCGTAAGACGGGTAAAATAATACATTTTTATCCTGTTCCATACCGGCGTTGATCAGCAGCATGCCTGCTGTCAGCACGCCCTGTCCGCCAAATCCGGCACAGATAATCTCTTTTTTTGCCATGCTCTATTCCTCCTCCTTCTTATCTTTAAATTCACCCAGAGGGAAGAATGGAATCATCTCATTCTTAATGCGCTCCACACTCTTTACCGGTGTCATGTTCAGGTTGGTGGGGCAGGGAGAGAGAAGCTCTACCAGGCAGAAGCCTTCGCCCCTCATATGTTTCTCAAATGCTTTTTTGATATATTTTTTGCTCTGTACCATGCCTTTGGCATCTGCCATGGACCCTCTGGCCAGATAGGCGATATCCAGACCGCTGAATGCCTGATCGACTCTGAATGGCATACCTGCTTTTTTCGGGTCTTTTCCTTTTGGCGTGGAAGTGGTGATCTGTCCCGGCAGAGAGGTAGGAGCACACTGTCCGCCTGTCATGCCATACAGACTGTTGTTGATCACAATAGCTACCACATTGTCATTGCGGATTGCGGTATGCATAGTCTCAGCCATACCGATGGAATACGCTGCTCCATCTCCGATATAGGCCATTACCGGATTCTCCGGACGTACTTTTTTTACACCTACTGCGGTAGCGATGGGTCTTCCATGAGCTGCCATAATAGTGTCAAATCTCCAGGAATCAATATTTAAGGAACCGCAGGCCACGTCTACAATCGCTAAGAGTTTCTCACTAAGTTCCATCTCTTCCATGACTTCGGCAATCAGACGGACTGCAAGACCATGCCCACAGCCAGGGCAAAAACCACTTTGAGTAAATGTCACTGTTTCAGGAGCTACTAACCTCATTTTATTTTCCCTCCTTTTTCAGCATCTCTTTTGCTTTTGCAATGATTCCGTCAGACTCTGGAATCTCGAAAATGGAGCCGTAATGGTCCACAGGATACTTGCTGTTAATGGCAAGTTTGACATCATCCACCATCTGACCTAAGATATTCATCTCTACGGTCAGGAAAGCTTTGGCAGCTTTGGCTTCTTCAAATGCTTTCACCGGGAATGGCCACAGCGTAATCGGGCGGATCAGACCAAGCTTTAATCCCTCTGCTCTGGCGATCTCTACCGTCTCGCGGCAGACACGGGAGCTGATGCCATAGGCAACCAGTACCAGTTCCGCATCTTCGACCTGAACGGTCTCATAGCGCTGTTCCTGCTCCATCTGACGATATTTCTCAGACAGATACCCTTCATAATCCGGGTGTGTATAGTAGACATTCTGGATCTTTCTCTGTTCTGTACCTTTTTTACATCCTTTAATCGTCCAGTCAAATTTGTTGATGTCATGTTCTTTAAACTCCGGGATCTCCACAGCTTCGATCATCTGGCCAATCGCTGCGTCAGAAGCGATTAATACCGGATGACGGTATTTTTCAGCCAGATCAAAAGCTTCTGCCATCATATCGGCGTTTTCCTGTACAGATGCAGGTGCCAGTACAAGGGTGTGATAGTCACCGTGTCCGCCGCCTCTGGTGAGCTGCCAGTAGTCGCCCTGACCCTGAGCGATATCGCCAAGGCCAGTACCAATACGCATAACATCTACGATAACAGCCGGAAGATCTGCGGCAACCAGATAGGAGATACCCTCCTGTTTCAGGGAAAAGCCGGGACCAGAAGATGTGGTCAGTGCTCTTGCACCAGCCGCTGCTGCTCCTAATACCATATTAATACCGGCAAGCTCTGATTCTGCCTGAATAAATTCTCCGCCAACCTCATCCATTCTCCAGGATAGATATTCCAGGATCTCCGTCTGAGGCGTGATCGGATATCCGCTGTAAAAGCGACAGCCCGCAGCCAGTGCGGCCTCGGCCAGCGCTTCATTGCCTTTTAATAATACTTTAGCCATAGCTGACCTCCTTATCTTATTTCAAACACATAATCCGGGCACACACGATAACAGGTCCCGCATACCGTACATTTGTCCGCATCTACAACAATTGTATTGTATCCCTTTGCATTGACATGGTCAGAGACACTGATTGCTTCTTTGGGACATGCATTGATGCAGTAGCCGCATCCTTTGCACCGTACGGGATTTGTATATACTTTTTCATTTTTTTCTTTTCCCATCACAGGATTACCTCACTTTTATGATACTTGCGTTTTTCTGCCAAGACGGTATACGGTCATGGCCAGAATGGCGCCTACAATACCTGACACTGCCAGGAAGATAAAGATATAGTTGTATCCAGCTGCTCCGTGAGCGTCCAGCCAGCTTCCGAACAATACCGAGTAGATAGAGTCCGGAAGGTATCCGATGATGGAAGCGATACCGATCACCGTACCAGTCATGGCTCTAGGAATACCGGATTCGCTGACCGTTGAGAAGATCACGCCGTACATCATCATGGCGAAAGCACCTGGAAGCAATGTATACAGGCTTGCTGTCAACGGACTGATACCTGCAGGCAGGATCAGTACAATGCCAAACAATGCAGAAAGGATAACAAAAGCAGTTGCCAGCCATTTACAGGTAGACTTAAATACTTTATCTGCCAGCAGACCACCTACCGGGGAGAGCAGCAGAAGGAGATAGTTACGGACAATAGAGACCAGTCCGGAGTCTTCTGGAGATACTCCGCGTACTTCTGTCAAATATGGATTGAAATAGGAGGTATTGCTGTAAAAACCATAACCACACAAGATGGTAAGTGATACGATCCATACAACCGGATTTTTCAGCAGTTTCAATACATCGCCCATTTCAAATTTCGGTTCATTGTCATCGGCTGCGCCATTGTTTTGTTTTTCAGGCATCAGGAAGAACAGAAGAACCGCTGATATCAGTGCGACGGAACCACCAGATACCACTGCGCGGAAGAATCCGCCCGCCATATCGCCGCCTGCTGTCTTATAGACATTCAGTGCAAGGGTATTGGTCAGAGCAGCAGTGATACCATTACATGCATAGTACAGACCATACATAAAACCTTGTTCTTCCTCTGTACCAATGATGCGGACTGCTTTCATCAAAGCAGACCAGAAGACAAAAGCTGTACTGAAGGAAAGGCCAAGCCATACAATCATACCAACGGTAAAGTTCATCGTAAAAGCATAGACCCAGGCTAACACGGTGGTGGCGGCCAAAGAGATCACAAGTGCTTTTTTCGGTGATACTTTATCAGCGATAATACCGCCTGGTATGTACAGGATCATGTTACCGATGGTGTACATGGTCATTAAAAGTCCTGACTGCGTATTGCTGATTCCCATTGCAGCGATCTGTGCATCATAGAAGATATATTTTACATAAGGAAGGAAGTAAATCGATCCTCCTGCAAGTCCAAGTGCCGCGATAGTAAGATATTTTCTTAGTTTTGAATCCATATTTATTCCCCTTCTACTGTGTGTTCCACAGCCCCTCTAAAAGTATCAGTTACATATCTGGTGTATCCGATTTGTCCGGCGTAAAGAGTCTTCTTGCCACATCACGGGTAAATTCGCCGGTCTTTTTGGACTCTTCAAATACTAATCTGGTCTGCTTGCGGATCAGATCCACCGTATCTTTTACGATAGCAGCCGCAGCATCCTCATCATTCATATTTTCGATCTTCACCAGACGGAAGATGACAGCCTCGTAGATACGGATACCGCCGAGATTAGAGATAAAGTCAACTGCCACGTCTACGCCTTTTTTGCGAAGAATCTCATCTGCTTCCGGAGTGGTAGGAATGTTAGCTGCCTCTACTAACAGAGATGCTTTGATCTTGTCAGCGTTGGTGACATTGATCACATCCTCAAGAGCTGCCGGGATCAGGATATCACATTCCTGAGAGATCCACTCGCTGTTTGGAAGTACCTGATAGTTTGGCTCGAAAGCTTCTTTGTTCAGCACGCCTTTTGGAAGTCTGGTCTCTACCAGTTTCTTGATGTTCAGGCCGTCTTTGCAGTATAAAAGACCATTGACATCTGCGATACCAACTACTTTGTAGCCCATATTGTCAAGAGCATTGACGCAGCTTGCGCCTACGCATCCGAAGCCCTGGATCACTACGCTTGCGCCTTCTTTGCCGCCCTTCATCTTCCATGCCTCGTCAAGTGCGGATGCAACACCATAACCGGTGATCATATCGTACATCTTGAAGCCGTCATAGGTTAATTCTTTCTCTGCTCTGTCATGGTTTGTGATACCTACACGGATATCCGGATCTTCCTTCATAGCCTTGGTCTGCGGGATACCGATTCCAAGATCATCTAAGATTCTAAGTACATCAGAATAATCCACACCTAAGTCTCCTCCGATGGATACGCCTGCGTTGATGTAAGGAGCAGTTGCAGTTAAGAATCTGCGAAGCACATCCAGAGCGTCCGGTGCATTGTAATCATAAGCGATACCAGCCTTGCAGCCGCCGGTGGTCTGGGATTCACATGCTTTGTATTTGTATCCCATGGTGGTAGCCAGACGGATTACTTCCTCTTTGGTTACGGTTGGATGCATTCTGGTGCCGCCGCCACAGTAGTGACCTACAAAGTTATAAGCACACATCCATCCTTTTGCGTCTGTCTCGGTGTCGTTCCACTCAATTACTACATAAGGTTTGTTAGCCATGATACATAATCCTCCTAAAATGTTCTAAATTATAGAACTTCGTTCTCAATACAGATGATTTTTTTAACTCGGTAAAAACCGAGTTACTTCCGGGCCCGTTGTTCTGTATTATAGAACTAAGTTCTTGTTTTCTGATAGAATCATCATACCATTGTTGGTTAATATTTTCAATCCCTATCTTTGTTCTTTTGGCTTTTCGGCAGATTGCACAAAAAAGAAAGGCGTTTTTTATAACCTTTTCTGAATTTCCTGACCATAATGATGTAAGATCTCAGCGAAACCTTGTACTTTCTCTTCGCTCATCCTCAGTGACGGGGCGCTGATGCTGAGTCCGGCTTCTGGCTGTCCTTCATGGTTCAGTAAAGCGATGCCCACACATTTGATACCAAACATTAACTCCATATTGTCTATGCCGTATCCACGTTCACGGGTTTTTTGAATCTCCTGCTCCAAAGCATCTCTGTCTGTGATGGTATATTCTGTAAAAGCTTGCAGCGGCCCCTGAATCCGCTTGTCTTTTTCCTCCCTGCTCATCTTGGACAATATGGCTTTTCCCACACTGGTACAGTACATCTTGGCACGTTCTCCAGTCACAATACTTCCTGGCAGTTTCTGAGAATCCGGATAGACAGCCTCCAGATAGATGACTTCATCCCCCCTTGGAATCGTCAGGTATACTACCTCCCCGGACTCTTCTGCGATCCTGCGCATAAATGGAAGTGCGATGCGGCTGATGTCCAGATTTTCCCTAAGTGCCCGACTTAAGCTAAAGATCGCCATACCCAGGCGAAACTTACCGGAATCCGGATCTTGCTCCAGATAGCCCATGGCTTTGAATGTGGTGAGGATGTTGTGGACATTGCTCTTATACAGCCCTAGCTTTTCGCTGATCTCCGTTACCCCCAACGGCTGTTTTTCCACAAAACATCCAAGAACTTCCAGTGCTTTTTGCAGACTTTTGACTTTCACTTCTGTTCCAACTTCTTTCATAGGTCCCTCCTTTTTATATGATTTTACAGCTCTTTTTATGAAGCGTGCAGCTGTGGTGAAAAGAGCTGTTGTAGCCAGTTTAACATAAAGTGGAAAAGTTTGCTATAGCGTTTGCGAAAAAAGTATGGAAGTATGGAGGAGCTGTCTGCCACAATAGGTTGACTTTATGTGGGATTATGGGTACTATGGAGAAGAAGAACTATACACAAAGGAGGGGATTCAGATGGAGAAAGAGAGAGGATATATACCCTATTGCGGGATAGAGGTGATCGAAGAGGAGAAAGAGTGCTATACAAGGACAGAGATCAGGCCGGAGCACTTGAATCCATATGGGATGGTACATGGGGGACTGATGTATACGATGGCGGATACCGCAACGGGATTGACTGCGGGGAAATATATGGATGTCCCAGTCACGCTGGACAGTGATTTTCATTTTGTCAGAAATGTGTCTTCGGGTGTGCTGACGGCAAAGGCAGAGATTATCAGAGGCGGAAAACATGTGATGTGGCTTCGAGTCCGCGTGGTGGCAGACGATGAGATCCTGCTGGCAGAGGGGACGTTTACTTATTATAGTGGGAAGGGGAAAGCGTGAGGCTGTCGCAAAACCGGCTCCCCAGGAGTCCGGTTTTGCGACAGCCTCTTTTTTTCTGCTTGACTTTACATAATAATGAGAGTATTCTATTAGTAACAGAATCGTTGCAATCTTTAAAACATTTCTGATATTTTCTTAAGATCTGTCCAGCATCGGACAAGAAATTCAGAGTAAACAATATAAGAAAAAAGCAACACAAAGTTTACACGTAACAGGAATCGTGGCTTGTGAAGCAATAGAAACTATAGTAAGATAGAAGAAAGGATACGGCTGACTGTATGGCAGGAAAGGGACAGAAATTAAAGGCAGATACCGTGCTAAAGAATTACTGGAATGACAACGAGCAGTTCGCAGATCTGTTTAATTTGTTAAAAATTCTACTAAGTACAAGCAAGTCATCAAAAGAGATTAAGGAAGAGGTGCTGCACTATGTAAAAGAACATCCTGTAGATCAACAAGTAATAATGACCGTGGCTGGGACGGCAAATTGTGAGATTGATTATAGCGCGTTAAGCGGGAAAGAAGAGAGCAGTATGTGGAGAGTATTTAGAGAGGAACGTGAGGAAGGAAAGATTGAAGGGAAAAAAGAAGGCAAAGCAGAACTTGTCGTAGAACTTTTAGAGGAAGTTGACCAGGTGCCGCAGAAATTACGCGAGCAGATTCTAAAGAAAGAAGATCCCGTAATATTAAGAAAATGGTGCCGCATCGCTGCGCAGGTGATGTCGGTGGAGGAGTTTGAGAAAAGGTATCAGGAAATATAAATCCGTACAGAACAATCGATTGCAGGCTTTGCCAGCGAACCTATTGTCATGAAAAAAGAGAATCGCCAGTGGCGGTTCTTTTTTGTACAAAAAAATAAATTCCCTGCTTCTGTAATGATTTCTGTAATGGTTGATCCTTTAAAATGATTCTCACAGTAAGCATAATAGGCTTCTTAGGAAGGCGGGAACTTAGGATGGAGATACGCAGGGGGAAGGGCACAGGGACATTTATTGTGAAGATCCTGGATAGGCAGAATGCAACCTGGCAGGGAAGCGTCACCTGGGCGGAGCGACAGAAAATACAATATTTCCGCAGCGCTTTGGAGCTGTTAAAGATGATAGATGGAGTTCTGGTCGAAGATGAAGGAGGAGAATCATGAAACATAACAGGATGAAAAGAGTGATGGCATGTGTGCTTTGTATCATGGTACTGATGAGCAGCAGCTGTGCGATGGCTGGCAGAGTGGACGCCCAGGAGCCGATGCTTTTAGAAGATCATGCCGTCCCGACAACAGATGAGATGGATGGTGTTTCAGAGGATGCAGAGGCTGAGATTATGCTCCTTCAAGAAGATGGCTCCTCTGAGGCTGAAGGCGCTCATGAGGATGCTGTGCCTGTAGAGGAAGAGGAGACGGCGCCTGAAGAAAACACGACGTCTCAGGAAGAATCTGAACCAACGGATCATGAGGAAAACATAGAAGGTTCTCAGGACGTATCGAATGAACAGGAAAATGTATCTGGTGATCAGCAGACAGAGCCAACAGAGGATATTTCCGGCGGCGATCAGCAAGAAGTGCCAGGCGAAGAGAATGGTGACACTCAGGAAACCCCGGATACCAATACATCCGACAATGAGACAGAGCCGCCAAGCAGCGACAACACTGAAGCACCCGGTGATCAGACCCCAGATGATACACAGATTCCCGCTGACGATCCAACTTCAGGTGACGAAAATAACAATGACCAGACTGAAGAGGATAAAACTCCTGGTGATACCACGACCGGGGATGGTGTTCAAGATCCGGACAGTGATGTGACAGATGAGGACTCCAAAGACGAGACAGCCGGTGATGTGGCTAATCCGGACGCCCCCACCTTACCTGAGCAACCAGATGCTCCGGCTTTGGATACCACAGATCCCGCTCCAGAGAATCCGGACAATGAGATTACAGAAGATACGACGCTTAATCCAGATGGTGAGATCACAGAAGATACCTTGCTCCATCCAGACGGCGAATCAGACAGTGATGTACAAGAAGGCACTTTAACGGAAGAAGAACAGCAACAAGTGGAAGATGTGATCGCTCTGATCGAAGCATTGCCAACGATGGAAGAGATCGCGGAGAGATTTGCTGCATTAGAAGAAGCAGAAGATGAAGAAGGCTATGCAGCATACTATCAAGAACTCTGTGCACAAGTCACCGAAGCCCAGGAAGCGTATGATGCTCTCTCTGAGGCACAGAAAGAAGCTGTGACAAATGCAGAGATTCTGGAACAGTTTGAGTGGCTGTGGTCGGATACCTTAGAAGAGGGTAATTCTATATGGGGTGCACTTGAAGACGATAGTGCCTATGTTAATGAAATAAAAATTACTAATATTCAAGATGGTGTAGCACCGTTTGATTTCCATCAGCACGATCCGGAAAAATGTTACAACAATGGGAAGCTAATTTGTGGGCTAAATGCATATGAAGCAGAGGGTGATGAGGCAGAGCCTGGAGATGATCTCAATGGTCACAATAAAATTGTCAGAACTTTTGACAGTGTTACGTATGATTTCAATGTCAATATGAAATCTTACGATTCATATAAAAGTTATAATACTGCACGAATTAAGTTTGAATTTGTGCTTCCAGTAAGTTTTGAGCAGGCTGTTTTTGATGAAGCTTCTATGACATGGATGGATAGGACAGAAGGATATGCACCAGTTACCACGACAGAAACACGTACTATTGATGGTGAAGAAAAAGAATGTCAAGTACTGACTTGTTATGCTTATCTGGAGCCGTCAAGCGGTGGTATATCCGTAGTTCCTGGAAACTATGGGCAAAATGTGACAATAAAAGTAAAATCTATGAAAAATGGAGAAACTTTCGCACCAATCATAAGTGCTGCAATGGAACATAGTACATGGGAAGGCGAATGTAAACAAGAAAATCATATTAAGAACGAGAAAAAAACAATTATAGCAGATGAAATAAGGGTAACAGCAGCTCCCAAATATAATATCCAATTAAGAGGAGACGGCAGCTATAAAGATACTTTTGATTTTACTACAGGTACAGATGATGCATTAAATAAAGTCGATGAAAACGGGAAGATTGTTGGTCGTGTCATGAAATTGGGCATCACTCTTCAGCTGTATAATAACAACCGTTCAAAAGGCCTGAAAGGAATTGAACTGCCTGACTGCACAAAGCCTATACAGTTTGATCTTTTAATAGACTCAAAATATCATATTAACCAGCCCGCGCCAGGTACAGACTATCAGCAAGGTAATGAGGTTTCTATAAATACTGAATATATGCCACTGGGATGGAGTTATGACTTCAACCATGGAGGCAATCATGGAGAACCAAATGCGGATGGACGGCAGATCTTTGAGACGCAGCGTTGTCAGGGTCTTGCGCCTATTGGTCAGTGGGGAGGCCAAAATGGCTGTTATAAAGGTGGAGATTGGAAAGTTACACAAGAGGGAACTATCCTGCATGTCGAAATTAAAGATTATCAAGTAGATGTAGAGCGGATGCCTCTTCGCAATGCCGATTGGGGAGACATCGTATATGGTTCGGATATTGGTATTGGCTGCTTTTCAGCCGGTCAGATATGGATAGTACAGCCTTATAATAAGAAAGAAACGGGAGATAATCAAGGACCAGACTTTGATATTGTCAAACAATATGGGCAAGGTTCTTTCCGTACAATGGTAGAGGCTGTCAATCTGAAGATGACGACGTTAAGCGGAACCGAATTTGCAGATGATAAGGATACCAATAATAAGCAGATCATACAAGATGATGACCGATATGCTGGTACTTTGGAATTGACTTTGCCTGGTTCTCTTCAGAATCGTGTCAGATATGCGGATGCAACAGATTATGCAAGTAAAGGCGCAGGCACCGATGATGTCCGCGATGGCAATGATTATGCTACAGTTGGTTCAGAGATCAGACTTGGTGGTGGGTTCACCTATCATTCTAACGGAGAGGAGGAAAATCAGCTTTACTGGGGAACTAATCTGACAAAATTCTATGGCAGAGCAATAGAGCCTGTACAAGAAGGAGAGAACTATCTGGCTCCTGTGTTTAGTGGTGGAGTAGAGAATACAGAAGTTCAGGTTAAGGCCTATTATGCGACGAAACGGGACGGCGAAGACTGGAACAGCGATGAAGAGATGAAATGTACTTATGAAGATGATCTTGTTTTTTATGAGAATATGAGTGAGATCATAAAGAAAGGTGACATCTGTGTTGGCATTCTCTATTGCTTTAAAGGACCAGGAACCCTACATGAAACAGCCAGTCATCCCGAATATAAAGCTTTTCATAGAGCCAAAGTAAAAGATGATATGAACTTAGCCGGGAATGCCTATATGCTGATTTCTACCTCTCGTGTCTGGACAAAAGAGATGTTTGAACAGGGAAGAATGAACCTCGATAACATTCCGAATTGGTCAGAGTCATCTACAAAGCTTAGTTCCTTCCCGAATTATCAATATTTGAGTGCAAATATTGAGGGCTCTGTATGGTATACCAAGGAAGAATATGCCCCGGATGGAAGCGGGATATTGGGCAAACATAATTCCGATTGGGAACATTGGGGCGATACCCTCCTGATTATTGGCCATAAGACCGGGATTACCAAACATCTGCTGCAACAAAGCGGAACTCATACAAAAGATACCTTTAATTTGGATACCGATCAGAGGGTAGTGGATTTTAAACTACAGCCGCGCGTCTATTATGACAACAAAGAGGGCATCGGGAATAATAAGGTTACTGCAACTACTGTTGAGGTTGTGGATATTCTTCCGAAACATCTGACGTATGTACCTGGATCTGCTTATATTGGAGGCGAGTACAAACAGACAGCAGCCAATGGCGGTATGCAAGGAACGATAGAGGGAGGACAACAAAAAGATCCAGTAATTGGAGAAATAACGGAGAAAATCAACGACGAATCTGTAAAATTTACAACGCTCAAATGGACTTTTGAAAATGTAAATGTTGGTGACGAACTTCCGCCGATCTATTATTCGGCCAATATTGGAACCAGAGGAAATGCAGATACAGATGTTCCAACGGGAAGTACATCATTAGTGAATCGGGTTTATATCACTTCGCAATACGATCGCCGCGCTCATACGATTACAAATGGAAATTATGCGGAAGTAGGTATAAGTGTTACCCGTGGCAGTGCCAGTTCTTTTGGCAAATATACACTTCAAAATGTAGCCGAAGAAGATGGGGAGATTGATTATGTAGTTTATTACAATAATAATGCACAAACAGATACAAGCGTAGATCTTATGGATACGATGCCTGCAAATGGGATAGCAGGCAGCCACTTTACCGGCAGTTATACGTTTGCCGGGTGGAAACTGGATGTGAGTGTGTGTGATAGAGATAAGATACAAATTTTCTATTCCACAGATGAAAAATATAAAAATCAAACCATACAAGATGTTGCAAGTGAAGGATGGAAGACATGGACACCAGCTGTGATTGGAGAAGATGGTATGATTACATTACCAGAAACAACTCCTACAGCATGGATAGTTACAGGGCAGTTAGCACCTGGTCAGATTGTTAAGATTGATCTGAAACTTAGATTGAATCCTGATCCATCTGCAACGGATAAGAAAGAGAATAATTTTTATATTAATCGCCTTTCAAGCGGAGAGACTACAGTTACTACCAAGACTCCAACCGTAAGGAGGACATTAGAGGGTCTGACTTGGATGGATTATAACCGAAATGGAATCCAGGATGAAGAAGAGACAGGAGATCGGATATCTGGTGTCAAAGTAGAACTTCTGAAGTTGAGAGAGGGAGGAGATGTTGCAGCAGAAGCAGATTATGAACCAGTTTATTATCCTGTAGCGGAAGGGTCGACTGCATCACCTAAGCCAATTTTCATTCAGACAGGACAGCAGATCAGCCTGCGTTCACCTGAGGGAACAACCCCAAGCACATATGAGACAGGAAGATATAGATTCCTTGATTTACCGGATGGGATCTATGCCGTAAGATTCTCAAGCGGGGCAGACAGCAGTGATATCTCACAGTGGAGAGCGACTGGCAAAGATCTTTGGAGCAATGATGAGATCGATTCGGATGCAGAGCCGACATATGAGAATGACAGATTACAAAAGACGGTGATTCTTGGCATCGTTATGAAAGATGCAGAGACCATGTATCAGGAGAAAATGGAGTTGCAGGAATCTAAATATCATGACAGCGGTTTCTATCCGAATACCGAACTCAATATTCAGAAAAAGGATGAATCTGGACGGAACTTAAGCGGTGCGTCATTTACCATTACAGACTCTGACGGAAGAGTGTTGAGCTTTACAGAAGAGGATGGAACTTACAAAGCAGTCCAGTTAGAAGATAATTTATATGAATCAGAGTCTTCGGAAGAAACTTTGTCGGGAGCATTATATTATGTTGCACATGCGAACCAACCTAATTATGTTCTAAGCTTTGCTGATTGGGAGGCAGTACTTCAGGAAAGGAAGGATACAGATAACCAGAAGTTTGAAATTATTCCGCAAGGAGATGGCAGCTTTGCATTCAAAAAATATGGTGACAATAGATGGCTGAATATTAGCGGCGGAGTTTCAAATGTACAGATCGAAGGTGCTGATGTCATAGGTTATGAGCATGGAGGAAATCCTGAGGCAAACGAAAAATGGTATATGCGTGCGAATAAGAACGGAAGTATTCGGATACAGGCGCAGGCAGCAGGTTCAGGAAATGCAGGATTTTTGGATATAAGTGGTGGAAGTATTCAAGAAAATCAAAATATCCAGATTTGGACAGGAAATAGTACAGAGGCACAGAACTGGAAACTGATACCTGCAAAAAATGCAGATGGTACAGAGAGTACACTGACTGTAAGCGCAGATGGCAGACTTCATATTACAAACCTAATCCCAGGTGAGTACACCATCACTGAGATGATATCTCCGACTGGCTATGCTCTGCTGGAGAAGCCTGTGAAGATTCAGGTAGGTAAGGATGGGAAGATCTATACCTCAGATGGCACAGAATGTTCAAATTATCAGGTGGATATTATGAACTATGAACTCTACGAACTGCCTTCCGCCGGCGGCATTGGAATCTATTGGTATACGATCAGCGGCGCTTTGCTGATGATGGCAAGCCTGTTGGTTTTATATAAGAAAAAATATGCGGGGAGGTGCTGAAAGGATCAGAAGATGATGATAATTTCAGCGGCCTTCCGGGCCGCATGGAAGTGCAGGATGCACGCAACAGAAAAACTGTAAATCATGGGCAAAGCCCGCAAAAAAGAAAGGAAGAAGACATGAAAAAGTTTTTAGCAATGTTGTTAGCATTGGTCATGGTTATGGGGATGTCAGTGACCGTGTTTGCAGAACCAGATCCAGACACTACGAAAAAGATGCCAACATCAGGAGACGAGTTAGCTGCTTCGGTAAATGATATTAAGCAGGCAGGAGTTACAGTAACTGCATATAAAGTTGTGGAGGCAAATTATGATGCAGAAAGAGGCTTTACAGGGTATTCTTGGGTAAAAGAAACAGGATATACAAAAGATTTGTTTATCAATGTTGAAAAGGATGGTAAAACAACCAAAACATTGAATATTGATGAGGCAAGCATTATCAAACTTGCAAATATGGCAAAAGTTGGGACATTGGGAAATGGAGTTCCAATGACAGCAGCTGCAGGAAGTACTACGTATTCTGCAATTTTAAAAGCTGGTAGTTATGTTGTGCTTGTAACTGGTTCTAATGATATTATTTATAATCCAATGCTTGTTGGTGTGTATTATACACTGCAAGGCACAGGTGACAATAATACATTGGAAACAGAGGAAATCAGTGCATTAGATTCTTGGGATTTGTTTGCGACGGATGGATTTGTAAAATCTTCTGAACCAGGCGTAACAAAAGAGATTGTAAATCCGGGCAGCAATAATGATCATGGTGATGATGTTGCAATCGGGGATACAGTATCATTTAAAATTTCAACTACAATGCCTTCATACAGTGATGAATACACGGCACCAAAGTTCAACGTAAGTGATACGATCAGTAAAGGTTTGACTTATAAAGATGATACACTTGTTGTCAAAGCAGGTGGAACGGAACTGACGAAAGGCACAGACTATACGCTGGACCCAGCATTTGCTTCTACAGCTCGGACATTTAAGGTGAACTTTACTCAGACATATATTGAAAATAATAAAAATGCAGAAATTACAATTGAGTATTCAGCAATCTTAAATAGTGAAGCAGGTATTAACTATGATGCGAATACGAACAAAGCAACCCTTGAATACAGCAACAATCCAGATCCAGAGGTTGATTTAAAGACAAAAGATGATACCACATACCACTATACGTTTGGTATTGATGCAAAATTAAATGGTTCTAACAGCAATACAACTCAGGAATTATATAAGCTTGATGAGAATGGAACTGCTATTGTTAATGGTGAGACTGTCACAGTTACCAATCCTCTGCCAGGTGCGAAGTTTACACTTCAGAAAAAGAATGAAGATGGAAGTTTGGATACAGACCCTAAGCATAAATATGAAGCAGTATCTGCTGATGATGGTAGTTTGAACTTTGAAGGACTGGATGCAGGTACTTATGTACTGGTCGAGACAGAAGCACCTAAAGGGTATTCTCTTGATCCAACTGAACATACAGTGGTGATTAGTGCTACCTATTATGATGGAACAGAGGATAAAAAAGTTGATAAAGGCAGACTGAAATCTTATACGATTAAAATCGATGGTGAAGTAACATCAACTTACACAGCAACTTATGATTCTACAACGAATACCATTACTACGATTGATAAAACAGAATTAGGTGTTACTGGAATTAAGAACACCAAATTAGCATCCCTTCCATCCACCGGTGGCATCGGTACAACGATCTTCACCTTTGGCGGATGTGCGATCATGATTATCGCAGCAGGTCTGTACTTTGCAACCCGCAGAAAATCTGCAAAATAATAGTATTACATAAGAACAATATCAGGGCGGCAGGCCTGTCTTGGTATTTGTGAAAAAGACAACAAAACAAATACAAACGAACCACGCAGACCCGGCGCGGCGGCTTACCGGCGCGCCGCTGGTCGAAGTGATATTTCGCAACAACAAGGAGAGTCCGGATGAAAAAAAATTACACATTACTTATATTTCCCATCTTATTCTTAGCCGGTTTGTCCTTATTGCTGTATCCATTGGTCTCCAATGAATGGAACAATTATCGGCAGAGCAAACTGATCTCCACTTATGATGAAGTTGTCGCGCAGCAGACCGCCGCGGGAACGATAGATTACGAGGTGGAGAAAAATCAGGCGTTTGGCTACAACGAGGCTTTAAAACCTTATATTCTTCCAGATTCCTTTGCCAATGCAGCCCATTCAGAAGAAGCTGATGAAGGTTATATGTCCTGTCTGAATCTGACAGGAGACGGGATGATGGGATATGTAGAAGTCCCTAAGATTCATGTCAAATTACCCATTTTCCATACCACGGATGAAGAAGTCCTTCAGACTGCCGCAGGGCATCTGGAAGGCAGTTCTCTCCCCGTAGGCGGAGAAGGCACCCATGCCGTGATCTCCGCCCACCGTGGACTGCCAAGCGCGGCGCTTTTTACGGATCTGGATCGATTGAGTGAAGGGGATTGTTTCTTATTATATATATTAGATGATGTGTTGTGTTACAAAGTCGACCAGATATCCGTGGTAGAGCCGGAAGATACCAGTGCACTCGCAGCAGAAGACGGCCTGGATCTGGTGACGCTTTTGACTTGTACTCCCTATGGAGTCAACAGTCACCGTCTACTAGTGCGGGGCCACCGGGTTCCCTATGAAGAGATCGAAGATGAAGCAGTAGCTGCCTCTGATTTCTTAGGACCCAGCCTGCATACCAACTATGTATTGTGGGTGGTGATCGGACTTTCGGCCACAGGACTTTTTATTTTCTTATTATATCTGTATGACAAGAAGTCGCACAAAGCCGCAGTACAGACAGAAAGTCAGGATCAAAAAGCATGAAGCGGACATGGATCAATCTTGCATTTTTATTGTTATTTTTGGTTGGCTTTGGTATCTTGTCTTATCCTACCATATCGGATCAGTGGAATACTTACCGCCAGAGCAGGCTGATCTCCACCTATGAGGAAACTGTGGCGCAGATGGAGCCGGCGGACTACAGTCGGGAATGGGAGAGAGCGAGAGATTTTAATGATACATTTACAAAAAATAATCTCTATGGAGATGCCTTTGGAGCATCTGAGGGAGATCTTACCGATACGGAATATTGGAATGTGTTAAATGCAGCAGGGGATGGAGTGATGGGATATTTGTCCATCCCTAAGATCAATATTCGCCTTGGTGTCTATCATGGAACCGGAGAGGATGTGTTGCAGACCGGAGTCGGTCATCTGGATGGGACGAAGCTGCCCATCGGAGGAGAGAGTACCCAC
>CAJUGG010000048.1 GCA_910585995.1 uncultured Lachnospiraceae bacterium
CTCCGTATCTTCTGTTGAAAATACAAGATATGTAACCGACTGCTGTTTTTTGCAAATTCAATGGACTGATTTTTTATAAATCTTTCAACATCCGGGTTGATCTTACATGAAAACTCGGAAAGAATTTGAAGCAGCGCATCCTCTCCGAGTCCATGGCTTCCATCGCCCAAATACTCGCGAATGTTGAAAACTGTATATTTATTTGTTTCCTGCATTCGCCTTCTTCCTTTTCTCCATAAATTTCGCTATATCTTTTGGGTCAGTTAAAAAAGTAGCACTGACATTGACAGGAGGCATAGGATTATTCGCAGATGCTTCGATTGCATCAGCAAACATCTCCACCTGCTTCTGGCCTGATATAACAAAATTTTTTGTAATGCTTGAAGTTGCCATAAGAAACACCTCCTTTGTTAGTCATGGCTTGTTTTACAGCATACATACTTTCTTGTCTGCATTGTACGGTTTTATCATTGCTTTTGCAACAAGATAATTATAAATTTTTTATATTTGATAAACTTACAGCCAGGTTTTGAAACGTTAATTTGAGAAAAAATAGTGAAACTAAATACAGAATGTGTTATATTTTATAAAATAGAACTTAAAAAACAGCGAAAGCCCAGACGAAGCCCGGAAGGATGTTTGAACGCAAAGCGGTCAAACATCTTTCCAGAAGAAGGGGCTGAGGGGGGGCTGTAGCGGAACTTAAATCAAAACTATAATAAGGAGTTTGTGAAGATGACAACAAAGATTACGAGAGAACAAGCATTAGCACTACTGAAAAAATACAACCAGGAGTCCTTCCATATCCAGCATGCATACACCGTGGAGGCGGTAATGCGGTGGTTTGCGAAGGAGTTGGGGCATGGAGACGAGGATTTCTGGGGACTCTGTGGCCTGCTGCATGATGTGGATTTTGAAAAATACCCGGAAGAACACTGCAAAAAGGCACCAGAGCTATTGGCAGAGATCCAGGCAGAGGAGGAAGTGGTCCATGCGGTCTGTAGTCATGGCTATGGCATCTGCAGCGACGTGGAGCCGGCGCATGAGATGGAGAAGGTACTGTTTGCCTGCGATGAGCTGACAGGGCTTGTGGGAGCGGCTGCCAGGATGAGGCCTTCTAAGAGCTGTACCGATATGGAACTGTCCAGTCTGAAGAAGAAATTCAAAGACAAGCGTTTTGCGGCAGGATGTTCCAGAGATATTATCCGCACAGGAGCTGCGCAGCTTAGATGGGAACTGGACAAGCTGATGCAGATGACGTTAGATGCGATGAAGGCGACCGAACATATGATCGAAGAGGAGATGGCAGAGTAGATGAAGACATTGATCTTGATGGGTTCTCCCAGAAAAAAAGGACATACGATACAGTTGGTGGAAGAGTTGTGTCAGTATCTGACTACAGATATAGAGATCCTATCTTTGTATCACCGACAGGATATCAAGCCCTGCCAGGACTGCCGGTATTGTTTTACTCATAAAGGCTGCTGCGTGGAAGATGCGATGCAGGAAATCTACCAGAAGTTAGAAGCGGCAGACCAGATTATCTTTGCAGCCCCCGTCTATTTCTACAATCTGCCTGGTGCTATGAAGATGGTGCTGGACCGTTTACAGGTCTATTGGGCAGCCAGAGTCAGAAAAGAGCAGACCTTACAAGGAAAAAAAGGCGGTATGCTCTTAGTGGGCGGCGCTCCGGAGTTTCCTGGGCAGTTTGAAGGCACCATACAGACAGTTCAATGCATGTTAGAAGATTTAGGAGCAGAGTGTGCGGGGATAGTCACCATGGGAGGCTCCGACCAAAAAGGACTCTCAGAGAGACCAGACGTAAAAGAAAAGATTCAAAAGCTGGCACAGGCATTACAGAAGTAATAAGACTTAAGGGAGATGGTACAGGTATGTGGGCACATGGAGGGATTTGGGAAAGGGCGGATGTGCTGTGAAAACGAACTTGTTATTTGCAGCAAGGCTGGAGGAGTGTTACGGTTCTTTGACTAAATCAGAGAAAAAAGTGGCTGATTTTATCAGGGAACATATGGATCTGGTATCAGAGATGTCAGCACAGAAGATTGCAGAACTGACAGGAACAGGACCAGCTACCGTGGTTTGTTTTTGCAGAAGCTGCGGATATTCAGGACTGTTGGAATTAAAGACAGGGCTGAAACGGGAGACTGTGGTGTTGGACCGGGCGGATGACTTGGAGATCCAGGCGGAAGATTCGGTATCTGTCATTAAACAGAAGATTTTAAAATATAACAGTGCAGTCCTGGATTGTGTAATGAATGGAATGAAACGGCAATCGAGCAGGCAGTGAATGCCATCGGGCAGGCGAAGCGGATTGTGATCTCCGGCAGTGGAGACTCCCGGATTGGCGCGGTGATGCTTCACAATAATCTGTCTTTACAAAACAAAAACACTTATCACACAATGGATCAGGTGGAAGAACAAAATCTTTTGGTCAGCCTGCAAAAAAAAAGATGTGTTTGTTGGATTTACCTATACAGGGCGCTATCGATATATGGCGCAGAATTTTAAGACGGCAAAACAAATGGGAGCCACCACGATTGGTATTATGGGAATCCCATGGAGTGAGACAGAAAAATATGTGGATATTCCACTGTATACCAGCAGCGGCAATAAAACATATTATTTTGGTTCTAACAATAGTGTGCTGGGTGATATCATTAGGGTGGAGATTTTGGCAACGGTCCAGGCCATACGATATTGTGACTATACAGAACACCATGAAAAGATGCGTGATATTCTTGAGATGCATCGTCTGCAAAAAAATGAAAAAATCTAAGTGAGAAAGAGGCTGTCACAAGATGGAGTGGAAGTCTGTATGAAACGGTTTTTAAAAGAAAGACATGCATTTGCCATCGACTATGAGAATCCGGCAGCCTTAAAAGCACATGAATTTATGATACAAGGGATTCGGCGTTATCTGAACACCAAAAATCAGGCAGTGGATCCTCTGGCATTTCATATGGCGATTGTCTTTGCTCTGATGCTTGCGGCTTATGGACTTTTGTATGTGCTGCATTGGATTACGCAGCAGGTATCCATCCTGTCTTCTTTTAGAAATCTGAATATTATGGTGCCGGCGTTGGTTGTCAGTCTGGTGTTTGGCATGATTGCTTCTAAGACAAAGCTTGGGCAGATCTGTGACAAAGACTCTCTGTCCCGTGTGGGAGGAACTTCTTTGGAATTTTTGATTGCATCTTCCGTGGCGACGACGAATTTGGATCTGGTGATGACATACGGCAAGCCAATTCTGCTGATCTCCGTGATGGGGTTAAGCCTGACTGCGCTTTTTTGTCTGGGATTGTCTAAATTGTGGCTGCGTAAAAACTGGTTTGAACATGGGATCTTGATGATGGGGGCTTACACAGGCGTTCTGGCAACTGGTCTGATGCTGCTTCGTATTGCAGATCCGGAGATGGAGACAGACGCTTTGATTGATGTGGTGACAGCCAGCCCTGTATGGACATTGACTTCTCAGAATTTATATCTGGCGATTGTGCCAATGATGCTGGTGACTGCTGCCGGATATCAGCAGACAGTTTTCATAAGTGCTGCTTTGATTGTGGGTGTATTGATCTTTGGCTTTTTCTTTTACCGCAAAGATTAAAAAAACATGATAAAAAATCCCTGCTGAAATTTTTATGTGACTGACATAGAAATTTTTGCAGGGATTTTTCTTATGCTTAAGGCCCAGTGGAATCTTTTAGATGAGAAGAAGAATTGGGAACCTTAGGAAGAAATGGATAGAGTTCCTCATAATTTTCCAGTTCGTCTTCATTCACTGGCCCGGCAGGGATTAATCCGGTACAATCCTGGGCAGAGCAAGTCAGAAAGCTTTGTTCTTTTTCTTTTTTCATAGGGCAACTCCTCATATTGATCAAAGATTGTGATTCGTTGATCTTAATATGTGTTATAATAAGAAAAATATGCAGGTTTTCTTTAGAAATTCTTCAGAAATACCTGCATTTGTTTTTAAGATTCTGCCGATAGAATACAGCCAGGTAAAGGATAAGGGCCTAGGGTTTTCTTTGAAAGGAGCGGCGGGATGAGATTGATAAAAAGATAACAGATGGAGGGAGAAAGATGGATAAGTATCATGTACTGGTGGTGGAAGACGACAAGGAGATCCGCGATGCGATCGAGATCTATCTGAAGAGTCAAGGCTATGAAGTCTATAAGGCGGCAGACGGGATTGAGGGTCTGGAGATTATCTACCGGGAGGAGATCCACCTGGCCATTGTGGATGTGATGATGCCCAGAAAAGACGGGATTCAGATGGTGATGGAGATGCGTAAAGACTATGATTTTCCGGTGATTATGCTCTCGGCGAAGTCGGAGGAAGTGGATAAGATCCTGGGGCTGAATATGGGTGCGGATGATTATGTGACCAAGCCATTTACGCCGTTGGAGCTTTTGGCTAGGGTAAATTCCCAGCTTCGACGCTACAGCCGCTATCTGGATAAGCTGAAAAACGGCGGCGTGGAAGAGGGGCATGTCTATCGCATCGGAGGTCTGGAACTGGATGAGGAGAAAGTAGAGCTTCGGGTGGACGGTGCGCTTGTAAAGGTGACACCGATGGAATACCGGATCTTACTGCTCCTGATGAAGCATCCGGGCAGAGTCTTCTCCGCAGATGAGATCTATGAGAGAGTCTGGAATGAAAAAGCAGTCAATTCCGATACGATTATGGTACATGTACGGAATATCAGAGAAAAGATTGAAATTAATCCAAAAAATCCAAAATATTTAAAGGTGGTGTGGGGCGTTGGGTATAAAATGGAAAAACAGTGAGACAACCAAAGAGAACTTGACAATCGGTAACAGCGTTAAAGGAATCCTCTTGATTCTTTTGTGTACCGCGATTGCGGCGACGGCTATGTGCAGTGCCTATCCCTATTTTCGGGGACGGGCAGCAAAGAATATCCAGTCGCGTATGGAAGAATATGGGAAGACCCAGGAGGAAGAAGCTACGTATGAGGTAAACGAGGACTTTCTGCGCTATATGTTGTCTTCCATCTACTATATGAATTATGAGATGACGCCGGATATGGATGCCTATACGTATTTTACCCAGAATTATGATATGGGAAAATTTACCGATGCGGAACAGAGGCAGATCAAAGAAGCAGCGGCGCGGCTGATGAAAAATATGCGCAATCAGTATTCGGTGATGCAGAGCAACTATGATTTTGCCAGCTATGGTTCCGGCCCTGCCAGGTCGTTTGGCATGGATGGCTATCTGAACAATGTGATTCGTGGAAACAGTGAAGACGCCAGACAGTATTATAAAGCAGGCATCCTGATCCGGTATGACAGCCGGGGAGTTCCGCAGATCCAGGAATCCTGGGGGATGTCGATGGATGAGCGGGAAGTCTTGGGATACTTGCAGCAGGCCTCTATGATGCGTCTGTTAGACGATAACGGCATGGGATCTGAGACCTATGTCTATGATGATGTAGTGGTGACAGAGGCAGAAGAGTTTGCCTATGGTGAGGTGACTTATGCCGACAGTTATGAGACAGCAGAACGCAATGACAATCTGTTAAAGACCATACCTATGCCGGTTGTTCAAAATACTTCATTTGCCTTTGGCGTGCATACGGTCGATGACTATGATTATACATGGAGAGATTACTGGGTGGAGCGCAGTGCCTATATGCGAAGCGGCTACAGCGTGGGCGTTTTTGCAATCATGGCAGGTATGATGATTCTTGCACTGATACTGCAGAATCTGCCAGTATTAGAGCTTCGGAAAAACCGGCTGTTTAAGCTTCCTACAGAGTTGGTGCTCTTGTTAGGATGGCTGGGACTTGCGGCGACGGGGGCATTTGCAGTGTCGGATTTTGGGATCTATTCTCTGACCAGCAGTATTGTGGAGGACTTTGAAAGTATTGGATTTGGCAATGTGGCACAGTTGGCAGCGACGACCTTTATCTGGATCTTTTGGCTGTGTTTTGCCCTTGGCTGGTACTGGCTGACGGCTTCTTTGCTTCCGTATATCACACATCCGATCCGGTCCCTGAGAGAACATGCGTTCTGTATTGATATCTGCCGCTGGTGCAGAAACCTGTGGCTTCGGTTCTGGCACTGGGCGACGGATGTGGAGCTGGATGAGAGACTGACCAGTAATATCTGGAAGGTGGTCGGGCTAAATGGAGTGGTCGTGGCGGCTCTGTGTTGCATCTGGATCGGCGGAGTGGTAGGTGCTGTGATCTATACGATTCTTCTCTATATTCTGGTGAAGAAAAAGTGCGGGGAGATTCTGGAAAAATATGAGAAGCTTCTGCAGGTGACAAGAGCGATGGCAGAAGGGGATCTGAATGTGTCTACGGATGAGGATATGGGGGTATTTAATCCGATCAGGGATGAACTGACTTGTATTCGCAATGGGTTTCGTAAGGCGGTCAGTGCAGAGGTGAGAAGTCGGAATATGAAGACGGAACTGATCACTAATGTCTCTCATGATCTGAAGACGCCTCTGACGGCGATTATAACGTATGTGGATCTTCTGAAGAAGGAAGGGATTACAGAGGAGGAAAAGAAGGGGTATATCGAGACGCTGGAGAAGAAATCTCAGCGGCTGAAGGTATTGATCGAAGATCTGTTTGAAGTGAGTAAGGCGACCACAGACAATATTGTGATGAATTTTGCCGATGTGGATCTGGTTAGTTTGGTCAAACAGGTACGTCTGGAGAATGAGGATAAGATCGCTGAGAGTACACTGGATTTTCGGTGGAATCTGCCGGAGGAAAAATGTATTCTATCCCTGGACCCGCAGAGGACGTTCCGGGTGATTGACAATCTGGTGCAGAATATTTTGAAATATTCGATGCCTCATTCGCGGGTGTATATTGATATGAAGGATGAAGCGCTGGAAGTGAAAGTGAGTTTTAAAAATATGTCGGCGGAGGAGATGAATTTTTCGCCGGAGGAGATCACGGAGCGGTTTGTAAGAGGAGATCTGTCCCGGAACACGGAAGGGAGCGGACTGGGGCTTGCGATTGCGCAGAGCTTTACGGAGCTACAGAATGGGAGCTTTCAGGTGGAGACGGATGGGGATCTGTTTAAGGTGACGATTGCGTTTAGAAAATAGAGAGCAAGGAAGCAGGGACGGGCTGCTGCAAAATGGGGTGCGAGTCAGGGCACCCCATTTTGCGGCAGCCCTCTTGGCGGGCCGGGGAGGTGCAGAATGTGTAAGTATGATGAAAAACCCCTTGAGACTTTGAGAAAAAATTGACGAAAATCGGGAAATATGGTATGATTTCACTTAGATTATGTCATCAGAAAGTGCTGTTTTTAAGCAGAAGAGGGAATCAGGTGAAAAGCCTGAACGATCCGGTCACTGTAAGCGGGAGCAATATCCATAAAGAACCATTGCCAGAAGGTGAGAAGGGGGATAACGCGATCAACCGTGAGTCAGGAAACCTGCTTTCTGATAGAAGGGGAGCTTCCGAAGAAAGCAGATCCTGGTTGCCGTCTGGGGATTGTGTGTGTTTAGCGTGTGTCAAAGTGATGGACAGAAGGATCTGCAAGCTGTGTGAGGCTGCGGGTCTTTTTTCGTGGAGCGATCCGATGAGATTAGAGTTAGAGGAGATAAGAGATGGTATCATTTATTGGAGCGGGTCCGGGAGACCCTGAACTTTTGACGATTAAGGGGAAAAAGATCATTGATGAAGCTGATGTGATTATCTATGCCGGGTCTTTGGTCAATCCAGAGGTGCTTTCGGATGCTAAAAAAGGTGCAAAGATCTATAACAGTGCGACTATGAATCTGGATGAAGTGATCGCTGTGATGAAAGAGGCGGAGGAAAAGGGTCTTAAAGTGGCGCGGGTGCATACGGGAGATCCGGCGATCTTTGGGGCGCACAGAGAGCAGATGGACAGGCTTAAAGAACTGGGAATCGAGTATGAGGTGATCCCAGGGGTCAGTTCTTTTTTGGCGACCGCGGCAGTGCTGAAAAAAGAATATACGCTGCCAGGCGTGAGTCAGACGGTGATTCTGACGAGGATGGAAGGGCGTACGCCGATGCCGCCCAAGGAGAAGCTTTTGAGTCTGGCGAAGCATCATGCCACGATGATTATTTTCTTAAGTGTGGGTATGCTAGAGGAGATGTCAGAGATCCTGCGGCAGGCCTATGAGCCTGAAACGCCGGTGGCAGTGGTCTATAAGGCGACCTGGGAGGATCAGAAGATCGTCCTTGGAGACCTGACGAATATTGCCAGCCGGGTGAAAGAAGCAGGGATCTATAAGACGGCTCTGACGGTTGTGGGGGATTTTTTAGGGGATGAATACGAACTGTCCAAATTGTACGATAAGACATTTACCACGGAGTTCCGAAAAGGAGTGACAACGTAATGGGGATTTCACTGATCAGTATCAGCCATCAGAATGCACCGCTTAAGATCCGGGAGTTATTTGCCTTTTCAGAGGGGGTGCAAGAGGATCTGATGAGACAGATGCTGGAGAGAGGATATGCTGAGGAGTGTGTGCTGATCAGCACCTGCAACCGGACAGAGGTCTATACGTATACGGAGCAGGGCAGCAATCCCTTTACAAAGATGCAGGAGCTTTTGCTGGAATTTGCGGAGGCTTCGGAGGTGGAACATATCGGGGACTATGTGCGGTTCTACAGCGGCTCTAAGGCGGTCAAACATCTGTTTCGTGTGGCGGCGGGACTGGACTCTATGGTGATGGGAGAGGATCAGATCTTAGGACAGGTCAAGCGTGCGCAGGAAAAGGCAAGACAGATCAAGACCTGTGATGTCTATCTGAATACGCTCTTTCGCCATGCAGTGACCGCAGCCAAGAAGGTAAAGACCAAGACGGATCTGTCCCGAACTTCGGTCTCGATGGCGACCATGGCGGTGAAGGCGGCAGAGAAAAATTTTGGCTCTTTGGAGGAAAAACAGATTATGCTGATCGGAGCTTCCGGCAAGATCGGAAGTGTGGTGCTGAAAAATCTGCAGTGTATCGAGGGAGCGAAGGTCTATATCACTTCCCGGAATATGGAGCAGGCGCATCAGGACCGGCATCACAAGATCAGTTATCAGGTGATGGAGTATGAGAACCGCTACAGCTTGCTCGATGAGATGGATGTGGTGATCAGCGCCACCAGCAGCCCTCACTATACCCTGACCTATGATAAACTGGCACAGACGTTAAAGACTTCTAAGAAACGAGTCCTGGTGGACTTGGCAGTCCCTATGGATATTGAGGAAAAGGTGGAGTGGCTTCCGGGCATCAAGCGGTATGACGTGGATGACTTTCAGGAGCTGGCCCGCGCAAACAATGAGAAAAAACAGCATGAAGTAGTGGCAGCTGATCAGATCTTAGAAGAGGGGCGGTTGGAATTTGAGCGGTGGATGGTCTTTCAGCAGGCGCTTCCGCAGATGGCCAGGATGAAAGCCTGGATCTTGGAAGAAGCAGAAAAAAAGGGCTTGGAAAAAGCCATTGACAAGATGTTCTATCAGATACGGGACCATGCCAGTCCCAATGTGCTGGCGGAATTTTTTCAATATATGAAGGAGATCTGAACATGGGGAAATTATATATAGTAGGTTTTGGGCCGGGAGGTTATGAGCATATGACCCAGAAGGCCATAGAGGTGATTCAAAAGGCAGATGTGGTGACAGGTTATACGACCTATGTCAAGATACTGGAAGAATTTTTTCCTGACAAACACTATATCGCCACGCCGATGATGCAGGAGATCAAGCGCTGTGAGATGGCTGTGGAGGAGGCAAAAAAAGATCAGGTGGTGGCCATGGTCTCCAGTGGTGACAGCGGGATCTACGGCATGGCCGGCATCATCTATCAGGTGGCGGCGGAAAAGGGCGCGAAGATTGAGATCGAGACCGTTCCTGGGGTGACGGCGGCCAGCGCGGCGGCGTCAGTGTTAGGAGCGCCTCTGATGCATGATTTTGCCGTGATCAGCCTAAGTGATCTGATGACGCCGCTGGATCTGATTATGAAGCGGGTGGACTGTGCGGGCCAGGGAGATCTGATTGTCTGTCTGTATAATCCCAAGAGCAAGAAGCGTACAGGATACGTCGAGCAGGCAGCCAGGATACTGATGAGATACCGAAGCGAAAAGACTCCGGTGGGGATTGTGCGCAATGCAGGACGCAAAGGGGAGACAACGTGCATCACCACATTGGGAGAGATTGGAGATGCCGAGATTGATATGTTCAGTGTGGTGATTATAGGAAATTCACAGACATACACTAGAGATGGAAAGATGATCACGCCGCGGGGATATCAGGTGTGAGATCACCGTAAGGCCATGAGGGGGCTGTCGGGAAACCGGGTTTCCTGACGGCCTTCTTTTTAAGCTTATAATGTCAGGTGAGACAGGAGGATGAAAGATGCAGGATAAGATTCGGATCGGGAGCCGGAAGAGTAAGCTGGCCCTGGTGCAGACACAAATGGTAAAAGAACAGATAGAAGCCGCATTTCCTCAGGTGACGGTGGAAGTGGTGGAGATGTCCACCAAGGGGGATAAACTGTTAGACCGCTCTTTGACTTCTTTTGGAGGAAAGGGTGTGTTTACAAGAGAACTCGAAGAGGCGCTGCTTCGTAAGGAGATTGATCTGGCAGTACACAGTGCTAAAGATATGCCGATGGAATTTCCCAAAGGGCTGGGGATTGGTGCAGTCTTAAAAAGAGGAGCCGTAGAGGATGTGGCAGTGACCCTTGACGGGACAAAACTTCGGGATCTAAGACCAGGCAGCATAGTGGGTACGAGCAGCCTTCGCAGGGAGCTGCAGATCAAAAAGATCAATCCTCTGCTTCGGGTGCGCATGATCCGGGGAAATGTGCTGACCAGGCTTCAAAAGCTTTCAGAAGGGGGATACGATGCCATCCTGCTGGCTGCAGCGGGACTTGAGAGACTGCAATTATTAGACAGCAAAGAGTATCATTATGAATATCTGGACGTTTCTGAGTGCCTTCCGGCAGCGGGTCAGGCGATCTTGGCGGTGGAGAGTCCCAACGGACATCTGATGGAAGTGCTGGCGGCGATTCATGATCCCAAAGCAGCCGTGTCCTTACAGGCAGAACGTGCCTATCTGGAAGCCATCGGGGGAAGCTGTAATGCGCCGGCGGCTGCCCTGTCCTGGTTAGAAGGGAAGACACTCTGTATGAAAGCGTTGTATGCAGGAGACGGAAAACAGATCCGGCAGGTATCCGGCAAAAGAGAGACGGGATTATGTTTAGAACAGGCAGAGATTTTAGGACGTGAGCTGGCAGAGGAAGTGAAAAAAGGAAAGGTGTATCTGGTGGGCGCAGGGCCGGGAGACAAGAACTTGGTGACTCTAAGATGCCTTGCCTGTGTCCGCAGGGCAGATGTGATCGTCTATGACAGTCTGGCTACGGATACCCTCTTAAATGAAGCAAGACGAGAGGCAGAACTGATCTATGCTGGAAAACGCGCATCCAACCACCATCTAAGACAGGAAGAGACCAATGCGCTGCTGATCCAGAAGGCAAAGGAGGGAAAGCAGGTGGTGCGCTTAAAAGGCGGAGATCCGCTGATCTTTGGCAGGGGCGGTGAGGAGGCCAGGGAACTTCAAAAGGCGGGAATTGCATATGAGATCGTACCTGGTGTGTCTTCTTGCTATGCTGCGCCTGCTTATGCAGGGATCCCGGTCACTCACAGAGAGTATGCTTCTTCTTTTCATGTAATTACGGGGCATGAGGGCGACCACAAAGAAGAGCAGGTGTTAGACTATAAGACCCTGGCGAAGGAAGAAGGAACACTTGTCTTTTTAATGGGACTTAAGAACCTTCCCAACATTGTGAAAAAACTGACAGACAACGGAAAATGTCCGGATACACCCGTTGCAGTGATACAAGAAGGCACTACCAGCCGCCAGAAAGTGGCTGTGGGGACACTAAAGACCATCGTGGAGGAGATCCGGCGTGTGGGTATCCAGACCCCGGCTCTTACGGTGGTGGGAGATGTGGTGTCCCTGAGAGAAGAGATAGGCTGGTATGGAGAAAAGCCTCTTTTTGGGGTACGAGTGTTGATTACAGGAACCCAAAGAATGATAAAAAGCCAATGCGAGGCATTTGAAGAAGAAGGCGCAGAGGTGATCGCCTTTAGTCTGATCGAGACTGAGGCTATGCAGGCGTTTGAACTGTCAAAAGCAGTTTCTGAGCTTCATCAGTACACGTGGCTGGTATTTACTTCCGGCAATGGTGTGGAGATCTTCTTTGATGCGCTGATGGAGAATGGCCTGGACATCCGATGTCTGATGAATCTGCGCTTTGCCGTGATCGGGGAAGGAACCAAAAAAGCGCTGGCAAAGAGAGGAATCTTAGCAGATTTTGTACCGTCCAGATTCTCAAGCCGCGATCTGTCTAAAGAGTGGATTCCTACTCTGACAGAGAGTGACCGGGTGCTGCTTTTGCGGGCAGAAGAGGCTTCCTTGGAGTTAAATCATGCATTGGAGGAAGCACAGATCCCCTATGAGGCATTGTCGATCTACCATACCATGGTGGATGGGCGGAAAAAAGAAGAGCTGAACCGGGTCCTGCCCACGGTGGACTATGTAACCTTCGCCAGTGCTTCTGCAGTGAATGCTTTTGCTTCCATGACAGATCCCAAGACGGTGAGCGCCAAAGTGGTCTGCATCGGACCAGTGACAGAACAGGCGGCACTTCGCGCCGGACTATACGTGCATCGCTCGGCAGTGGAATACACCGCAGAAGGGATACGGGATGTGCTTCTGTATGACAGAGTACAAAACCAAATGGACAAACAGAAGAGGAACTGTTAAAATAGAAAAAACGACGATATTTGTAAGTGGTGTCAATGGACAATTATGGTACAGCTTGATTAGAACCGTTACGGAAAGTACTCATCAGGGAGTTAATGCTTTGATATCCGGCTGAAGACAGATTTTGATACGCTGGAGAAAGTATTAAAACAGAATCTTAGATCACATAGATGGAGAGACAAGAATGGCGCGAGAATATAACAGAGATATCTTTTATCATTATACCGATTTTCAGGCGCTCGATGGAATCCTGCACAGTGCGCAGCTTAGGGTAAATAATGTATTGAATATGAATGATGCGGCAGAGATGAGTCATTTTATGAGCGGGCTGTGTATGGCGGTGGTGAAGCGGCTGAAAGAAGATGGAGAGGACGAACGCACCGAGGAAGTTCGACAATTTTTTAATGAAGAATTAGAAAAAGAATTTTATTACTCTGCCTATGCCGCTTGTTTTTCTTTTTACCGGGATGATGCTGCTCAGTGGGAGCGGTATGGAAACCGGGGAAGAGGCGTCTGCATCGCTTTTCGGGGAGAACTGCTTCGGAAGATGGCAGCGGGAAATCTGTCGCTGCAGACGGTGTTTTATCAGGATGACATGACCGAGCACAGCCTGGTGGAAGTGTTTTACCGGCTGATTAAGAGCGGGGAACGCCTCTCAGGGGACAACCCTTATATCCGCAATGTGATCAACGATGCGTGGATCTGTTCTGTGGTATTTAAACATCCTTCTTTTGCTTCCGAAAAGGAGGTGCGCCTGGTGGTCTATCCTTATGAAAAAGAGTATTTTGACGTCAAGCCCTGTTATCATGTGAGCAAAGAACGGATTAAAAAATATTACCCGCTGGATCTGCAGGTGATGTGTGAAAGGATCGGAGTGGAATTGGAGGATCTGATCATCGAGTTGATCATCGGTCCGGAATCCACACAGTCTACTTCGATCTTACAGGATTATCTGAGAGATCATGGACTTTACAGACTGGCAGAACATGTGTCTTTGTCCAGTTGCCCATTGAGAAGACAGCCAGTATAGAGCGAAAAAAGTAGGAGAAGGGTATGAAACGGGAACTTATCCATGGCGGAGATATCTATGAGGGACACAGAGGATATCTGGATTTTTCTGCCAATATCAATCCTCTTGGGATGCCAGAGCGTGTAAAACAGGCTGTGACGGATGCACTTTCAGAGGCAGTGCACTATCCGGACCCTCTGTGCCGGGAGCTAAGAGGCGCGCTTGCAGAAGAATACAGACTGCCAACAGAACGTTTTATCTGCGGGAATGGAGGGGCAGATCTGATCTACCGGCTGGTCTATGCCCTGCGCCCGAAGCGGGCACTTTTAACTGCACCTACTTTTGCAGAATATGAAGAAGCCTTAAAACAGACCCAGACCACTTGTCTCTTTCAAAAGCTGTCAAAAGATTTTCAGATCCCCCGTGAGATCTTAGAACAGATGGAACCGGGAGTGGATGTGATGTTTTTGTGCAATCCCAACAACCCCACTGGACTTTTGATCGATCCAGAACTTTTGCTCAAGATCTTAGAAAAGGCAGAAACGCTTCAGATCCATCTGGTAGTGGATGAGTGTTTTCTGGATTTTACCGGACAGGAGGAGCGTTCGCTTCTCCCCTATATAGAACAGAGTTCGTATCTGTTTATCCTGAAATCTTTTACCAAGATGTATGCGATGCCGGGGATCCGGCTGGGGTATGGCATCAGTAAAGACAGGGTGCTTTTAGAGCGGATGGAGGCGGCCGGACAGTGCTGGGGAGTCAGTGTGCTGGCGTCTAAGGCCGGGATTGCAGCGCTTCAGGAACACGAATATAAGCAAAAGGCCATTGCGCTTGTGAGAGAAGAGCGCAGCTATTTAAAAAAAGAATTGGAAGCCCTGGGCATGCAGGTATGGGATGCACAGGCGGATTATCTGTTTTTCCGTGCACCGGGCATGGATACTTTATATGAACGATTGCTTACATCGAACATCCTGATACGGCGCTGCGGCAATTATCGGGGGTTACAAAGTGATTATTATCGGATCGCAGTAAAAGATCATGAGTCGAACGCGTGTTTGGTCCGGGCGATGCAGGACGTGGTGAAGTAGAAAGGACAGGATATGGCAGAATCGAACAAGAGAACCAGGGAATGGATCAAAGATCTGAGAAATACGGAGGTTTCTTTGACAACGACAGAACGCAGACTTCTGCCTGTTTTAGACCGGAATGATGATTTAAGTATGGAGATTCATCAGGAATCTTACAACTGGATATTAAGTCTGTTGACTGCGAGGCAGGGGAGGAAGCTTAGTGAGGTCTTTCGGACACAGTTGTCTGGCCTGGTAAAAGTATGTGTGGAGACTGCCTTGCAGCCATCCTTTTATTATGCATTGGATGAGATCAACCAATTTCGGATGACGGAAGGACTTTTTCGTCCCAGTATGCGAAGCCAGAGCTATACCCCTTTTATTAAGGAAAGTATCTGGCTTTTGTGGGCTTATGCAAGGCTTCGGTATTATGGGGCGGCACTTTCAGAGGTACTGACAGGAAACGTGGCGTCCAAGATCTGTCAGGATGCCAGAGATCCAGGTTTTCGCTATTCTGGGATCCTGGCAGCGCTGATTGATCTGGGAGATCAAAAGACCATCCAGGCGGTGGAAGAAGTGCTCTTAGGAGAACAGAATACGCAGATGATCACCCATGAATTGATCCAGGGGATTGTAAAGAGCAAAAGTATGTATCTGTATCAGAGACTGGGGGATTTTCTGCTGGCAGCCAGACTGCAAGAAGGTGCAAGGCAGGCGGTCTGTGAGACTATGGATGCCGGACGGCCAGAAGCATTTTTATATCTCTTACAGGTGATACAAAAACACCATCTGATCCGCTATTCGTCGGTCAAACGGGCGGTCAGCACCTGGATCGGTATCTGTGAACCCAAGAGTATTGAGCGCATCTCGGACAAGCTGATCATATCTATGAGCCAGTGTCTGAACGATGAGCAGTTTTGTGAAGAACAGTTAAAGACAGAAGACTCTGTGGCGATCTGCTGTGCGTTGTGGGCAAAGGGATTTTATGATGTCCACGAGGCTGCTGAAGCGGTAAAACGCCTCTCGGATCAGGGCACCAAGAACCAGTTGATCATCGCTTCTTATTATATAGGGACATTTCAGAACAGGACCTTACAGCAAAAGACGGCGAAAAAGATCTGGTTTGACTATCCGGGGGATTTAGAGCTGGCTGCCTGTTATCTGCCGTATCTGTTAGGGGATGTCTTAGATGTGATGGGGAGCCTTTTGGACTATCGGAACAGCGGGTGCTATCGGTATGGGTACAGCATGTCCTATGACAAGGGAAGAGCGCCTAAGATGATCACCCCGGAAAAGCTCTCTCTTACTAGAGAAGAGGCCCTGCGTTCGTATGAGATGTTAAAAGAGATACTGCCGCAGTTGGAAAAAAAGAGGATTGATTATCACCCTTGTATGATCCCGTCCTGGTATCGGGTAACGTTAGGCGTCCCGGAGGTATCGGCAGCCATGTGTCTGCTGGCCTGGGCCTTACAGGAGGAGGAACTTCTGGATGATGCGGCTCTTAGGATCTTGTCCATGCAAGGCGGCAGGCATCTGGCTGCCAGAATCTTGCTGTACAGACCAAAAAGTAAGATCCGCAGGGAGCTGTTGCTTGAACTCCTGCGCAATCCCGAATGCTGTACCAGAGAGGTGGCCGGGAGGCTTCTGGATCTGCTAGAACTGACCGCAGAGGAATATCAGAAGATTGAGACACAGGTCCGGTATAAAAAAAGTCAGCCTTTGGCTCTGAAGCTTTTGAAAAAACAGGAAGCAGAAGCTATGAAGGACTGTGTGAGCCGGCTTTTGAAGGAAAAGCCGGAGGAATGTCATCTGGGAGCGTTAGAACTCTCCAGATATATGAAAGAAAAGATGCCAGGACCCTATCAGAAAGTGATACCGCTTCTCAAAGCCTATGAGCATCCTACGGAAAAAGAGCAGATCTTTCTCAGGGAACTGGTGGGCGGCAGTCAGGAAGTGGAAGAGATCTTAAAGACCCCAGGCTATGGTCTGTATCGCCCCAATGTAAAGCCTGTGATACCCAAGCTTACCATAGACAAGGGACAGGCAAGACAATTATTCCAATACGATGAAAATGTATGCATCCGGGTACGGGAACAGTTAAGTCTTCTGATCGATGCTCACAAAGAGGACGAGTACCGGGATATGCATGGAGAAGAGCGGGCGCTGGGTGTGGAGTTTAGCTGGTATCGGAGCAATACAGCGGATATGGATTTTCCATTTATGGATCTGTGGGAGGAATTTTATCTAAAGGAGATAAAAGACCCCAGGCTGTTAGTAGAAGTATATCTGTATCAGGCTTGTCTTGGCAGGCAGAAAGAGTACCGAAAGAGAAGAGCTCTCTATCAAAATGTATTTGGCCGGGTTCCTTTTGAAAAGCTGATGCAGGAATCCAGATATGACGGACAGATGGAATCTGTTATCTCTGTTTTGTTGCAAAAATATGTGCCAGGCACCTTAAAAGGGCACTGGGCACTGGCGGGCCTTTCGGGCCTTTTGCAGGTGATGGGAGAACCAAGTAAAGGCAATCTTCCCAGGACCTGTACGGATCTGCCGCTCTTTCGGGAGCTTTGCAGGTGGCTTGCTTTTGCCTGGGAGGAGAACTGGGAGAGTGCCTTTGTCTTAAAATACCGGGTCGGGGGAGATATGCTTGCCTGTATCCAGGCCTATCGAAAGGGCATGTGGACAAAAGACATGCTCTATCAGGCGATCTTTCAAAACTGGCAGATGGAACATCTGGTGCAGGCATTAAGTGCGGCAAGATCCTGGACATCCCATAGGGGAAGAGGCATCGACTGCCGGGATATGTGGTTGTTCTTTGGCCGGGATTACTGGAGTGTGCAAAAAGGATTTGACCCAAGAAAAGAGGAAAAAGAAGCTTTAGAGGTTGCCTGTGAACTCTATGAGGAAGTGATTCCGATGATCTTAAAAGTGGAGTTAAGACGCGGAGAAGAGGAGACGCCATTTTCCAAGTGTGCGGTGCACATCCTGGCAGTCTATGGGATTACGTATCTGATACAGATCCTGACAGCCCTTGGCAGGGAACCTTTTAAACGGGGATATGGGATGTATGGGACAGACCGGCAGACAGTATTATGTCAACTGCTTAAGGTCTCCCGCCCGGCAGAAGAGGAGACAGGAGAGGATCTGAAGCGGGCGGTCAAAAGCACTTCCATCACGAAAAAACGTCTGGTGGAAGCGGCTATGTATGCGCCTCAGTGGATTCCAGTCATCGCAGGGTGCCTGAACATAACGGGGCTTCAAAGCGGCTGTTATTATTTTATGGCTCATACCAGCGAGTGGATCACGGATCAGATGATGGCTGTGGTGGCCAAATATACGCCTCTTAGCAGAGACGAGTTAAGCAGCGGAGCCTTTGATATCCAATGGTTCTGGGAGGCTTATAAGAGCTTAGGAGAGAAAGATTTTAAGCTTTTGTATGATGCTGCAAAATACTCGGCTGTTAGCAGTGCCCATGCCAGGGCGCGAAAATATGCCAATGCAGCCCTTGGAACTGTCACGCAGGAGGCGCTGATACAGGAGATTGACAAAAAGAGAAATAAGGACCTGCTGATGAGCTTGGGGCTGTTGCCTTTGTCTGAGGATAAGGAAGTAAAAGAGACTCAGCTTTTGGAACGCTATCAGTATATCATGCGTTTTCAAAAGGAGAGCCGCCAGTTTGGGGCGCAGAGGCGTGCAAGTGAAAAACGGGCAGCGGATATGGCTTTGCAGAATCTGAGCATCCATGCAGGTTTTACAGATGTGATGCGGCTGATTCTTCGGATGGAGAGCAGGCTGACAGAGGAATATCAGGCGTATTTTTCCTGGCAGGATGTGGAAGAGATCCGGGTGCGGGTGCAGGTGGACGAGACGGGGAAAAGTGCGGTATTGTGCGAGCGGGATGGGAAGATCTTAAAGTCGGTTCCGGCAAGCTATAAAAAGCATGAGACGGTGATGACCTGTCAGAAGATCTGTAAGGAATTAAAGGAGCAGTATCGGCGGAGCAAAAAGATGCTAGAGCAGGCCATGGAGGAGCGGACAGCTTTTGAGGTATGGGAGCTGAAGAAGCTATTACAGCATCCGGTGATCCGGCCTATGGCAGAAAAGCTGATCTATCGGACAACAGATGACAGAGGTCTGATGGGATTTTGGGAGGAAGAGGGACTTCGGGATCTAAAAGGAGAGATTACACCGCTTGCGGGGGAGGAAGAGGTGTGGATTGCGCATCCTTTGGACTTTTATCGGAACGGACACTGGCAGGATTATCAGAGAGAATTGTTTGCAGGAAAGATCAGGCAGCCGTTTAAGCAGGTGTTCCGGGAGTTGTATGTGAAACTTTCCGAGGAGCTTGAAAAAGAGGAGTCCAGATTGTTCGCCGGGTATCAGATACAGCCAAACAAGACAGTGGCGACGCTTCGGGAGAGACGCTGGGTGGCGGACTATGAGGATGGGCTTCAGAAGGTGTATTATAAAGAGGATATTGTGGCGGTGATTTATGCGCTGGCGGATTGGTTTTCACCGGCCGATATTGAGGCGCCGACACTGGAAGGGGTGGCTTTTTATGACCGTAAGACGTATAGGCCGCTGAAGATCAAGGAGGTGCTGGATCTGGTCTACAGTGAGGTGATGCGGGATGTGGATCTGGTGGTCAGTACGGCGTACGTGGGCGGTGTAGACCCTGTCAGCAGTCATTCTACGATGGAGATGCGTAAAGTGATCGTAGAAGGGAATTTGAAGCTTCTTGGGATCGGGAATGTGAGGCTTGAGGGAAATCATGCCTGGATTGAGGGGAAGCTTGGGCAGTATACGGTGCATCTGGGAAGCGGAGTGGTTCACCAGGTGGGGAATGCGATGCTACATATTGTGCCGGTACATTCTCAGTATCGGGGGAAGGTATTTTTGCCGTTTGCGGATGAAGATCCGAAGATGGCAGAGGTGATGACGAAGATCTGGATGTTGGCGGAAGATACCAAAATAAAAGATCCGGGGATATTGGGGCAGATTCGATGAAGAGGTGAGTAAGATGGCGAAGGTTATTATGGTGCAGGGGACGATGTCTAATTCGGGAAAGAGTTTTTTGACGGCGGGGCTTTGCAGGGTGCTTTGGCAGGATGGGTATCGGGTGGCGCCGTTTAAGTCGCAGAATATGGCGTTAAATTCTTATATTACGAAGGATGGGCTGGAGATTGGGAGGGCGCAAGCGATGCAGGCGGAGGCTTGTGGGATTGAGCCGACGGTTGATATGAATCCGATTCTTTTGAAGCCTACGAGTCAGGTGGGGAGTCAGGTGATTGTAAATGGGGAGGTCCGGGGGAATATGCGGGCTATGGATTATTATCGGGACAAAAGCTCGTTGGTTCCGGATGTGATGGCGGCATATGAGAGGCTGGATCGGGAGTATGATGTGATTGTGATTGAGGGGGCGGGGAGTCCGGCGGAGATTAATCTTAAAGAGCATGATCTGGTGAATATGGGGATGGCTAAGATGGTGAAAGCTCCGGTGCTATTGGTGGGAGATATTGACAGGGGGGGAGTCTTTGCAGCACTGTATGGGACGGTGAAGCTTCTGGAGGAAGAGGAGCAGCGGATGATTAAGGGGCTTGTGGTGAATAAGTTTCGGGGGGATGTGGAGATCTTGAGGCCGGGGCTTTCGATGATTGAGGAGAAGACGGGGATTCCGGTGGTGGGCGTGGTGCCTATGGAGCGGCTGGATCTGGATGATGAGGATAGTCTCTCGGAGCGGCTTTTGCAGACGAAGAAGGGGGCTGGGGTGGATGTGGCGGTGATTCATCTGCCTCATATCTCAAATTTTACGGATTTTGCGGCGTTTGAGCGGATGGAGGGGGTGTCTCTAAGGTATGTGCAGAAGCCGGGGATGCTTGAGGAGCCGGATCTGATTCTGTTGCCAGGGACGAAAAATACGATGGATGATCTTGCGTGGCTTAGAGAGTCCGGGATGGAGGCTTTGATTCTTCGGCAGGCGGAGAAGAAGACGTCAGTTGTCGGGATCTGCGGCGGATTTCAGATGCTGGGTGAGGTGATGGAAGATCCTTATCATGTGGAGCATGGGGGGACGATGCGGGGGATGGGACTTCTGAATACAAGGACAGTATTTAGTGAGGAGAAGACGCGGACACAGATCTGTGGTAAGATGATAAAAGGGGCAGGTCTTTTTGGCGGCTGGGAAGGAAAAGAAGTGTCGGGATATGAGATTCATATGGGTACTTCTGAGAATCTGGGTGGATGTAAGGAGTTGATCCGGCTAGAGGATGGACGGATCGATGCTCTTTCCAATGAGGATGGAAGTGTGCTGGGAAGTTATCTGCATGGGATTTTTGATACACCTGGATTTGCAGAGATGATGATGAGGCAGATCATGGAGAAAAAGGGTATGGATTTTGAACATTGGAATTTTGATCTGGCGGCACATAAGGAGCAGGAGTATGATAAGCTGGCTGATCTGGTGCGCAGGTCTTTGGATATGAAGAAAATATATGAGATATTGGAGGCTGGAATCGGATGCTGAATGGGATTGAGATTGTGAGACCGGAGGAGATTGAGAAGAGAAGTATGGAGATCATCACGCAGGAGCTTGGCGGGAGGACTTGGCCGGAGCCGGAGTTTTCCATTGTGAAGCGGTGTATCCATACATCGGCGGATTTTGACTATGCGGATCAGCTGTGTTTTTCCAAGGATGCTGCTAGACTTGGGGTGGAAGCTCTTCGGAGAGGGGCAGTGATTGTGACGGATACGAAGATGGCATGGTCGGGGATCAATAAGAAGAAACTTATGGAATACGGTGGGGAAGCTTACTGCTATATGACAGATGAGGATGTGGCGAAAGAGGCAAAGCAGAGGGAGTGCACCAGAGCGGCTGTGTGTATGGAGCGGGGGGCAGCTCTTGACCGGGAAGTAATCTTTGCGGTGGGAAATGCGCCGACGGCGTTGATTCGGCTGTACGAATTGATCCAGGAAAAAAAGGTGTCTCCGGCTTTGATCATCGGCGCACCGGTGGGATTTGTCAATGTGGTGGAGGCAAAGGAACTGATTATGAATGCAGGTGTGCCGTATATTGTCCCAAGGGGCAGAAAGGGCGGAAGTAATATCGCAGCGACGATCTGCAATGCAATGCTGTATGTAAAAGAGTAGTTCAAAAGTCATAAGGAGAAAGAAGAACATGTGGACATGCCCAAGATGTGGAAGAGAGTTTAAAAGGCAGAACCAGGGGCATTACTGTGGGAAGGCGCCGGAGACGATCGAGGAGTATATCAAGGCACAGCCAAAAGAGATACAGCCATACTTAGAGGAGATGAAAAAAGTCATCAAGAAGGCACTTCCTGAGGCGAAGGAGCGGATCTCCTGGAGTATGCCGACTTTTTGGAAGGGGCACAATATCATCCAGTTTGCGGGCTTTCAAAAGCATATCGGGCTGTATCCGGGTCCGGAGGCAGTGGAACATTTTTCAGAGAAGCTGAAAGATTATAAGACCAGTAAAGGGACGATTCATTTGCCTTATCAAAAGCCGATGCCTCTTGCGTTGGTGGAGGAGATTGCGAAGTGGTGTGATGAGACAGGGAATCATCCGTAGAGGTTGTGGGAAATACAAAAAGAGATAGGAGAGATAGGCAATGCAAAGCTTGGAGGAGTTGATCAGAGGAATCGAGCCTGTGGATCAGGCAGTTATGGAAGAGACATGGAAATGCTGGGATTCTTTATGTAAACCACTGCGGGGCTTGGGATGGCTAGAGGAGGTGCTGGTGCAGTTAGCAGGCATTTACAGAACCTCTCGTGTGCATCCGGACAAACGGGCAGTAGTGATTATGGGAGCGGACAATGGAGTGGTCAAGGAAGGCGTGACGCAGACGGACAGTTCTGTCACAATACAGGTGCTGGAAAATATGGGGGAGAGGCTGTCGACCGCCTGTGTGATGTGTGAGATGGCAGGCTGCGAACTCATTCCGGTCAATATTGGCGCCTTGACCGATGGAAAACATCCGCGCATCCGTAACCTGGTCGTTCGCCATGGCACTGGAAATATTGCGGAAGGTCCGGCGATGACTAGTGAAGAATGTATCCAAGCGATCCTGACCGGAGCAGACCTGATACGGGAGTTAAAAGAGGAAGGTTATCAACTGATTGTAACCGGAGAGATGGGGATTGGAAATACGACTACCAGTTCTGCCTGTGCAGCCGTTCTTTTTGATCAGGAAGTGGAGTCTGTCACCGGACGCGGTGCAGGGCTGTCCACGGAAGGGTTAGAACGCAAGATCCGCGCGATTCAAAAGGCCATTGAAGTGAACCAGCCGAGGAAAGAGGATGCGCTGGATGTGATATCAAAGATCGGAGGATTAGACATCGCCGGGATGGTGGGTTGTTATCTGGGAGCAGCATACTATCAGCTACCGATCCTGATTGACGGATTTATCTCTGCGATCTCCGCCTATCTGGCATCCATGCTCTGTAAGACTTCAAAAGAATACATGATTGTCACCCACTGCTCCGCAGAGCCAGCATCCAAGCTTGTGATGGAGCGCCTCGGCATGAAAGCGCCCCTTCAGGCAGGGATGCACTTAGGAGAAGGCACCGGAGCCATCATGGCTCTCTCCCTGATCGACCAGGCCCTGAACGTCTACTATCACCTCACCACCTGGGATGGAGGACATGTAGAAGCCTACCAACACCAAGAATAAAAATAAACCAAAAAACAGCGAAAGCCCAGAACCCGCCCGGAATGATTTTGAGACACAAGGTGGCTCAAAATTATTCCAGATCCAGGGAGGGTAAAGGGCTGAAGCGGAACTTAAATCAAAGCGGAACTTCCAATAGGAGCTAGAGTATATGATTATTGTTAAACCAACCATTGAGATTATAGACATGGCAGATTATGAGGATATGTTAAAGAAGATTGAGCGTATCGGGCGGGTCTGCTACAAGAGCGAGGACAAGATCAGCGAGGGTTCAGCGGAGCGTTTTATTGCAGGGATTGTAAAGCGCGGACATGAATCGGTGATTGAGCACGAGAGCATCACGGTCAAAGTGATCTGCGACCGGGGTGTCACTCATGAGATCGTGCGTCACCGGGTGGCCAGCTACAGCCAGGAGAGCACACGCTACTGCAATTATTCCAAGGATCAGTTTCAGAACCAGATCTCAGTGATCGATCTGGCGACGGGATTTTGTTATGATCTTAACAATCCGGCAGACGCCAAAAAATACCAGATCTGGTGCGAGGCGATGCAGAGCGCAGAAAACTATTATTTTCAAATGCTAGAAGCAGGGGCATCTGCCCAGGAGGCCCGTTCGATCCTGCCTAACTCCCTGAAGACGGAGCTGGTCATGACGATGAATCTAAGAGAATGGAGACATTTTATCAGGCTGCGCACCAGCAGCGCGGCTCATCCGCAGATCCGGGAGGTGGCAGATCAGATCCTGGAAGTCTTTGCAGAGAAGCTGCCGGTGTTTTTCCAGGATTTGAAGGGATAGTACAGGACACATGGAGCAGTTTATCTATAAAAATCATCAAAGATTAAGATATGGCTATACCACGGGTTCCTGTGCAGCGGCAGCGGCCAAAGCGGCAGCTTTTATGCTGCTGTCGAAAGAAAAGACAGACTATGTGGATTTGATGACACCTAAGCAGATCCCGCTTCATCTGCAGGTGCTGGATGTCTCTGTGGGGAGAGACTGTGTAAGCTGCGCCATCCAAAAGGATGCAGGGGATGACCCGGATGTGACTAATGGGATCTTGGTCTATGCAGAGGTGTCCCGCTTGGAGGATGTAAGGGGCAATGAGATCCGTATTGAGGGCGGCAGAGGGGTTGGCAGGATCAAAAAGCCGGGCCTGGAACAGCCTGTGGGGGAAGCAGCCATCAATCGGGTGCCAAGACAGATGATCCAAAAAGAAGTACGGGCAGTCTGTGAGCAGACAGGCTATGAGGGCGGTCTTTTGGTGGTGATCTCCATTCCGGAAGGAGAAGCATTGGCGGCTAAGACGTTTAATCCAAGGCTTGGGATTATGGGGGGCATCTCGGTACTTGGCACCAGCGGGATCGTGGAGCCTATGAGTGAACAGGCGCTGATCGATACCATCCGGGTAGAGATCAGACAGAGACTCTCTGACGAAAACAAAGATCTGCTGATCGTGCCGGGAAATTATGGGATTGATTTTTTGGAGCAGTACGGACACGGACTATCTCTGGAAGATGCCGTCAAATGCAGCAATTTTGTCGGAGAGGCATTAGATGCTGCGGTGGAATACGGCGCAAAAGGAGTACTGCTTGTCGGGCATATCGGGAAATTTGTCAAGCTGGCGGGCGGGATTATGAATACCCATTCTCACAATGCGGATGCCCGGATGGAGCTTTTAACCGTCCATGCAGCGCTTTTGGGCGTGCCTGTATCGGTGCTTGGCCGGATGATGGAGAGCGTGACCACAGACGACGCGCTCGCCTGTCTTCAGGAGATACAGATGACAGAGCCTGTGATGGAACGCATCATGGAACGTATAGAATATTATGTAAACCAAAGAACGCGGGAAAAGTTGGAGATTGGTGTGCTGACTTTTTCCAAAGTATATGGCATATTAGGAGAAACAAAAAAGGTACAAATGCTGGCCAGGAGGCTGGCCGGCAGACGGGGGTAAGAGGATTGAAGATATGAGAGCAGGAATCATAAGTTTTACCCAGCATGGGGCGGTTCTGGCACAGAGACTGGCAGAAGGACTGGCTTTACAGGGGGTGTCCTGCGAGGCATGGGTAAAAAAGAAAGGAGAAGTGTCTGTAGAAGGAGTACAGGTGTTGCAGGATACTCTGCAGGCCTGGACAAAAGAACAGTTTGTAACCAAGGATGTATTGGTCTTTATCAGCGCAGTCGGGATTGCCGTACGCAGCGTTGCACCATGGATACAGAGTAAAAAGACCGACCCCGCAGTGGTGGTAGTGGATGAACAGGGACATTATGCGGTCTCTCTGTTGTCAGGACATATGGGCGGTGCCAACGAGATGACACAGTTGTCAGCCAAGATCTTAGGGGCAGAGCCTGTCATTACGACAGCGACAGACCTGCATGGAAAATTTGCGGTGGACGCATTTGCGGCCCAAAGGGGTATGTATATGGACTCCATGCAGTATGCCAAAGAGATTGCGGCCAAGCTGGTAGAAGGCGCGCGTGTGGGGATGCGAAGTGCCTATCCTGTGGAAGGAAATCTGCCAAAAGAACTGGATCTTTTGGGTAAATATGAACTGGGATTTACGATTGATATCCGTAAGGGAGAGCCATTTCCCCGTACCCTGCATCTGGTGCCGCGGATTCTGACGGTGGGGATTGGCTGCCGCAAAAAAAGCGACGGGCATCATCTTCAGCAAGTGGTAAAAGAGATACTAGAAGAATATGGGATCTTCGAGGAGAGCATCCAACAGATTGCATCCATTGATCTGAAAAAAGAAGAAGAAGGGATACTCGCGCTTGCAGACAGCCTCGGAGTTCCTTTTGTGACCTATACCTCCAAGGAGCTTTTAGAAGTAGGATTCCAAGAAGAGCTTCCGGAGTCAGAGTTTGTGCGTTCTGTCACCGGAGTTGGCAATGTCTGCGGGCGGGCTGCTCTTTTAGGGGCCAATGCCAAGCGGTTGTTGATCCCTAAGACGGTCTGCGGCGGCGTGACGGTGGCAGCGGCGGCCATGGATTATATCGTCTGTATGGAGGAAAGAAGATGAAACCAGTCATTATATTTGCCGGAACGACCGAAGGGAGGATGCTCTCAGAGTATCTGGCGAACAGGCAGGTGAGCGTCATCGCATGTGTGGCGACGGAATACGGGGAGTCCCTGCTGCATCCGATGCCCTGTCTGATGGTGCGCGCCGGACGGATGAACAGAGAAGAGATGGCAGCATTTATACAAAAAGAACAAGCATCGCTTGTGGTGGATGCCACGCACCCGTATGCGGTGGAAGTCTCCTTAAATGTATCCCAGGCATGTGAGCAGGCAGGAGCAGAATATATCCGGCTGATCCGCGAGTCTGATGCTGAGGGGACAGAGGATGCAGTGCTGGTTGGTTCTGTGGAAGAAGCGGTGGAGTACCTGAAAAATACCACAGGAAATATCTTAGCTGCCACCGGGAGTAAGGAATTAAAGAAATATACCATGCTGCCGGACTACAGAGAACGTGTGTTCGCACGTGTGTTGTCCACGGGGGAAGTGGCAGTCTCTTGTGAAAAGCTGGGATTTTGCGGCAGACATCTGATCTGTATGCAGGGACCATTTTCAGAGGAGCTGAATACTGCTATGCTCAGGCAGTATGACTGCAAATATCTGGTGACTAAAGAGACCGGATCAGCCGGAGGATTCCAGGAGAAGATCCGCGCAGCTAGAAATGCCGGGGCCAAAGTGGTCCTGATCCAAAGGCCAGCCGAGCAGGCGGGGTATTCCTATCAGGAAGTGACCGCAATTTTAGAAGAAAAGCTGCTAAAACAAGCCGGACAGGAGCCAAAGAGCAAGCAGTGGGACAATATGGTAATCTTAAAATCGGATGAAGAAGAACTGCCAGCAGAGCGGACAGAGCTGCCAAAAGAACTGACGGAAGACACCGCTTTAAAGAACGGGCGTGTGGTGACACTGATCGGGATTGGCATGGGAACCTGGGACGGCCTGACGCTTGAGGCTTCCAAAGCGATACAAAGAGCCGATGTGCTGATCGGCGCTAAACGGATGTTGGCGGTGGCAGGCGAGATTAAAAAGCCGGTGCACAGCGAGTACGACGCGCAGAGGATCGCAGACTATCTGGACGCCCATCCGGCATATACCCATGCGGCGGTGCTCTTATCTGGGGATGTTGGGTTCTACAGCGGGGCAAAGAAGCTGTACGAGGTGCTGTTACAGAGAGACTATGAAGTCATGGCGCTTCCCGGCATCTCTTCTGTCGTCTGTTTTTGCGCCAGGCTGCATCTTTCTTGGGAGGATGTCTGCCTGAAAAGTGTACATGGACGGTCGGCAAACCTAGTGGGAGCCGTGGCTGCGCATCCTAAGACATTTGCGATCCTGGGAACATCAGACAGTGTCATATCCATGTGCAGGGAGCTGCAGGAATATGGACTGAACCATGTGCAGATCCATATCGGAGAGCGGCTGGGCTATCCACAGGAACGGATCCTGTCCGGCACACCGGCGCAGATCAGGCAGGGAAGCTATGAGGACTTGTGTGTGGTGCTGATCGAGAATCCAGAGTGCTTTAGCGGTGTGCGCGCCTGCATCGACGATGGGGAATTTGTCCGGGGCAAACCTCCCATGACCAAGAGCGAAGTCCGCTGCCTTTCGGTGGCAAAGCTTCAGCTGCCCAAGGATGCCGTCGTCTATGACGTGGGTGCCGGAACAGGCTCTGTGACGGTGGAGATCGCTTTGCAGGCAGCGGACGGCATGGTCTATGCCATTGAGAGACAAGCAGAAGCCTGCTGGGTGATCGAACAGAATAAGAGAAAATTTCAGACCTCCAATATTCAGGTGATCAAAGGAAGTGCACCGGAAGCACTGACCGATCTTCCGGTGCCCACCCATGCCTTTATCGGAGGCTCTGCGGGCAATCTAAAGGCGATATTAGCGTGCCTGCTTGAGAAAAATCCGCAGATTCGCGTGGTGATCAATACTGTGACCCTGGAGACCATCAGTGAGGTAATGGACTGTCTGAAGAGCCTGCCTCTGATAGAGGAAGAGATCTTGTCCATGAGTACGGCAAAAGCGAGAGAACTTGGCCGCTATCATCTGATGACGGGGCAAAATCCGATCTATATCATCACTTGCAGGGGAGGCGCCGTATGAAGATACCGAGAATCCTTTTGACCGCTCCATCAAGCGGAAGCGGCAAGACGCTGATCACCTGCGGTATCCTGCAGGCGCTGGTCAATCGCGGGTATCGGGTGGCTTCTTTTAAATGCGGTCCGGATTATATCGATCCTATGTTTCATGGAAAGGTGATCGGGACGAAATCCCGTAATCTGGACACTTTTTTTACCGATGCCAGGACTACGAGGCGGCTGTTTGTTAAAAATGTAACAGATTGCGACTTGGCAGTGGTGGAGGGAGTGATGGGGTATTACGACGGACTGGGGGGCGTACAGCTTGCGGGCAGTACGTATGATGTGGCGCGTACGCTGTCCCTTCCGGCGGTGCTTCTGGTCAATGCCAGGGGGGCAAGTCTGTCCCTGGTGGCTTCGATTAAGGGATTTTTGGAATACCAAAGAGACAGCCAGATCTGTGCCGTGATCCTGAATCAAGTGTCGCCCATGATCTATGACCGCTTAAAACCGCTGATCGAGCAGGAACTGGGAGTCAAGGTGCTGGGCTATGTGCCCAAATTAGAAGAATTGTCCCTGGACAGCCGCCACTTAGGGCTGGTGCTGCCGGGAGAGATCGAAGCTCTGAAGGAGAAATTACAGCGCTTGGCAGAGGTGCTGGAAGAGACGCTCTCTATAGAGGAACTGTTAAGACTCTGTGATGCCCATGCCGATTTTTCTGTGGAAGGAGATACCGGAAAGTCAGACATTCGACGGATTGCTCCTCTGCCGGACGGCACTTCTGTCCGCATTGCAGTGGCCAGAGATGACGCTTTTTGCTTTACCTATCTGGATAATCTGGAACTTTTAGAGGAGATGGGGGCAGAGCTTGTGCCCTTTTCGCCCCTGACAGACAGCATTTTGCCAGAGGGCGTCTGCGGGCTGATCTTAAGCGGCGGCTATCCGGAGCTTCATGCAAAGGTTCTGAGTGAAAACCGCTCCATGCGGGCTTCGGTCTGCGAGGCAGTCCGAGATGGGATGCCTTGTATCGCGGAGTGCGGGGGCTTTTTGTATCTGCACCGGGAGTTAGAAGGCGCCGACGGGGTCTTCTATCCCATGGCAGGCGTGCTGGAAGCAAAGGCTTACCGGACCCAAAAACTGGGCCGTTTTGGCTATATTACATTGACAGCGGCCGAGGATCAGATGTTAGGAGAGGCCGGCATGACGCTTCGCGGGCATGAATTTCACTATTGGGAGAGCGAGGACTGCGGAGACAGTTTTCATGCGCAAAAGCCTGTGGGAGACAGGGGTTGGGAGTGCGTGCATGGCACAGAGACGCTGTATGCAGGATTTCCACATCTGTTTTTCTATTCAAATCTGCAGGCGCCGTATCGTTTCTTAGAGCAGTGCAGGACATATGGAGGAAGAGGATGTTAACCTTGATCACAGGAGGCAGCGGCAGCGGCAAATCAGAATATGCAGAACAGCTGGTGCTACAGGGGCAGAAAAAACCTTATCTGTATATCGCGACGATGATTCCTTATGATGAAGAGTGCCACAGACGGATTGCCCGCCACCGAAGGATGCGCGCAGAGAAGGAATTTGATACACTGGAATGTCCGGTAAGGCTAAAAGAGGCAAAGGCTGCAGGCTATGGCACGATCCTTTTGGAGTGCATGTCAAATCTGGTGGCAAATGAACTGTATCAGGAGAATGGCGCCAAAGAGCGCTGTGTGGAAGAGACCTTAGAGGGGATTCACAAGATACACAGCCAGTGTGAACATCTGATCGTGGTATCCAATGAGATCTTTGGCGACGGGATCTGGTACGACGAAGAGACCAGGCGCTATCAGCAGTATCTGGCCCGGATCAACCGGGAACTTGCCGCTATGGCCGCCCAGGCAGTAGAGGTGGTCTATTCGGTCCCGGTACGGTATAAAGGGGATAAGCAGACAGTATGAGAAAAAAAATATCGAACAGTTTTTTGATTGCATTTGCCATGTTTTCCAAGATTCCCATGCCGCAGGCGGATTGGGATAAGGAAAATATGAAATATATGATGTGTTTTTTCCCAGGGATCGGTGTGGTGATCGGGATTTTGGTCTATGGATATGGAAGGTTTTGTGCGTGGATGGATCTGGGCAGCCTGATGCGCGCGGCAGGCTTTGTGGCTCTGCCGGTGCTGGTGACAGGAGGGATACATCTGGATGGATTTTTGGATACGGTGGATGCGCTTAGTTCCTGCCAGCCGAAGGAACGAAAACTGGAGATCTTAAAAGACTCCCATGCAGGAGCTTTTGCGATTATCATGGGGTGCCTGTATATGATCCTGGCGCTGGGAGCGTTTGGAGAGTTGTCCATGGAAGCGCTCCCGGTGGTGTGCGTGGGCTATGTGGTGTCCAGGACGCTGAGTGGCTTCGCACTGGTGTATTTTCCCTGTGCCAATAAAAAGGGTTCTCTTGGCATGTTTGCGGATGCAGCGCAGAAAAGGGCGGTAGTGAGCGCTCTGACGGGGTGGCTGATCCTGAGTGCGGTGGCGGCATACTGGGTGCATCCGGGGCTTTTTGCGCTGCTCTTTGGGACGGCGGCAGTCATGTACAGGTATTATCATCATGTGGCGCTCAAAGAGTTTGGCGGCACGACCGGGGATATCGCCGGATTTTTTGTGCAGTTATGCGAACTGATGTTTGTAATTGTGTTGATGCTGGGAGGAAAATGGTTATGATTTTGGTGACAGGTGGGTGCTTTCAAGGGAAAAAAGCATATGCATATGAGAGATTTGCCATCTGTGAGGAGGAGGGGGTGGACGGGGCTGTGTGCCCGATGGAAGCATTGTATTCGGCAAGACTTTGTTATCATTTTCACGAATATATCCGACGGATGATGGAGAGCGGGCAGGAGTGGTCTTTCGAGCGGCTAAAGAAAGAGAATCCGCAGATTGTCATAGTGACCAATGAGCTTGGCTATGGAGTGGTGCCTGTGGATGCCTTTGACCGGGCCTATCGGGAGAAGACCGGGCGGATCTGCTGTGAGATCGCAAAAGAGTCCAGCGAAGTCCATCGGGTGATCTGCGGGATCGGGACGGTGATCAAACATGACTGAGATCTTATTGATACGACATTCCCTTACGCAGGGCAATCTTGAGGGGCGTTATCTGGGCTGCCGGACAGACGAGCCGCTTAGCAAAGAGGGCATTGCGCTCCTGAAAAAACACTCCTATCCCCTGGCGGACCGGGTCTATGCAAGCCCCTTGAAGCGGTGCATCGAGACTGCGCAGCTGATCTTTTCGATTCCCAAAGAGCAGATGCTGCTGGTGCCCGCGCTAAGGGAATGTGATTTTGGAGATTTTGAAAATAAAAATTATCAGGAACTGGACGGGAACCCGGATTATCAGGCATGGATTGACAGCGGCGGGACGCTTCCTTTTCCCCATGGAGAGGCGATGGAGCAGTTTCAAAAGCGCTGTCAGGAAGGGTTTGCCAGGATTGTGAAAGAAATAACAGACAGTGCGGATAAAGAGTCACTGCAACGGGTGGCATTGGTGGTGCATGGGGGGACAATTATGGCGATTATGGAGCGCTATGGGAGTCCGAAGCAATCATATTTTGACTATCAGGTAAAAAATGGGTGCGGCTATCTTCTGACACCTGTGGAGGGGACAGAATTATGGAATTATCAATGCTTGCAGTAGGACTTGGGTTTTTACTGGATCTGCTGATTGGAGATCCCTACTGGCTCTATCACCCGATTCGCTTAGTGGGGCGCCTGATTGAGAGCTTAGAGACGCTGCTTCGCAGGATCTTTCCCAAGACGCAGGGGGGAGAGTTTCTGGCAGGAGTGTTTTTACTGGTGCTGACCGCGGGGATCACTTTCGGTGCGGCGTCTGGCCTTTTGTATCTGGCGGGGTGTGTGCATCCGTATCTGAGATTTTTTTTAGAGACGGTGATGTGCTATCAGCTTTTGGCGACCAAGGCGTTAAAGGATGAGACGATGAAGGTGTATCAGGCGTTAAAAGCGGGAGATTTGGAAGGTGCACGCTATGCAGTGTCTATGGTGGTGGGTCGCGACACGGCGGTCTTGGACGAGACAGGAGTCACTAAGGCGGCAGTGGAGACGGTGGCAGAGAATACGTCGGACGGCATCGTGGCACCGCTTCTTTTTATGGTGATTGGCGGAGCACCGCTGGGATATTTTTACAAAGCGGTTAATACGATGGATTCCATGGTGGGATATAAAAATGAGCGGTATCTGTATTTTGGCAGAGCAGCAGCGAGATTTGATGATGTACTCAACTATCTCCCGGCTCGGCTCTCGGCGTTTCTGATGATCGGCGCGAGCGCTCTGTCAGGGATGGATGCGCGGCATGCTTTTCGGATCTATCAAAGAGATCACGCGCATCACGCAAGCCCCAACTCAGCCCATACAGAGGCAGTGACTGCAGGAGCGCTGCATATTGAACTGGCAGGCAACGCATACTATTTTGGAAAACTATATGAAAAGCCGACGATTGGAGATGCAGACCGTCCGGTGGAATACGAAGATATCCGGCGGGCCAATCAACTATTGTATGGAACGGCGGTCCTGGCACTTGTGATCTGTCTGGCGGTGAAAGGAGTGATCTTATGGATACTGTAAAAGGATGTCTGCACATTTACTGCGGAGACGGAAAAGGCAAGACGACGGCCGCCGTGGGACTTGCCGTGCGCGCAGCAGGATATGGGATGAAAGTATTATTTTGCCAGTGTATGAAAGACGGAAGCTCCAGCGAAGTAAAGATGCTTGAGAAACTGGGGATTGACTATTGCTGCTGCCAGGAGAAATTTGGATTTTTCTGGAATATGACAGAAGAGCAGAAAAAAGATGCTGCCTCTGCCTACACCCAGCTCTTCCTGGATGTGACCAAAAAGGCGGCAGAAGAAGGCTATGAGATGCTCATCATCGACGAGTTCATGAGCGCTTATGAACACGGTCTGATCGATCAGAAAAAAGCCCTTTCCCTTCTGGTCAATCGCCCTCAAGGACTGGAAGTAATACTGACCGGACGAGATCCAGGAGAAGAACTCTTAGAACTGGCGGATTATGTGACAGAGATGAAGAAGAGGAAACATCCGTTCGATCACGGAGTGGGGGCAAGGAGAGGGATTGAGATGTAAAAAATTCATAAAAATTTTGTTATTTCCGGCAGAGAGCAGGTGGAGATGTTTGCAGATGCGATTGAAGCATCTGCCAATGACCGTCCGGTTCGTGTTCCTGTGGCTGTGAAGGAAATTAAAGGAGAAGCTGAATTAAGGGCATTTATGGAAATGAGGAAGAAAGCGAATGCTAATAAAGGATAAATACATCAAAATTAACATTCGTGAATATTTAGCATTAGGTGCC
>CAJUGG010000049.1 GCA_910585995.1 uncultured Lachnospiraceae bacterium
CAATAATGTCTATGAGTATGTAAATCAGGGAATACTAAGATACAAACAATAGATTGTGAGCTTCACCGGCAAATCTATTGTCATGAATTATGAAGGAGGATACGTTAGCGATCATGAGTGTACAGGTAGAGAAACAGGAGAAAAACATGGCAAAGCTGACCATCGAGGTGTCAGCTGAGAAAGTAGAGAAGGCAATTCAGGCAGCATATCAAAAAGAAAAGAAAAATATCAATATTCCAGGTTTCCGCAAAGGCAAAGCGCCTCGTCAATTGATAGAGAAGATGTATGGAAAAGAAGTGTTTTATAATGAAGCATTGGATCAACTGCTTCCTACCGCTTATGCTGACGCATTAGAGGAGTGCGAGGAAGAGATTGTGTCCCGTCCTCAGATCAGCATTGTACAGATGGAGAGCGGCAAGCCGCTTATCTTTACTGCATCTGTGGCTGTGAAGCCGGAAGTGACCCTGGGTGAGTATAAAGGGGTGGAAGTGGAGAAAAAAGCGATTGAAGTGGTGGACGAAGAGATCGAGGCAGAGATTACCAAAGAAAGAGAAGCCAATGCCAGAACCATCACCGTTGACGACCGCGCAGTGATGGATGGAGATATGATTACGCTTGACTATGCAGGATCTGTGGACGGCGTGGCATTTGAGGGCGGCACAGCAAAGGATCAGGAGCTGACCATCGGTTCTGGAAGATTTATCCCAGGATTTGAGGAGCAGCTTGTGGGAGTGACCATCGGAGAAGAAAAAGAAGTTCATGTAACGTTCCCGGAAGAGTACCATGCCAAAGAGTTAGCAGGCAAGGCGGCTGTCTTCCAATGTGTGGTACATGGCATCAAAGTGAAAGAACTCCCGGAAGTAGATGATGAATTTGCTCAGGAAGTATCAGAATTTGATACCCTGGATGCATATAAAGAAGACATTAAGGCAAGACTTCTCAAAGATAAAGAGGCAGATGCAAAGAGAGCCAAAGAAGATGCAGTGATCAAGAAGATCATCGAGGGAGCGACCATGGAGATCCCGGATGCGATGGTAGAGTTCCAGACCGAGCAGATGATGGAAGAATTTGGTCAGAGAATGCAGATGCAGGGCCTGTCTCTGGAGCAGTATTTCCAGATCACCGGCATGAGTGAAGCGAATTACAGAGAGCAGATGAAGCCAAGGGCAACACAGAATATCCAGAGCAGACTGGTATTAGAAGCAGTTGCAAAGGCTGAGAATCTAGAAGCCACCGAGCAGGATTTGGAAGATGAGATGGCTAAGATGGCAGAGATGTATAAGATGGAAGTTGACAAAGTCAAAGAGATGATTGGAGACTATCAGAAAGACGAGATCAAGAAAGATATTGTGATCCAGAAAGCCATTGATCTGGTGACAGAAGCAGCGGTCGAGGCGTAATTTCTAAGACTTGTACTGCGAAGCGGCACAGGAGGGCATAGCTGGCGGGCTGTGCCCTTTGTTCACGACCATAGAAGCGCGTTGTTACGGATCAGACGAGTTAGGAGGAGGATAAATATGGCATTAGTACCCTACGTCATTGAACAGACGAGCAGAGGAGAGAGAAGTTATGATATCTACTCCCGGTTATTAAAAGAGAGGATTATTTTCCTTGGAGAAGAAGTGAATGAGACGACAGCCAGTCTGATCGTTGCACAGCTTCTGTTTTTGGAATCCGAGGATCCCGGCAAGGATATTCATTTATATATCAATAGTCCGGGTGGCTCTGTGACAGCAGGAATGGCGATCTTTGATACCATGAATTATATCAAATGTGATGTTTCGACCATTTGTATTGGTATGGCAGCCAGCATGGGAGCATTTTTGCTGGCCGGTGGTGCGAAAGATAAACGTTTTGCCCTGCCCAATGCAGAGATTATGATTCACCAGCCTCTGGGCGGTGCCAAAGGGCAGGCGACAGAGATCGAGATCGCTGCGAAACATATTTTGCGCACCAGAGAGAAATTAAACAGTATCCTGGCAGAGCGCACAGGTCAGCCATTGGAAGTCATTGAGCGAGATACCGAGCGCGACAACTATATGACAGCAGAAGAGGCGAAGAGTTACGGGCTGATCGACCAGATTCTGGCAAGACATTAAGGGAGAATTACATGGCTAGAAATGAAATCAGATGTTCTTTTTGCGGCAAGACAGAGAGTCAGGTTATGAAGTTGCTGAAAGGACCTAACGGTGTCTATATATGCGATGCGTGTGTAGAACTTTGCTCAGAGATCATCGACGAGGAACTTGGCGAAGAAGAGAGCGGATTTGAGTTAGAGGAAGAGATCAATCTGTTAAAACCAGAAGAGATCAAAAATTTTCTAGATGAGTATGTGATTGGACAGGAGAGGGCAAAAAGAGTGCTCTCTGTAGCGGTTTACAATCATTATAAGCGAATCCTTTCTTCCAAAGATCTGGATATTGAACTTCAGAAGAGTAATATCCTGTTGCTTGGCCCCACAGGTTCTGGCAAGACATTGCTGGCACAGACGCTGGCGCGGATCCTAAATGTGCCATTTGCCATTGCAGATGCCACTACATTGACCGAAGCCGGATATGTGGGTGAGGATGTGGAGAATATCCTCTTAAAGATCATCCAGGCAGCAGACTATGATATCGAACGCGCACAAAAAGGAATTATCTATATTGATGAGATTGACAAAGTAACCCGCAAATCGGAGAATCCTTCGATTACCAGGGATGTATCAGGAGAAGGCGTGCAGCAGGCGCTCTTAAAGATTTTAGAAGGGACGGTTGCTTCGGTTCCTCCACAGGGCGGAAGAAAGCATCCGCATCAGGAGCTTTTGCAGATTGATACGACCAATATCTTATTTATCTGCGGTGGTGCTTTTGAGGGACTGGATAAGATCATTGAGACTCGTATGGACCGCAAGTCCATCGGTTTTAATGCGGATATCCGGGATAAACGCAGGGAAAATGTGGGAGAGCTTTTGAGAAATGCTCTGCCGGAGGACTTTATTAAGTTTGGTATGATTCCTGAGTTTATGGGACGTGTACCCATAGCGGTATCTTTGGACCCGCTGACCCAGGAGGATATGGTGCGGATACTATTAGAACCAAAAAATTCTATTATCCGTCAGTATCAGAAGCTGTTTGAACTGGATGATGTCGAACTTATGTTCGATGAAGACGCTGTAAAAGCGGTGGCTAAAAAGACCATCTCCCGGAAGACAGGAGCGAGAGGATTGCGTTCCATTATGGAAGAGACGATGATGGATCTGATGTTTACGATTCCTTCCGATAACAGCATCCGTAGCTGCACCATCACCCGCGGAGCGGTGGAGGGCACCGGTGTGCCCATTATTACAAGAAAGTAAAGAACCTGGGCTGTCTTATGACAGCCCTTTTGAATAGGAGGGGAAAATGGGAAGAGAAAAGATACAGATGCCTACAGTTGTACTGCGTGGATTGACGATTCTTCCAAAGATGATTACCCATTTTGATATTGACGATGTAAAGCTTGTCAAAGCTGTAGAGAAGGCACTGACAGAGGAACAGAAACTATTTCTTGTGACACAGAAGAATCCAGAGGCCCAAGAGCCGAAAAAGGAAGATCTCTTTTCCTTTGGTACAGTGGCGGAGATCAAACAGATTGTAAAGATACCACATAATGTATTAAGAGTTCTGGTGGAGGGACTTTATCGGGCCGAGCTGTTGGAGATGGAAGAGAAAGAATATTTAGAAGCCTCCATCAAGAGGGCAGATCTGGAAGCTTTTGAGGGTCCTCATGACAACGCCAGAGAGGCCATGCTTCGCAATCTAAAAGAAATCTTTCTAAAATACACAGAAAATGTCAATAAGATCGGAAAAGATATCGTCAATCAGGTGTTAGAAAGCGCTGATCTGGAGCAGCTTCTGATACAGGCGATGGTTCATATTCCTTTTGGATGGGAACAGAGGCAGAGACTTTTGGATATTGGTAGTTATGAAGAGTGCTACAAGACGCTCTGCATGATGCTTAACAATGAGTTGGAAATCGAGCAGTACAGACGGGATATCCAGACCAAGGTAAAAGCTCGTGTGGATAAAAATCAAAGAGAATATATCTTACGAGAACAGATCAAAGTGATCCGGGAAGAACTAGGCGACGATGGTCCCAACGCAGAGGCAGATCAATTCCGTAAGGCGGTAAAGAAGCTGCAGGCATCGACAGAAGTGAAAAAGCGGATCGAAAAAGAGATCCAGAGATTTTTAAATGCGGGTTCTAATTCCGCGGAAGCTTCGGTAATCCGGGGCTATATCGAGACACTTTTAGACCTTCCTTGGGATAAAAGAAGCGAAGACTGCCTGGAGCTGAAAAAGGCCCGGAAGGTGTTGGAAAAAGAGCACTATGGTTTAGAAAAGGTAAAAGAACGGGTGCTTGATTTTCTGGCGGTGCGTCAGATGCTTAAGGAAGGAGAAAGTCCGATCCTGTGTCTGGTGGGGCCTCCGGGGACTGGCAAGACTTCGGTGGCTCGTTCTATCGCTCATGCCCTTAATAAAAAATATGTACGAATCTGTCTGGGAGGTGTCCACGACGAGGCTGAGATCCGGGGACACAGAAGGACTTATATTGGCGCCATGCCAGGAAGGATTGCGGATGGCATCCGACAGGCAGGAGTCAAAAATCCGCTGATGGTATTGGATGAGATCGACAAAGTGAGCAGTGACCACAGAGGGGATACGTTCTCTGCCCTGTTAGAAGTGCTGGACAGTGAGCAGAATGTAAAGTTCCGTGATCACTATGTGGAGCTTCCGGTGGATCTGTCAGAAGTGATGTTTTTATGTACAGCTAATGATACACAGACTATCCCAAGGCCGCTTTTAGATCGTATGGAAGTCATAGAGGTCAGCAGTTATACGGAAAATGAGAAACTGCACATCGCACAGGATCATCTGCTTCCCAAACAGAGAAAACGTCATGGACTGAAAAAAGCGCAGCTTCAGATCAACACAAAAGCCATGGAGAAGATCATCCATCATTATACCAGAGAGGCCGGTGTGCGCAATCTGGAACGCAAGATTGCAGCCGTGTGCCGTAAGGCAGACCGTGAGATCTTAGAAGAAGAAAAAAACAGTGTCCGTGTGACCGAGAAAAACCTGGAAAAATATCTGGGTAAGATCTTGTATGATTTTCAGGATAAAAATGAAAAAGATGAGATCGGGATTGTCAGAGGACTGGCGTGGACCAGTGTGGGAGGTGACACACTGGAGATCGAAGTAAATCTGATGCCAGGCAAAGGAAATCTGGAATTGACCGGACAATTAGGGGATGTGATGCAGGAGTCTGCCAAAGCCGGGGTCAGCTATATCCGCTCGGTCAGCGTAGATTATGAACTGAAAAAAGAGTATTTCCAGGAACATGATATTCATATTCATATTCCAGAGGGAGCAGTGCCAAAAGACGGACCATCTGCGGGTATTACGATGGCTACTGCCATGCTGTCGGCGATCCTGGAGAAACCAGTACGGGCAGATGTGGCTATGACAGGAGAGATTACACTGCGAGGGAGAGTCCTGCCCATCGGCGGCCTGAAGGAGAAGCTGTTAGCCGCTAAGAGTGCGGGGATCAAACGTGTCATCGTGCCTAAAAAGAATCGAAGAGACGTAGAAGAACTGTCCCATGAGATCACAGGCGGCCTGGAGATGGTATATGCAGAGACCATGAATGAAGTGCTAACCAATGCATTTGTATAAGAGGTAATTATGATCATAAAACAGGCAGAACTTCAGACCGTCTGCGGGATCACAAGCAGGCTCCCGGAGAATATACACCCGGAGGTGGCTTTCGCCGGAAAGTCCAATGTGGGAAAATCTTCTCTGATCAACGGCCTTTTGAACCGCAAATCCCTGGCAAGGACTTCTTCCCAGCCAGGGAAGACGCAGACGATCAATTTTTATGAGATCAATCAGATGTTTTATCTGGTAGATCTTCCAGGTTATGGCTATGCCAAAGCAAGTGAGGAGATCCGGGCGCAGTGGGGACAGATGGTAGAGCGCTATCTTCATCAGTCAAAACAACTAAGAGCTGTATTTTTGCTGGTGGATATCCGTCATGCCCCCTCTGCCAATGACAAGCAGATGTATCAATGGATCTTAAGCCAGGGCTATGAACCGCTCATTATCGCTACTAAACTGGATAAGATCAAGAGAAGCCAGGTGGCAAAGCAGTTAAAACTTTTAAAAGAGGAACTTAAGCTGTTGCCGGGTACAAAGCTGCTTCCTTTTTCCGCACAGACGAAACAGGGACGTGAAGAGATCTGGGAAGTGATCGAGGGCATGATAGGTGTTATGGGTGACACAGAGGAAACATCTATATGAAAGTTTTCAGAAATCTTTTAAACATCGGGATATTTATTGGAGAGATTTTACTGCTGATCTTTGTAGCTCCTGCACTGGTGAAATTTTTTCTGCCGATGATCATAGGATGGCTGATTGCACAACTGGCAAATCCCCTGGTGCGCTTTTTGGAGCGGCGCCTTCATATCGTGCGCAGGCATAGTTCTTTTGGGATTATCTTTGGAACGATTTTTTTGATTGTACTGGCTTGTTATTATGCGGTTTTGTGGATTGTAAGAGAATCCGGAGAATTGATCGGCCGGCTTCCTGTCTATTATCAGGCACTGATACAGGGACTGGACCGGATTGCAGAGAATCTGCAGGGAGTGGCTTCTAAGATGTCGCCGGATATGCGGGAAAAGATCGCGGACTTTACCGACCATTTTACTGACTATCTGGGGGATATCATTGGGGGCTTAGGCGGCGGAACCATGGCAGCAGCGGGAAATATGGCGAAAAATATCCCTTCTTTGATGGTCTCTTTTATCTTTGTATTATTATTTGCCTATTTTTTTATCGCACAGAGAGAACGGGTGCATCGGATTATTAAAAATCTGATACCTGAGAGTATGAGGATGCAGTTGTCCATGGTCTGGTCTAATATGAAATATGCAGTGGGCGGATATTTTCGTGCACAGTTTAAGATTATGGGGATCGTCGGCGTGATCTTAGCCGTGGGATTTCTGATTATGAGGATCGAATATGCACTGCTTCTGGCAGCGGTAATCGCGCTTTTAGATTTTCTGCCTATGTTGGGAACCGGGACCGTCCTGCTCCCGTGGGCGTTGTTTTGCGCGCTAAGCGATGCGATTCCAAGAGCTGTGGGTCTTTTGAGCCTGTATGTGATCACACAGGCCACCCGACAGCTGATCCAGCCTAAGATGGTGGGGGACAGCATTGGCATCGACACACTGACCACATTGTTTTTCTTATTTGTTGGATATCGGGTTCATGGGATCTTAGGAATGATCATCGCAGTTCCGGCAGGGCTTATATTGATTGAATTTTATGAAGCAGGGGCTTTTGCACATATTATCCGCAATATAAAAGAACTCGCGCAGACAATCCAGTCCTGGCGGGATGGAGAAGACTGAACATATGTTCATAGCAATTCTTTCATCACATGCGCGTAGATCTCCTGGCTCTTTCCTTTCCAGTTCAGGCATACAGAGACTGCCTGCTTTTCAGAAGGAACCGAGAGAGTCAGATCAATCAGTGTAGAATGTTGTTCCAGTACCTGGCAGTGTACCAGGTAGTCATTATTTTTCCCAAGATAATAGTCGGCAGTGGTGGAGAGATCGCTCTGGATATGTAGCCGATTCTCCCGCAGATATTCTTTGATATCCTGACAGATGGCATCGGAGATCTTATTTCCCAGATAGTTCAGGGTATCTTTTCCTGCATCAGTGATGCGGTACAGGGTACTGTTGGTATCAGAGGTCACATCTACATGTCCGGTCTCCACCATCTCCGAGAGGGACTGCTGGAGGGAAAAATAATTGGTATATCCTTTACCCAGGATAAATTCTGAGATACGGGAATTGGACAGCGGTGCGTCCATCTGCTCCAGCATCTTTAAGATAATCAGTTTGTAGAGAGTCAGCGTATCAGCCATAGTTACACTCCTTGTTCATGACAATAGGTTTGCTAAAGAAGCCAGAAATCTATTGTTTATCATGTATCAGACAGGATTTGCCCTGCCAGATCTCTTGCCGCTTACATTCCTGGTGGATGGTATTGAGCACTTGGCGTTTGGCCTGGCTCCAAAGCGGCGCAATCAAAAGATCCTTTGGCCCGTCGCCGGTGAGACGGTGAATGGTGATATCCGGTCTTAAGAGCGACAGGCAGGCAAGAATCATCTGTACATATTCTTCCATGGAAAACACAAAAAAAGGCGATTGTCTGTAGTATTCCGCCAAGTCTGTCCCTTTTAAAATATGCAGCAATTGAAGTTTTATGCCTTGAATATCCTGCGTATTGAGATATTGTATCGTGCGCAGCATCCGCTCTTGATCTTCTCCTGGAAGTCCTAAGATCACATGGACGATCACTTCTATGCCTTTGGCTCTTAACCTTTTGACAGCATCTTCAAATACCGGCAGGGAATAGCCCCGGCGAATCAAAGAAGCCGTATCTTCGTGCATGGTCTGCAATCCCAGCTCTACCCAGACAGGTTTGATTTGATTTAATTCTGATAAAAGTTTCACAATCTCTGATTCCAGGCAGTCTGGCCTGGTGGCGACCGACAAAAGGACGACATCCGGGTCTTCGATGGCTTCTGTAAAGAGAGCGCGCAGATAGGAGACAGGGGCATAGGTGTTGGAAAAAGCCTGGAAATAGGCAATATACTTGTGTACGGGACGTTTGGATAACAGAAGTTTTTTCCCTTTTTCGATCTGCTCCCGGACAGAGAGAGCAGGATCAGCAGCAAAATCTCCGGAACCGCCGCTGCTGCAGAAGATACAGCCGCCGTATCCTATTTTACCATCCCGGTTGGGACAAGTCATCCCGCCATGAAGAGAGAGGCGGTATACCTTTTCACCAAAACGCTTCTTTAATTCATAATCCAGAGAGTGATAAGGTTTGTCATTCCATAATTTCATGGTAACAATCTATCACAGCATACTGTAAAAATCAAGAATTTCAGGAAATTTCCCCTTTTCATTTTGATACAAAAAGAGTATACTGATAGTGATTCGTAAAAAGCATCTGTCAGGTCTGGCATAGGCTTCCCCAGTATTAAGTAACAGGAACGAAGAGATAGGATAACAGGAGGAATGTATGAACAATATGAGAGAAAAGTATGAATCTCTGTCACTGACCGTATTGCGGGATGTGGCTAAAAACCGCGGCATCAAAGGGATTTCGAGCATGCGGAAGGAAGCTGTGATTGAGGCGATGATTGCAGAGGACGAAAAGGCCCAGGTGACAGAAGCGATAAAGTCCCAGGCGGCGGACAGCGGAAAGTCTGCGCAGGATATGGAGCAGTTAGACAGCGGGCAGACGGTACAGGGCATCTTAGAAGTGATGACCGACGGTTTTGGATTTATAAGAAGCGATCATTATCTGCCAGGAGAAAACGATGTCTATGTATCTCCTTCCCAGATTCGCAGATTTGGTCTGAAAACGGGCGATATTGTAGTGGGAAACACCAAAGTCAAGACAGAGAAGGAAAAATTCTGTGCCCTTCTCTATGTAAAATCGGTCAATGGGCTTCATCCGGAGGCCAATGCAAAGCGACCGAATTTTGAAGATCTTACCCCGATCTTCCCCAATGAGCGTATCCGCTTAGAGCGTGCAGGCGGGAGTATGGCCATGCGGATTATGGACGAGATTGCACCGATTGGTAAAGGCCAGCGCGGGATGATCGTCTCTCCGCCAAAAGCAGGAAAGACGACGCTGCTTAAGGATGTGGCAAAATCCATTACCAAAAACAATCCGGAGATGTATCTGATTATTTTATTAATTGATGAACGTCCGGAGGAGGTTACAGACGTAAAAGAGGCCATTGAGGGCAAGAATGTGGAAGTGGTCTATTCTACCTTTGATGAGTTGGCAGAGCGTCACAAGAGGATCTCCGAGATGGTGATTGAGCGTGCGAAGCGCTTAGTGGAAAGCGGACGGGATGTGGCGATTCTTTTAGACAGCATCACGCGTCTGGCACGTGCCTACAATCTGACGGTTCCGCCCAGCGGACGTACTTTATCAGGAGGTCTTGACCCGGCTGCTCTTCATATGCCGAAGCGTTTTTTTGGAGCAGCGCGCAATATGAGAGAGGGCGGGAGCCTGACGATTCTGGCAACAGCGCTTGTGGATACCGGCAGCAAGATGGATGATGTGGTCTATGAGGAATTTAAGAGTACGGGCAATATGGAATTGGTGTTGGACCGTAAGGTAGCGGAGAAGAGAGTGTTTCCGGCGATTGATATTCCGAAGTCCAGTACGAGAAGAGAGGATCTGCTGTTGAATACAGAGGAGCAGCAGGCGATGGATAATATTCGGAAGGCGCTGAATGGGATGAAGGCGGATGATGCGGTGGAGACGATATTGAACCTGTTCGCACGCACCAAAAATAATGAAGAGTTTGCGCAGAATGCGAAGAAGACTAGGTTTTTTTAGTGGCGATAGAAATGAGAGACAGCGACAGTGATGGGGCCGCCGCGAAACAGGTCGCTGGGCTTTGGACAAATGTCTGCATAGAGTGTATCGGACAGTCGGCAAAGTTTGTATGCTCCAGTCGGACACATGAACGTGTTCGACTGGCTCATACAAACTTCACCGACTGTCCGCTCCAATCTACACAGCACTATTTGTCCAAAACCCAACGCCCTGTTCCGCGGCGGCCCCTGGGGTTGGTGGGCCAGAACTACATTCTGCGACAGTCCCGTCGCCTTTCTCCACAATACATATGGCCAGTCAAATAACAACATGAAAAAACGCTTGCGTCTCCGCCTGCGGTGTGCTATAATGGCGAAGATAACGTGAAGGGAACTGTAGGGACTTGCAGGGATAGTCTGGGGTATCTTGTCGTGGAAGTAGCGGAGCGGCATTGACCAGGAATTGGCTTGGCCAGAAGTTCACGAATATAATCAGAGAGGTGAAACGAAATGAGAGAAGGAATCCATCCGGAATATTATCAGGCGACTGTGACCTGTAACTGCGGCAATACGTTTGTGACAGGTTCTACGAAAAAGGACATTCATGTGGAGATTTGCTCCAAATGCCATTCTTTTTATACTGGTCAGCAGAAAGTAGCGGCTGCCCGTGGACGTATTGATAAGTTCAATCGTAAGTATGGTATTAACAAATAAGTTTTTAAAAGAAGGGTTGGGGTTATGGGTCGAATAATCCCAACCTGTTTTTAATCGTGCGCATTTGTCGCAAAAGAAGAAGGATGTGAAAGAGTAATTGAGACCATCAGGAATAGGCGGGCAGGCTGTACTCGAAGGGATTATGATGAAAAATAAGAGTCAGTATTCTGTGGCTGTAAGAAAACCAGACGGGGAGATTGAAGTGCATACCAGTGTGCATGAGGGGATTGCCAAAGATCATGCTTGGGCGAAGCTTCCTTTGATCCGGGGGGTGGTGAATTTTATAGATTCGCTGGTGCTGGGAATGGAGACTTTGACGTATTCTGCCAGTTTTTATGAAGAGGAAGAAGATCAGACACCTGGAAAACTGGAAACAGTCCTTTTAAAAGTCTTTGGTGAGAGGGCAGAAAAAGTAGTGATGGGTTGTACGGTGGCATTTTCTGTGGTGATGGCTGTAGCGATATTTATGATATTGCCTTATGTGATCTCTGGTTTTTTCCGGGATTATATTGTAAGCAATACCCTGTTGGCGATTGTGGAAGGCGGGATTCGTCTGGGGCTGTTTGTGCTCTATGTGGTGCTGATCTCTTCCATGAAGGATATCCGCAGGGTCTATATGTATCATGGTGCAGAACATAAGTGCATCAACTGCATCGAACGGGGCAGGGAGCTGAATGTGAAAAATGTCAGAAACAGCTCGCGCTATCATTCCAGATGCGGAACCAGTTTTTTATTTATCGTAATGATTATCAGTATTGTTTTCTTTATCTTTATCCGGGTAGAGGCCCCGGCACTTCGCGTACTGTATCGGATTCTTTTGATTCCTGTAATTGCAGGGGTGTCTTATGAGTTTATCCGTCTGGCCGGGAGAAGCGAGAATCCTCTGGTGGCTCTTCTGAGTTTGCCTGGAAAGGGGATGCAGAAGCTGACGACAAAAGAACCAGATGATGATATGATCGAGGTTGCAATAAAAGCGGTGGAAGCGGTCTTTGACTGGCGAGAATTTCAAAACAACGAATGGAAGGGCCAGGAGGAGAGATCATGACCCTTTTTAAGCTTCTGACAGATGGCAGAGAGAAGCTAAGAGGTGCACAGATTGCAGAGTGGGAGTTGGATGCCTGGTATCTTCTGGAATATGTGACCGGCTGCACGAGACATGAATATCTGCTGCATCCAGAGCAGGAAGTGACGGCTTTTAAGGAGCAGACCTATGAAGAACTGATACAAAAGAGAAGCTTCCATATTCCACTACAGTATCTGACTGGCTGCCAGGAATTTATGGGGCTTTCTTTCTTTGTGGATGAACATGTGCTGATTCCAAGGCAGGATACGGAGATTCTGGTGGAGGAGGCGCTGCGCCAGGTCAGAGACGGGATCAAGATCCTGGATATGTGTACTGGGTCCGGCTGTATCTTGCTGAGTATCTTAAAAAACAGACCGAAGATCACTGCAATTGGTGTGGATCTTTCAAAAGAAGCGCTTGGCATAGCAGAAAAGAACAGAGAGCATCTGGGCATTGCCTGTGAGTTTTTACAGAGTGATCTTTTCTCACAGGTGACAGGAACCTATGATATGATCCTGTCCAATCCGCCGTATATTCCCACAGAGGATCTGGATACTTTGATGGAAGAAGTACGCAGCCATGAGCCGCGGATGGCGCTTGACGGTCAGGAAGACGGCCTGTATTACTATCGGAAGATCATCGGGCAGAGTCCTGCGTATCTGAAGCCCGAAGGCATGTTGTTTCTAGAGATCGGATATGACCAGGCAGCGGCAGTCAGTGAGATGATGAGAGAGCATTTTTTGGATATCCACGTGGTAAAAGATCTGGCAGGACTCGACCGGGTGGTATATGGTAGCTTGAAATGACAGATATAAGAACGATGGAGGAACTATGTTTGACAGACTAGAAGATCTGGTAAGAAGGTATGAAGAGATTACCAATGAACTGGCGGAGCCTTCTGTAGTCAATGACCAGAAGAGGTTTCGCAACCTGATGAAAGAGCAGTCAGATCTACAGCCTTTGGTGGATGCCTATCTGGAGTACAAAAAGTGCCAGGAGACCGCAGAGGACAGTGTGGCGATGCTGGAGGAAGAGTCTGATGAAGAGATGCGGGAGATGCTGAAAGAGGAGCTGTCAGAAGCGAAAAGGCGTACCGCAGAGTTAGAGCAGCAGATGAAGATCCTGCTGCTGCCCAAAGACCCCAATGACGACAAGAACGTGATCGTGGAGATCCGCGCAGGGGCCGGCGGAGACGAAGCAGCACTTTTTGCGGCTGAGATCTACCGGATGTATGCGCATTATGCGGAGTCACGCCGCTGGAAAGTGGAAGTGATGGAGGCAGACGAGATCGGGATTGGCGGTATGAAGAGTGTGACCTTTATGGTGACTGGTCAGGGAGCATATTCTGTGATGAAATATGAATCTGGGGTACACCGGGTACAGCGTGTGCCGGAGACAGAGTCCGGTGGCAGGATTCATACATCGACGATCACGGTTGCAGTGATGCCGGAAGCCGAGGAAGTGGATGTGCAGATCGATGAGAAAGACATCCGCATTGATGTGATGCGGGCCTCCGGAAATGGCGGACAGTGTGTCAACACCACAGACTCTGCGGTACGTCTGACCCATTATCCCACCGGTATCGTCGTCTACAGCCAGACAGAGAAATCCCAGTTACAGAACAAGGCGAAAGCATTTGCGCTGTTACGTGCCAAGTTATACGATATTGAGTGTCAGAAGGCCCATGATGCAGAGGCAGAGGCCCGCAGAAGCCAGATTGGCACCGGAGACCGCTCGGAGAAGATCAGAACCTACAACTTCCCCCAGGGCCGCGTGACAGACCACAGAATCAATCTGACGCTCTACAAGTTAGACAAAGTGATGAACGGCGACATCCAGGAGATCCTAGACGCCTGCATTGCCGCCGACCAGGCCGCAAGACTGAGCAAATTGAATGAAAACGAGTAACAGGTTGAAATTGCCATTCATTTTACGTATAATATAGTATCGAAATCTGAAAAGTAATAGATAAGTAACAGCATCTGTCACAAAAATGCCCGGAAGGATGTTTGAACGCAGAGCGGTCAAACATTCTTCCAGATAAAGGGGCATTTTGGGGACGGATGCGGAACTTCAATTAGGAGTGATAAGTATGGGAAAATATTTTGGAACGGATGGTTTCCGCGGGGAAGCTAATGTAAATTTGACGGTAGAACATGCGTTCAAAGTGGGGCGTTTCCTGGGATGGTATTATGGCCGTGAGCACAAGGCGCAGGTGGTGATCGGAAAGGATACCAGAAGATCCAGCTATATGTTTGAATATTCTCTGGTAGCAGGCTTGACGGCTTCCGGGGCCGATGTGTATCTGCTGCACGTGACCACAACCCCCAGTGTCTCCTACGTGGTGCGCACCGAAGGCTTTGACTGCGGGATTATGATCTCTGCCAGTCACAACCCTTTCTATGACAACGGCATCAAAGTCATCAACAGTATGGGTTATAAATTAGAGGCCTCTGTGGAAGAGAAGATCGAGGCTTATATCGACGGACAAATCGAAGAGATCCCTTTGGCCACCAGAGAGCATGTGGGGCGGACGGTTGATTTCTCTGCCGGACGCAACCGCTATATCGGTTATCTGATCTCTCTGCCAACCCGTTCCTTTAAGACGATGCGGGTAGGCTTAGACTGCTCCAACGGCAGTGCTTCAGCCATTGCCAAAAGCGTATTTGATGCGCTTGGAGCCAGGACTTATGTGATCCACAATGACCCGGACGGCACCAATATCAATGAGGACTGCGGCTCTACACATATTGAAGCACTGCAGGCCTTTGTAAAAGAAAAAGGACTGGATGTGGGATTTGCCTATGATGGAGATGCTGACCGCTGCCTGGCAGTGGATGAACATGGCAATGTGATCGACGGTGATCTGATCCTCTATATCTGTGGAAAATATATGAAAGAGATCGGCCAGTTAAAAGACGATATGATCGTCACCACCGTAATGTCCAATATTGGACTGTATAAAGCCTGTGACAAAATCGGCCTTCAGTATCAAAAGACCAAAGTGGGCGATAAATATGTCTTTGAAAACATGATGGAGAATGGCTACCGCTTAGGCGGCGAGCAGTCAGGACATATTATCTTCAGCAAACATGCCACCACAGGCGACGGAATCCTGACTTCCCTGAAGATCATGGAAGTGATCCTGGAGAAAAAGACCACGCTGGGTACACTGGCTTCTGAAGTAAAGATCTATCCACAACTTCTTCAGAATCTCAGAGTAACCGATAAACAGACTGTCCTGACGCATCCAAAAGTAACAGTAGCTATTCAGGAAGTGGAAAAAGAGTTGGGAAGCGAAGGCCGGATCTTGGTGCGGGAGAGCGGAACAGAACCTCTGCTGCGGGTGATGGTGGAAGCGACCACGCAGGAATTATGTGAGCGCTATGTATCCAAAGTGATTGACACGATGAAAAGCGTAATGTAAGAGAGAGAATATGGCGGCTGCATAGGATATTCCTTGCAGCGCCATTTTATACACAGGAGGGAAAGATGAAAAAAACAACATTGGTAGTGATGGCGGCAGGTATTGGAAGCCGTTTTGGCGGCGGAATCAAACAGTTAGAGCCGGTTGGTCCGTCCGGAGAGATTATTATGGATTATTCCATTCATGACGCACTGGAGGCGGGATTTAACAAAGTCGTATTTATCATCCGCAAGGATCTGGAAAAAGACTTTAAAGAAGTGATTGGAAACCGCATGGAAAAGCTTGTGGAGACCGCCTACGCCTTTCAGGAGATTGAGAATGTGCCGGACGGCTTCACAGTGCCAGAGGGCCGTACAAAGCCCTGGGGGACCGGACAGGCGATCCTGTGCTGTAAAGATCTGGTCAAAGAGCCGTTTGCAGTGATCAATGCAGACGATTACTATGGAAAAGAAGCTTTTGTAAAAGTACATGACTATCTGGCAGAGGACAGAAAAGCAGGCAGCCATATGGATTTTTGCATGGCAGGATTTCTGCTGGGCAATACGCTGAGTGATTTTGGCGGCGTGACCAGAGGCATCTGCAGCGTGGATGAAAAAGGGCATCTGACCAAGGTGACAGAGACCAAAAATATCATTAAGACCGTAGACGGCGCTGCTGTGGAAAAAGAAGACAAGACCCTTGTACCGTTGGATCAAAACTGTCCGGTATCCATGAATATGTGGGGGCTGACACCGGAGATCTTTGCTGTGTTAGAAGAAGGCTTTGCAGAATTTTTGTCAAAGCTTGCAGATCCCATGAAGGGAGAATATCTGATTCCCACCATTATCGATCAGCTGATCCGGGAAGATAAAGCAGACGTTACAGTGTTGGAGTCCAGAGACAAATGGTTTGGTGTGACGTACAAAGAGGACAAGCCAGCCGTGGTAAAATCTTTCTTAGAACTGATTCAGGCAGGAGTCTACAAAGAAAAATTATTTAACTGATAACCATAATAGGAGTAGAGACTATGACAGAGATTCCATTTCGAAAAGTCGAACTTTCCGATCGGGACACTATTTTAGGATATCTGCGGCACAGAACTTACAGAAGCTGTGAGCGAACCTTTTCCAACATCTACCTGTGGGCAAGATTTTACAATCTTGTATGGGCAGATATAGAAGATACCGCAATCTTTCGGGCGGAGATTAATAGAAGGTTCTCCTATACCTATCCAGTGGGTCCGGGAGATCATAAAAAAGCTCTTACAGCCATCTTAGAGGAGTGTGAAAAAAAAGGACATCCTTTTCAATTGCATGGTGTCAGCAAGTGGGAGTTCGAGGAGTTAGAGCAGTATTTTCCAGGGAGATTTCAGGTAGAATGGGACAGGGATGCAGAGGACTATATCTACGAGACTGAGAAACTGATCCGTCTGTCCGGGAAGAAATATCATGGAAAAAAGAATCATATCAACCAGTTTAAAGCTGCATTTCCAGACTGGAGCTATGAGCCAGTCAGTGACGACAATGTGGAAGAGTGCTTTCAGATGGCGCTTCGCTGGAGAGAATTTAATGGCTGCGAGGCAGATGCAGAGAAAAATAAAGAGATGTGTGTCGCACTCAATTCGCTGCGGCTGTTTCATGAACTGGAGCTAAAAGGCGGCGTGCTGCGTGCCGGAGGAGATATCGTGGCATTTACCCTGGGAGAACCTGTGTGCGAGGATACCTTTGTGGTGCACATCGAGAAAGCCTATGCAGATATTCGGGGGGCTTATCCCATGATCAATCAGCAGTTTTTAGAGCATGAAGTGTCCGGATATACGTATGTCAATCGTGAAGATGATACTGGAGAAGAGGGACTTCGCAAAGCCAAATTGTCCTATCATCCGATCTTTATGGCAGAAAAAGGTATGGTACGGGTAAAACCATCATAATCATAAGGAGAGCAACATGAGAACATGGGAAGCAAATGTGCGGAAGGTGACTCCCTATACACCAGGAGAACAGCCGAACAAACCAAAGATGATAAAATTAAACACCAACGAGAATCCTTATCCGCCGGCCCCTGGCGTACAGGCGGCTCTGAAAGAGTTTGATGCAGATTGTCTGCGCCTGTATCCAGATCCGGCTGCTTCTGTACTTGTGGAGGCGCTTGCAGCCTATCATAAGGTAAAGCCGGAACAGGTCTTTGTAGGAGTGGGTTCCGATGATGTGCTGGCCATCGCTTTTATGACCTTTTTTAACTCCAAAAAGCCCATCCTCTTCCCGGATATTTCCTATTCCTTTTATCCCGTATGGGCAGAGGAATTTCAGATCCCCTATGAGACGCCGGCGCTGGATGCAGATTTTCGCATCCGCACAGAGGATTATCTGAGAGAAAACGGCGGTGTGATCTTTCCCAATCCCAATGCCCCCACTTCTCTTGCAATGCCTCTCTCTGAAGTAAAAAAGATCGTCCGCGGCAATCCGGATGTGGTGGTGATCGTGGATGAAGCCTATGTGGACTTTGGCGCAGATTCAGCACTGGAACTGGTGCAGCAATATGACAACCTGCTGATTGTGCGGACTTTTTCCAAATCCCGTTCTATGGCAGGCATACGGATTGGGTATGCTATTGGCAGTCCTATGCTGATTAAGTATATGAATGATGTGAAATATTCTTTTAATTCCTATACGATGAATCAGGTTACTTTGAGATTAGGAGTGGAATCCATAAAAGATGACGCCTATTTCCGCGAGACTGTGGAAAAGATCATAAGTACCAGGGAACATGCCAAAGAAGTGCTGGGCCAGATGGGATTTTCTTTTCCAGATTCCAAATCCAATTTTTTATTTATCACCCATCCTGAGTATCAGGCAAAAGAACTTTTTGAGGCATTAAAAAAAGAAGATATCTATGTGCGCTATTTTTCACTTCCAAAAATTGACAACTATCTGAGAGTGACCATTGGTACAGAGGCGCAGATGGAGACATTTTATGAGTTTTTGCGGACGTATGCAGACAAGGAGAGGTAAGAAAAAAGATGGAGAGTTTAGTAATCTGGTTTACCGAGACACTAGGAGGCAAAGTATCCAGGGAGATGATTGTATTTATCATCTCTATGGTCCCTATACTGGAACTTCGGGGCGGGCTGATCGCAGCTTCTCTCTTACAGATCCCCATTGTGCGGGCGATCTGGTACTGTGTCGTCGGAAATATCATTCCTGTGCCTTTTATCCTGGCGTTGATCACACCCATCTTTAACTGGCTGAAGCAGACGAAGACATTTCGCCCTATGGTGGAGAAACTGGAGCGTCGTGCCATGGGCAAAAGCGAACAGATCGAGAAATATCAGTTCTGGGGTTTAGTGCTCTTTGTGGGGATTCCGCTTCCTGGAACCGGCGCCTGGACAGGGTCTTTGATTGCTTCCTTGCTGGGTGTCAAATTTAAAAAAGCTTTTCCAGCGGTACTTTTGGGAATCGTGATGGCAACGATTATCATGTCCATAGTCTCCTATGGACTCTTAGGAGCATTGATTCACTAGAGAATCGAGGTGTCATAATAGGTGAAGAAGCTGTATTTTATCTACAACCCTCATTCTGGACGGGGACAGATACGAAACAAATTGTCCGATATCCTGCAGATCTTTTCCCAAGCGGGATATGAGCTGACCGTATATCCTACCAAGAAAAATAAAGACGCGATTAAGAGAGTAGAAGAGCTTCCAGAGGGCTATGATCTGGTAGTTTGCAGCGGCGGAGACGGTACGATGGATGAAGTGGTGGAAGGAATGATGCAGCGGACGCAGAAAGTTCCCATTGGCTATATCCCCTCCGGGACAGTCAATGATTTTGCCAGAAGCTTAAAGATTCCCAAAGATATGTTAAAAGCGGCGCAGATCGCCGTAGAAGGCAGGAATTTCCCCTGTGATATGGGAACCTTTAATCAGCAGCATTTTGTCTATATTGCCGCTTTTGGGATCTTTACTGATGTGGCTTACTCCACGCGTCAGGATATGAAGAATGTATTAGGGCATATGGCGTATCTGTTAGAAGGTGTCAAGCGCCTGACCAATATTCCTTCGTATCATCTGCGGTTTACCAGCAAGGAGATGACAGAAGAGGGAAACTTTATCTTTGGGATGGTGACGAACTCCCGTTCGGTCGGAGGATTTAAGAGTATTATCGGAAGAAAAGTACAATTTGACGACGGTGTCTTCGAGGTTACTTTTATCCGCACACCGAAGAATCCGGTGGAGCTGCAGGAGATCTTAGGTGCGATTATCCTAAAAGAGATCGATTCCAAATACATGTATTCTTTTAGAAGTTCGCAGATTTTGATTGAAGCAGATACGAAGATCCCATGGACGTTAGACGGAGAATATGGCGGTGACTGTGACACTGTACAGATACAGAATCACCATAAAGCATTGGAGATACGAGTCCATGCATAAAAACAGGCGGAAGGCTCTCTGTAGAGAATCTTCCGCCAACTTGCAGAAATCTATTTTTCTTCTGCTGTAAAGAATACAAAATAAGTAGTTCCAGTGCTGTCATCATCAAATGCTTCCATGTAGGAAACAGATACATCTGTGTTGCCGGACGGGATCTCAAATACCAAAAGTCCGGTGACTTCTTCCCCCTTTGCAAGGGTATAGGTTCCAGCCAACTGCTGATCATTCAGCGGTGCAAGGCCTTCGTCTGTCCCGTCATAGGTGATCGGTACGCTGAAATCCTCATCTCCATCGCTGTCCCACTGTGCCTGGAAGTCAGTATCATACATCTCGATATCTTCTTGGAAGGTATTTTTCACAGTCACTTCTGCCACCAGGAGGCTATTGCCTTCGCTGGGGGTATATCCTTCAAATTCATTGGTTACATAACCACTGTTTACAGTAAAGTTGAAGAAATAAGTCTTCATGGTATCGCCTAACTTACCCTCTTCATAACCATCACTGTCCACAGTTTTTCTCCCGCAGCCCATCATTGCCAGAACGAGTGTCAAAACCAGTAACGCGGAAACAATCTTCTTCATCTCTCATCCATCCTCCATTTTCTTACTATAATTCTGGTCTGTTTCCACTTGGCAGACCAACTATAGTGTACCACTATCAGAGGCTGAAATCAAGCGAAAATACCCGAAAAGCTACCATAAAATACTGAAGATTTTCTTAAGAAAAAGATGTTTTTTACTTATTATATTTTGCCTCAATATCGCAGATTTTCTGTACGCGTTCTGCATGGCGTCCGCCTTCAAATTCGGTATCAAAAAATGCATCCAGGATCATCTTGGCAAGCTCATTGCCGACCACACGGGCACCCATGGCGATGATCTGAGAGTTATTGTGTTTTGCGGTCATCATAGCAGAGTAGGGTTCGCTGCACACAGCTGCGCGGATTCCTGGCACTTTATTTGCTGCAAGAGAGATACCGATACCAGTTCCGCAGATCAGGACTCCCTTTTCCACTTCGCCGCCTTTGATGGCTTCCGCCACTTTCAGGCCTTGATCCGGATAATCAATCCGTACCGTTGCATCATAAGCGCCATAGTCTACACATTCATATCCTTTTTTTGTCAGATACTCCATCAATTCCTTTTTTAGATCAATCGCTGTATGGTCACAGCCAAATCCAACTTTCATATTGTACCTCCAATTTGGTTTGTGTAAAATAAATTTGTCCTGTTTTAGTATAGCAAATGTAAGAGCTTTTTTCAACGCATGGCGAAACTTTTGTAGGGGGGGGCGACGGGGCAGGCGCGCACAAAAGGGGGCTTCGGAGGGGGGCGGCGGGGCGGACATATGCAAAAGGGAGCTTCGGGGGTGGGACAAATGTCTGCATAGAGTGTATCGGACAGTCGGC
>CAJUGG010000050.1 GCA_910585995.1 uncultured Lachnospiraceae bacterium
GACAATGTCCGAGAAGCGAAAAGACAATAAAGGAAGAATCCTGCGGACAGGAGAGAGCCAGAGAAAAGACTTGATTTATCAATATCGGTATACGGATATCCGTGGGAAACGACAGACCATTTATTCCTCTGATTTAAAGGACCTGCGGGAAAAGGAAAAGACAATCCAAAAACAGCTTGATGACGGGATTGATTATGCTGCCGGAAAGATTACCGTGCTTGCCCTTTTAGAGCGATACATCAGTTTGAAACAAGGTGTGCGCTATAACACCAAAGTAGGTTATAATTTTGTGCTGAATTTAGTCAAGAAAGAAGATTTTGGTTATCGCCAGATAAGGGATATCAAAGTATCAGACGCACAGCAATGGATTATGAAGCTGCACAATGACGGCAAAGGTTATAGCACAATCACAAGCGTCCGGGGCGTTGTCAAGCCAGCCTTTCAAATGGCGTACAACGAGGACATTATCCGTAGAAATCCCTTTGACTTCAAACTGGTAGACGTTGTACCCAATGATTCACAGAAGCGGATTGCCATGACTGCGGAACAACAGGAGCTTTGGATGGGCTTTATTCGGGAAGATAAAACCTACATGAAGTATTTTGATGAATTTGTCGTACTGTTGGGAACCGGTATGCGTGTCAGCGAGTTTTGCGGCTTAACAAAAAGTGATTTGGATTTTGAAAACCGAAGAATCCGGGTAGACCATCAGCTTGTCCGGGAGCGGGGCGGAAAATATTATGTGGAGAAAACCAAGACAGAATATGGCTGCCGCTATATCCCCATGACGGAGGAAGTTTACCAAAGTCTGCAAAACATACTTGCCCGCCGCAAGAAAGTGAAAACGGAAATTGTTGTGGACGGATATGGTAGTTTCCTTTTGCTGGATAAGGACGAAAAGCCGAAAGTAGCGTTGCATATCGAAAATGAAATGCGTTGGGCAATGAAGAAATACAAGAAGCTACACCCAGATAAACCATTGCCCCATATCACGCCCCATGTGTTCCGCCATACATTCTGTACCAATATGGCAAATGCGGGCATGGATATCAAGAACCTGCAATATGTAATGGGACATTCTGATGTAGGTGTTACACTGAATGTTTACACTCATGCCAGCTTTGACCGTGCAGCGGAGCAAATGGCGAGAATTATTGACTTTAAGGATACCGATATGCAGGGAAAACAAAGAAAATCAAGTTGAAAAATACACCAATCTACTACACCACTTACTACACCATTTGCCCATAAATTTGCGTAGATTTATATAGATTTGCGTGAAGTTCGGGCAAAATACAAAATTGAAGAAAAGTGCCAAGAAGCCCGATATATCAAGGTTTAAAGGCTTATGAAAGGATAAATCCAAGATGATAAAAATATTATTCGTTTGCCACGGCAATATATGCAGAAGCCCCATGGCCGAATACGTGATGAAGGATAAGGTCCAAAAGCGTGGTCTGTCGGATTGTTTTTTGATTGACTCCGCAGCCACCAGCACGGAGGAGATCGGTAATGGTGTGCATCGCGGGACAAGGAGAAAGTTAAAGGAGATGAATATCCCCTGCGGGGATCATCGGGCGAGGCAGATGAGGCGTGCGGACTATGAGGCGTATGACTATCTGATCGGGATGGATACCTGGAATATCCGCAATATGCAGCGCATAACGGGAAAAGCGGAAGGGGAAAAGATCCGCAGGCTTTTGGATTTTGCAGAGGCTCCAAGGGATATTGCAGATCCTTGGTACACCGGGAATTTTGATGAGACTTATGAGGATGTAGATGAGGGCTGCGAAGCGCTGCTTGCCTATGTGATTGAACATCATCTGTCCTAGATAAAACAGATACTGACAGCTGTATTTTGCAACAAGATTGAATGAGGACAAAAGTCATGAAATTGATACATTGTGCAGACCTGCATCTGGACTCTAAGATGGAGTCGGGGCTTCCGAAGGAGAAGGCTGCCAAGCGGCGCCTGGAGCTTTTGCAGACATTTACCCGGATGGTCGAGCAGGCACAGGCAGAAGAGGTGGAGGCGATCTTACTCTGCGGAGATCTGTTTGATGCAAAGACGATATCGGCTCGTGCGAGGAATTGTGTGTTGGATGCTATTGTGCAGCATCCACAGATCTTTTTTTATTATTTGCAGGGGAACCATGATCAGAGTAGTTTTTGGGAGGAATTGCCGGAGCTTCCGGATAATTTAAGACTGTTTGGAACAGACTGGACTACGTATGAGCAGGGAGAGGTGTCCATAACTGGAGCAGAATTGTCAGAAAGGACGCCGGATGATCTGCTTGAACGGTTGACGCTTGACAAGGACAGGGTCAACATTGTGATGCTCCATGCTATGGCGACCGAGTATGGTGCAAGAGATTCCAAAGATGAGATCTCTTTGCGGGCATTGAGAGGAAAACACATCTCTTATCTGGCACTTGGGCATATCCATCGTTTTCGGCTAGAGAAGCTGGATGAGGAGGGAATGTGGTGCTACTGCGGCTGTCTGGAGGGACGCGGGTTTGATGAGTGCGGGGAGAAAGGATATGTGGAGCTAACCCTCCGGGAGGGGGCGCTGATACCGACGTTTGTGCCCTTTGCAAAACGGAGGTTACATGAGGTGTCCGTGGATATCACAGGGCTGATGACGCAGGAGGAGATACAAAGAGGTGTGCAGGAGGCTTTGGAGGATATCCCTGAGAGGGACATGGTTAAGGTGGTGCTGACAGGAGAAGTTGATCCGGAGGCGGAAAAGGATACGCTCTGGGTGCAGAGGTGGTTAGAAGAAGACTACTATTATCTTAAGGTTCAGGATGAGACATCGCTTAAGATCCGACCGGAAGACTATCAGTATGATATCTCATTCAAAGGGGAATTTGTCCGGCTGGTCCTTAAATCTGATCTGCCGCAAAAGGAGAAGGAAGAGGTGCTGGTAAAAGGGCTTCATGCCGTGATGCACGCGGGAAGGGAATAGCATGCAGATTGTTAGGCTACATATAGAAAATTTTGGAAAACTGAAAGATCTGGATCTGGATTTTAAGGCGGGACTTACGGTGATATGTGCTGAGAATGGATGGGGCAAATCCACATTGGCAGCATTTATAAAAGCCATGTTTTACGGACTGGATTATACGACAAAGCGTGCTCTTAGGGAGAATGAGAGAAAGCGTTATCTTCCCTGGCAGGGTGGCGCTTATGGCGGAAATATGGAGTTTTTTGTGGGTTCTAAGAGATATCGCGTAGAGCGTTTTTTTGGCACAAAAGACAAAGCGGATACCTTTGCGCTGTATGATCTGGATACTGGTTTAATGAGTGAAGATTATTCTGCACATCTCGGAGAAGAACTGTTTGGTGTGAACCGGGCAGCCTATGAGCGGAGCAGTTTTTTTATACAGCAGGATTTTATGGTCTCCATCAGTGACAGCCTGAATGTAGGACTGACCCATGCCAAACAGGATATGGGAGATCTGAAAAATTATGAGAAAGCCATCGCTTCTTTGGAATCTCAGATGAAATATTATCAGAAGACCGGCAACCGGGGATGGATTGGAAAGTTAGAAGAGGAACAAAGAACGCTGCGGGAGGAGCTCTCAGAATGTAGAAGACAGGAAGCGGCTGTAGAACAGTGGAACGTACAGTTACAGGAAAAAGAACAAGAACTGCAAGGGCTTCTGACAGAGGAACAAGAGCTTACCAAAGAAGTTCATCTGACACAGGACTATGAGAAGATGGAGGCAAAACGGGTGCAGTATGACCGGCTGAGAAAGGAAGCAGAGGCGTGCAAGGAAGAGCTTCAGCAGACAGCCGCTGAATTGGGAGAATTTGTCACTACGCCTCCGAAGGAAGACGATCTGGATCGATGCAGAGAGCATCTGTATCAGATGGACGCGCTGCGGCAGCAGGAGGAACATGTAGCAGGACTGCTTCAGGAAGCCAGTCATCGGCTAAGCCTCTTAGAAGAAGACCTGGACACGCCGTTTTATGGACTGCTGACAGGAGTCCTAGCGGGTTTGCTGCCGGTCCTGGGCGTGTTCCTGCTGCTAAGAGGAGTCACCCTGGCAGGCGCTGTTTTGCTGGCGGTAGGGCTTGTGGTATTGCTGGCAGGCGGTATACAGAGTCTGCACGTTCACAGACAGATGGAGAAGAAAAAGCAGCAGAGACAAAAAGCAGAAGAAGATCTTCAAAAGTGTGAGCGGGATGTGCGCAGTGTACGTAAAAACCGGGAGGCGCTTAAGAAAAAGGTATGCCGCTTTTTAAAGGTTTCGGATCATACGGATGTACAGGAACTAGAACGCATATGGAGACAATCGCGGGAAGACAGCCGGCGGTATATGGAGATTAAACTAAGATATGAGACCAGAAGAAAAGAGGCTTCCAAAAGTCGGGAACTTTGGTTTCAGTATGGGGACAGTCTCTCAGAGGAGGAACGAACATATGTATTGGCGTCTGGAGTGTACGAGGCGGGAACGCAAGATGTGCAAAAGAGACTGCATGATTGTGAGAAAAAGAAGGAATCTTTGCTAAAAGAAAAACAAGGAATCCATCAGCAGGTGCTAAGGCTTTTGGAGCGGGCAGAGCAGATCCCTGCCCTGGAGGAAGAGGAACTAAGGCTTTCTAAGCAGATCCAGGATGCCCTGCATGAACATGAGATATTGGAGAAGACGATCCAGTATCTGAAGACCGCCAGGGAACAATTTTCCATGCGGTATCTGAAAGAATTGCAGCAGTGTCTGGATCAATATCTCAGGCTGCTGGCTCCAGAAGAGGAGCCAGGTGTCTCCCTGGATGTAAAACTGCATCTAAAAGTCCAGGAGAGCGGAGCTTTGCGGGAGCTGGAATATTTCAGCACAGGGTGGAAGGATCTTTTCTATATTGCAGAGCGGCTTGCTATCGTGGATGTATTGTATAAGGAAGCAAGACCGATGCTGATCATGGATGATCCCTTTGTCAATCTGGATGAAAAGAAAGAAAAGAGAGTCCATGTACTGTTAGAGCAGTTGGCAGAGAAAGGACAGATTTTGTACTTTACCTGCAAAGAGGCTCATGTCCCTGTAGTCTGACAAAAGAGGGCATGCCTCTTGCGGGCATAGAGATAGGTCATCGCATGGATGCTGGCGGTTAAAAACCAGGTGATGGGATAGGATATAAAAAGTATTTCCTGTGTGGGCATCCAGGCAAAGATCGTGACAAGCCAGATCACACGGAAGAGGCAGATGCCCATAAGAGATACGATCATGGGAGTGATGGCATAGCCGAGTCCCCGCATCACTCCCATAAAGATCTCCATCACACCACACAGGAAATAAGGGAGGCTGATCCACAGGAGACGGGTACTCCCTGCCGCTATGACCAGCGGGTCCGGAGAGTAGATGGCAAGAAGAGGCGCGGCAAAGAGATTGACCCCAATCCCCAATAAAAGCCCGATGCCTGTGACCAGACCTAAGCAGGAAAAGAGGATCTGATTGATCCGCTCCGGCTTCCTCGCACCCGTGTTTTGGCTTACAAAGCTGACCGTTGCCTGATGGACTGCGTTCATCGAGATATAGACAAACTGCTCTACACTTGCGGCGGCGCTGTTGCCGGCGATGACCACAGAGCCAAACGAGTTGATGGAAGACTGGATCAGCACGTTGGAGAAGGAAAACAGAGAACTTTGGATACCAGCGGGCAGTCCAATCTGCATCATCCGGCGAAGTCTTGCGGGATGGATATAGAGTTTTTTTAGATTTAGACGGCAGGGTCCCTCGATCTTACTCAGGCAGAGCAGGATCAGGACAGCGCTGATACACTGGGAGAGGATAGTTGCCAATGCCACACCTGCCACGTCCATATGCAGAGCGATCACAAAAAACAGGTTCAAGATCACATTGACGACACCTGCGATGGACAGAAAAAAAAGTGGCCTCTTGGTATCTCCCGTGGCACGCAGGATGGCACTACCGAAGTTGTAGACCATAGTAGCAGGCATGCCAATAAAGATAATCTTTAAGTAGACAGCCGCTTTTCCCAGTACATCCGCAGGCGCTCCCATCCAGGTGAGTAAAGGCTTTGTGAAAATAATACCAATCCCAATCAGCGCAAATCCTGACAGGATGCTGACAGAGATCGCAGTATGTACATTGTCTTTCGTGCCTTCGGCGTCTTCACTTCCTAACGTGTGTCCGACGACTACATTGGTTCCGATGGACAGGCCAATAAAGAGATTGATCAGCAAGTTGGTCAATGCAGAAGTTGAGCCAACCGCAGCCAATGATTCCTTTCCGGCAAAACGTCCCACAACGATCACATCAGCAGCATTAAATAAAAGCTGCAGGCATCCTGAGAGCATCAAAGGCAAACTAAATGCAATGACCCTGGGAAGCACCGGGCCATTGCACATATCTAAATGGTATGATTTTCTGGACATCATCGTCTCCTCCATCTGATTTTTGATCTGCAAAATGTGTTTCAAAAAAGATAATTTCTAATATAGAACGACGCGGCTCGTTCGTCAAGATTTATTTTTCATAAAAATTTCCCTATAATAAATCCAACAAAGAAATATTAATTAAAAAAGAAAATAATTAAAA
>CAJUGG010000051.1 GCA_910585995.1 uncultured Lachnospiraceae bacterium
ACTGGATATGTGCCTGTCCGCGTTCAACGTTTTTCTTTACGCGCTTTTTTGTCACTTTCTTCGTAACTTTAGCCATGTTTAAACTAACCTACTTTCTTCAACTGATAAATTCGATATTTTCTAATGATTATTTTTTCTTGTTTGCAACGGTTTTTCTTGGACCTTTTCTGGTTCTTGCATTGGTCTTTGTCTTCTGACCACGAACCGGAAGACCTTTACGATGACGAACACCTCTATAGCATCCAATCTCCTGAAGTCTCTTGATATCCATAGCGATCTGTCTCTTCAGATCACCTTCTACGGTCTGCGTCGCATCGATTACCGCACTGATCTTCTTGACCTCTTCATCAGTCAAGTCTCTTACGCGGGTATCTGGGCTTACTCCTGCCTCTGCAAGGATACGGGTAGCACTTGATCTACCGATCCCGTAGATGTAAGTCAACCCGATCTCAATACGTTTTTCTCTTGGTAAATCTACACCAGCAATACGAGCCATTGTGATTATTCCTCCATCTTCTACTACAATATTTTCCTAAATGAGGCAACGGATGACGGATTCCATCCAGATGCCCAAATGGGTAAGCACCCATTCTTTCCGGTACTTATGGCATATGCCATGAATCCTTCCCGGTTTCAGGTAACATCCACTCTTATGAACAATAGATTGCAGGCTTCTCCAGCAAACCTATTGTTGTGAATAATCGTCCACTCTCAGTCTTTTATATATATCAGTTGTCCCACACACCCGTGTGTCTCAACTGCAGCCGCATATATGAAAGAGCTACAAGCACTGACTGTCTGACATCAGCCTTGTCTCTGTTTGTGTTTTGGATTTTCACAGATTACTCTGATACTACCTTTTCTCCTGATGATTTTGCACTTTTCGCAAATAGGTTTCACCGATGACCTAACCTTCATTGTAAAGTCCTCCTTTCATCGTATCCTTCCCAGGGGCGCAAGTCCCCAAAATCATGCCCATATATTATATCAAACGCCTCCTGGAAATTCAAGTATAAATTTTATTTTTTTGTCGACTATTTATCTCTCCAGATAATCCGGCCTTTGGACAGATCATATGGAGACAGTTCGATGGTCACTTTGTCACCTGGTAAGATACGGATAAAATTCATCCGTAACTTGCCGCTGATATGAGCTAACACCTTGTGCCCGTTTTCCAGCTCTACCTGGAACATGGCGTTTGGCAATTTTTCTACTACGGTTCCTTCAATTTCTATTACATCTGCTTTCGACATATTTATCCTCCTGCCATTTTTCGGCTCTCTGATTGAATTGCTTGCTTGATCTCTTCATCCCGAAGCGTCTTCCCATTCTCTAACTGACCCCTTATCGATTCCGGGATGCGGTGAATAATCTGCACATGTTTTCTTTTCTTCTTTTTGGGTTTCTCCAAAGGTCTAAGCTTACCGTCTGCTAACCATACATATTCATCTTCTGCCCGGATTATGATATAAAGTCTGTTCTGGTCATGTCCGGCAACAGATCTTGCCAACATTCCCTTCTCTGTCTTTTCCATCTTTTCTATACGCTTCCTCCTGTTGTCATTACTATATATGAAGCGTCAGGATCTCCGGTTCCCCTTCTGTAATCAATATGGTATTTTCATAATGGGCAGAAGGCTTGTGATCCTTAGTTGTCACTGTCCACTGATCTTGCTGCCAGACTACCTCCCAGGTTCCTAAGTTGATCATCGGCTCCACAGCCAGCGTCATCCCCGGCACCAGTTTCATCCCCCGCTTTTTCTGGCGGAAATTAGGCACCTGTGGATCTTCGTGGAGGCTGGTTCCGATTCCATGTCCCACCAGGTCCTGTACGATCCCATACCCAAACGAACTGATATAATCGTCAATGGCAGCCGAGATATCAAACAGATGATTGCCTGCCCTGGCTGCTTTGATCCCTTCAAAAAAGCTCTGCTTTGTGGCATCCAAAAGCTTCTGTATCTGATCACTTACCTTGCCCACTGCATAGGTCCTGGCCGCATCCGAATGATAGCCTTTATAGATCAGTCCGGCATCTAAGCTCACGATATCTCCCTCTTTGAGGATATGGTCTCTTCTGGGTATCCCATGGACTACTTCTTCATTCACTGACACACAGATCGATGCCGGAAACCCTCCATAATTCAGGAAATTGGGGACACATCCTAATCTTCGGATCGTTTTGTCTCCACATTCATTGATATCCATCGTAGAGATCCCTGGGCGTATGATCTTCCCCATCTCGTCATGTACGATCTCCAAAAGACGTCCTGCTTCACGCATCAATTCTATTTCTTTCGCAGATTTAACCGTAACAGCCATGTCCTAAGCTCCTAAAATCCCTGTAATTGCCTGGAAGACCTCTTCCATGCTCATCGTTCCGTCTACTTCTTTTAAAATTCCTTTTTTGCTGTAAAAATCAATCAGAGGCTGTGTCTGCTCATGATAGACATTCAGACGCTTCTGGACAGTCTGTGGTTTATCGTCATCCCTTAAGATCAGTTCAGCCCCGCAGGTATCGCAGATGCCTTCTTTTTTCGTAGGCGCATATACCAGATGATAGGTCGCCCCGCAGCCTACACAGGCCCGTCTTCCGCCCATACGATTTACAATATTCTCATCCGGGACTTCCACATCAATCGCATAGTCCACAGCTTCCCCAATCGCCGACAATGCTGCATCTAAGCTCTCTGCCTGAGGAATTGTCCTCGGAAATCCATCCAGGATATAGCCTTTTTTGCAGTCATCCTTTTGTACACGATCTACAACCAGATCGCACACCAGTTCGTCCGGCACCAGCAGACCCTGATCCATATAAGTCTTCGCCTTTTTCCCCAACTCAGTTCCATCTTTAATATTGGCGCGGAAGATATCTCCAGTAGAAATATGAGGAATCTGATATTTTTCCGCAATCTTCTTCGCCTGGGTTCCTTTGCCGGCGCCCGGAGCACCTAACATAATAATCTTCATAATAGTCTTCTCCATTTTTTACCAAAATATACCTTATGTAACGTTTTAAAAGCCTGTACGAGGCCTCCACTGGCCCTAATACGTACAGGCTTCATACGGGCAACTGATCTAATCGTTCAAAAAACCTTTATAGTAACGTACCAGCATCTGTGATTCAATCTGTTTCAGTGTTTCTAATACAACACCTACGATAATGATGATTGAGGTTCCTCCAAAAGATACATCGGCTCCAAAGAATCCGTTGAATACAATTGGAATCACACATACAATAATCAGTCCTATTGCTCCGATAAATACAATGTAATTTAAAATCTTGCTGAGATATTCCGTCGTCGGTCTGCCTGGCCGAATACCAGGGATAAATCCACCCTGTCTTTTCATATTGTTGGAGATCTCAATCGGGTTAAATGTGATGGAAGTATAGAAGTATGCAAAAAATACGACTAATACCACATACAGCAAAAGCCCAATGGAATAGATTGGCTGACTGGGATTACACCAGCTAGACTGACTCAGGCCAGTCAAGATCTTTGCGCCGATGCCTGTACCGCCTGATTTCCCTAAAAGGGATGCAATCACGCCCGGAAAACTCATCAAAGAAGAAGCAAAGATGACAGGAATCACACCTGCCGTATTTACTTTCAAAGGAATATTGGTAGACTGGCCGCCCACCATCTTGCGTCCCTGCATCTTCTTGGCATACTGCACCGGAATCCGGCGCTCGCCCCCCTGCAAAAAGATGACAAATACAACCGTCACAAGTACAACTGCTATGATAATTACTGCCGCAAGCACACCATTTAAGATGGTCTTCCCTTTGATAAACTGTTCATACAGTCTCACAAAGTCATCCGGAATACGGGAGACAATATTGATTAAAAGTACGATGGAGATACCGTTTCCCACACCATACTCTGTAATCTGTTCGCCAATCCACATCAAAAATGCGCTTCCAGCTGTCATAGCTGCCACCACTACGATCATGTGTGGCACTGTGGCAGACTCTAAAAGTCCTCTGCCGCCAAATCCGATGGTCATGGCTGTACCTTCAATCAAAGCCAGCGCAACCGTCAAATAACGGGAAAATGTCTGGATCTTTTTCCTTCCGTCCTCTCCATCTTTCTGCATCTCTTCCAGCTTGGGAATCGCGATGGTCAACAACTGCATGATGATGGAGGATGTGATATAAGGGGTAATACCGAGAGCAAAGAGAGACATACTGGTGAAAGACCCTCCGGTGAACGCATCAAAAAAATTAAATGCGTCACCGGTCTGAGCTGCAAACCAATCAGCAAAATATGCTCTGTTCACTCCAGGAATCGGCAGCTGAGAGCCAAATCTCACAACTACCAGCATAAAAAATGTGAAGATCAGTTTTTTTCTAATATCCTCAATTTTAAATGCGTTCCGTAATGTTTTGAACATTAGATCACCTCGGCTTTTCCACCAAGAGCTTCAATTTTAGCAGCTGCACTTGCAGAAAATGCATTTGCCTGAACTGTAAGTTTCTTAGTTAATTCTCCATTTCCAAGAATCTTAACGCCATCACGCGGATTCTTTACAATTCCCTCTGCAATCAGAGTCTCTACTGAAACTACACTGTCGTTGTCGAATCTCTCCAAAACGCTTATATTGATACCGACGATCTCTTTAGTATTGCGGTTCGTAAAGCCTCTCTTAGGGATTCTTCTGTATAATGGCATCTGACCGCCTTCAAAGCCTGGTCTGGGTGCTCCTGAACGAGCTTTCTGACCTTTGTGGCCTTTGCCTGCTGTCTTACCATTTCCTGAACCATGTCCGCGGCCTCTTCTGAAGTTATTGCTCTG
>CAJUGG010000052.1 GCA_910585995.1 uncultured Lachnospiraceae bacterium
CCGATCTGGTTCTAATATTGTATTTAAATTTTATTTTAAAAACAATAAAATTCACATTTATTTCTTAAAGCATGGAATATACTTTTTCACTACTGTATTTATAGGTAGTATTACCATATTAATATGTAACATTGTTCAAGGTACTCCTATCTTTGTATTTATAATACGTTCTCTGATCTGCTTATTCTTACCAAATTTACTATATATTTTATGTTATAGAAAAACAAGAGATTATATAACCGCATTTTCCTGGCTTAACAACAAATTCAAATATACGAATATAAGACACTAAAGGGAAGCGTCCCCGCTTCCCTTTATCTATCTCTTTACTATAACCGCTATTCCACCACAACCGTCCCCAGCACCGGAATCCCTTGTATCCGGCATACTTCTAGTTCTCTGCGAATCTCTCGTGATATGGTTCCGTTTACTTCGGCAACGATAATCACGCCTTCGGCATTTTTAGCCGCCTGTAAGGCTTTGTCATCTTGGTGGACAAACCCCATGTAGTTAAATCCAGGATCTTTTTCCCACAGTCCTTGTACCACCGGCAGAGAATCTTCTTGCAGGTTGCCGCTGAACATGATATTTTTCTTATCCAGAGAAAGTATCATACTCTTCACATGAGAGAGAGTATCCGGTGGATTTATGAGACTTCTTCTCATCTCTTCCAGTTTCTTGTCAATCTTGTTTTTCTCTTCATGTGGTTTCTCAAGTTTACCTAAGATTCGCAAGTGATATACATCCTGAAGTTCATCTGCGGTCTTGATACGCCTATCAAACAGATATTTCACACAGTAATAACCACCCCAGCAGACACAGGCCAGGAAGATCGCGATGACCATCCATTTAATTAAGCTCTTTATTTTTGAAACCAGACCTTGTTCTTCTTCGTCTTCCTCTTCTTCTTCAATCAGGTCTTCTCTACTTAAATATTCGGCTTTATAGTATTCAAAATCTTCTTCTTCAAATGTACCTTCGATCCTGGTAAAATTGTTCAGATAGGTGCTAAGTGAATCTACAGCCGACTTTTGTCGATTCAGATAATCATTGTTAATGTTTAAACGAACGCTGTTATTTAGCTCTTCGAAGGTAAATTCTCCATATTGTGCCTGTAATTCTCTGGTCAACTGTTTTACTTCTTTTTCCATCACTTCCAAAATTGACTCACAGGCTTCTTCATCAGAATAATACACAGTAAAATAAAGAATGGAATTATTATAACCCAGCTCAGCATTTTCCAGCATTTCGTTAATTACGCTGTAGACTTCAATGGAGTCTCCACGCTCTCTGCTGGCAGAACTGCCAATAATCTCTCGGATATATTGAATGTCACACTTTAATTTTCCTGCACGTTTGATCTCTTTTAAGATCTCATTATCACTGAAAATATTAGTATACAGTTCAGAAATCAGTCTTGTATTGTCTCCGGCAGTCAGATAATATTTTAATTCTCCATAATATACCTGACTTGGGTCCATTTTCATAATCAGGGAATTTTCATTGTATTCCATCTGTTTATCATATAAGACTCTGTACTCATATGCCAGTTCCATATTGGACCGTACTTCTGGTTCTACTTTGTAGTCGCTGTAATCGACTTCTTCCTCTTCTTCTAACTCTTGCTCTGCACGCACAGCTTGAAATGTCTTATATGCGAAGATCCCGCCCCCCGCCACAGCCCCAATCACCAATACAATCAGCAGCGTCCTCCACTGTCTAAGCAGATAGAACATCAGATCGATCAGATTGATCTCCATCTCATCATCATACATATTTGTATAATTTTCATTCATCAGCGTTCCTCCTATTATTGTTTTTCATAACTACCTAGCTCCACTTCCTTTGAATACTACCAATATGGTTCTCATGATAATCTTCATGTCTAAAAGCAGTGACCAGTTATCGATATATTCCAGGTCCAGCCGTACTACTTCGTCAAATTCTTTGATGTCATTTCTTCCGCTGATCTGCCATAATCCTGTGATTCCTGGGCGGAAGCTGATCCTGCGTTTTTGGTAGTAACTGTATTGCTGGTACTCGTCCAGGGTCGGCGGACGGGTTCCTACAAGGCTCATATCGCCTTTTAAGACGTTCCAGAACTGGGGCAGCTCGTCGATGCTGGTCTTGCGGATAAAGGCCCCTGTCTTGGTGATACGGGGATCATTTTCCATCTTGAACATCAGACCCTGCATCTCATTTTGGGCCATCAGTTCTTTTTTCCGCTCTTCGGCATCTGCATACATGGAGCGGAATTTATAAAAATTAAAGATCCGGCCGTTTACGCCCACTCGTTTTTGGCAGAAGATCAAGGGACCTTTGGACTCTAAGAGCAGTACGGGCGCTAAAAAGATACCAATCAGTAAAGTGAGCAGCAGTCCGATCAGAGAGCCGACAATGTCCACTAATCGTTTGAGCATCACCATCCGGTAGTCAAACAGACGGCTGGAAAATGCGATCACATGGTATTGCTCTAGGTTATAGATGCGTTTTTCGCCAGTCAGACCCAGATCAAACAGATCCAGATTCAGGTTGACCACCACGCCCATTTTTTCAAATTCCAGGATCATATTTTTCAGAAAATGCTCGCGGCTCTGCAGGTCGTCTACCTGGATAAAGACTTCGTCAACCACATTTTGAGTGGCAAATTCCAGATATTCCTCTCCATGTCCTAAGACCACAGGGATCTCTTCGATCCTGTCTTCGCTCACATCTTCATCCAGCAGCACGACACCTGTGATCTTCCAGCAGGTCTCTTTGGACCTTCCAAAACGCTCCAGGATCTGAAGCACATGTGATCTGGTAGTCACCAGCAAGAGATTGCTCTCTTTTTTGTGACTCCACCGAAAGATGCGGTCCTTGTTTCGGATAAACAGGTGCACCATCCAGATCATGATCACATTTAATACGAAGAAATACCCCATCACCAGTCTGGAAGTAAACACTTCGCTTTTCATACCAAATCCAAGCAGCGAAGCGCCTGCCACTAAGACCAGGTTATATTTTACAGAAAGGAGCAGTTCGGAGTAGCGTCCTCTTTTAAAGAAGCCTTCGTACATCTTCATAAAATAAAAAGCTGCCACATGTAATACCACCACTACACTGCACAGACTTCTCAGGTTTTCTCCTAATGCCAATGAATAGATATCCTGATATCGTATCATCCCCGCCACAAAAAGACTGAACAGCACTGCTATCCCGTCCACGAAGCAGATCATGATCTCCATAAATTGATTTCTCTTTCGATACATATTCGACACCAATCAACTTTTTTCGTTCTTAAAAATAGAAACTAACACGCTCATTATACCACAAAACCCCCAGGTTGCAACTGAAAAATTTTCCTTACTTGCCGCCTTTTAGTCTTTTTCGTATCTCGCCTTTGCAACGCATCCACCAATAATTTCCCCTCGACACCATGCTCTGTCTTGCTTCCACGACGGTCCAGTGATCTGCAAAACAGTCCTGGGGCTGAAAATATTGTCCCACAGGATATACGGACGGACGGATGATCTCTGCGTCTTCTCTCTGATTCAGGACCGCAGACATAATGGAAAAAGAGCTGTTGCTGATAATCTGTTTTTCACATTTGGACATCATACACAGATCATGGAGCAGAGAACCTCTGCACAGTACGCAGTTATACCTGTTTGTGAATCTTTCCACAATCTTTTTTTTGCGGTCATAAAACACCAAAAATACAGGTTTTTCGAGCGTCTGCTGGATCACATACTCTGCTGCCTTGAACCAGTACGAATCCTTCAGCCGGAATCCCTGGCGTACATAGTCCTCTCCCACCCGAAAATGAACGGCTACTAGCGGCCTGCCCGCATACGTTTGCTGCAGTTGTTCCAATTCCTCCAGGGCCTCTGCTTCCACCTCTTTTGGAAAGGCAAACCAGCTCTGTACTTCTTTCAGCCGATGTGAAAAATACCGACAGGAGATATAGTGGCCCAGCATCAGAGTATCTTTGGGAACCTGAAGCGCCTCTTTTTGATAATTGGTCGTTCGCCTTGGCAGCGGCGGCTCCTCATAGGTATGTGTCACCTCTTCTGGCAGCTTTGGTAAAAATTCTCCCTGAATCCTGGGAAACATGGTGTGTATCTCGTTGCCATAGCGCTGATCCGAGTCATTGATCCGGTCGTTGTGTTCCCGGATAAAATAAAAATCTTCTCCCCTGTCTGTTGCAATTGTCTTTAAGGAAGCATACGTAAACATCTGATTCCCCAGCTGATCTGCAATTCTCCCAACGATCATACCTGCTCCCTCCCTGTGATCTTCTGATACAGCTCTTCAAACTGATCCAGCATCCTCTCTTCGGAAAAACAGTCCTCTGCCTTTTCCCGGCTGAAAGCACCTTTTTTTCTTAAAATATTTCCGTCCGAGCAGGCACTCTGTATGGTCTGTGCAAGCGCGTCAGCGCTTACTTCGCTGGCGATCCAGCCTGAAGCCTCGTCCACAAGTTCAGGCATCGTACACACCGGAAATGCGATCACTGGCGTCCCACAGGCCATCGCTTCGATATTGGTCAGTCCAAAAGTCTCATAGACCGAAGGATTGACCAGCACATCTGCCATAGCATAGAACTCATTTAATTCTTTTTGTGTCGTGAGATACCCCAGATGCCGGATCTGATATTTTGTGCCTAATCTGTCAAATGTATGATTTTCTCTCCCGGCCACCAGCAACAGATAGTGCTCCGGGTCCGGGATCAGTGTAAGGGCTTTCAGCAAAAGATCCATGCCTTTTAACTTTTTCTCTGGATCTGCCGCAATAAATCCCAAGATCTTCCCTGGAAAATCGATCTGATACTGCCTGCGCACTTTTTGTTTATCAAGGGGCCGAAAGCTCTCTGTGTCCAGGCTGTTGTAGATGCACTTGCAGGGCTGTCCTTTCAGAGCAGACATTGCAAATTGCTCCTGCATCCACTTTGACGGCACCGTAAAGGTGATCTGCCCGCCAGTAAAGGCTTTTTGCTTCGCCTGATAGAGCTTCGCCGCCACATCTTTACGCAGAGCCGGATAGTTGCCCAGACACTCACAGGCAAAGCATCCTCTCTTCCAGCGCTCTTCACAGCCATAAGGATAGGTACAGTGCCCTGTCATAGCCCAGAAATCATGCAGCGTCCACACCATGGGCCGAAGCCCTGCCAGATACGGGATATCCAGAATCCCCAGAAAATTGTCGTGAGGATTGTTCAGATGGATCACATCAACCGCATGTTTTTTGATAAATGATGCAATATATTGCCTGCTGTACCAGATCTTCAGATTCTCATTGCCATGATTTTTGGTAATCAGCCGATTGAAGATCCGCATCGCCTGACTGTCATAGATCACATGCACATCCGCAGGCAGACCCGAACCTCTCATATCATAGCTGACAATCTGAGATACCTGGTGCCCTCTTTTTTTCATCCCGTGAAACAGCTGGGACGTCACCTTCTCTGCCCCGCCGCACTGATAGGTGGTATTCAGATACAAAATATTCATAACCAGCCCTAATCTCTCCGAAAGATATCTCTGGTGTACACCTTATCTTCCACGTCATCTAACTCCGCATCATACCGATTGGCAATAATCGCGCCGCTGATCTTTTTAAATTCTTTCAGATCGTTGACCACCCTGCTGCCAAAGAACAGACTTCCATCCTGCAGGGTCGGCTCATAGACTATGACTTCTGCGCCTTTTGCCTTGATTCGCTTCATCACGCCCTGGATGGAACTCTGACGGAAATTATCGCTGTTGGCCTTCATGGTCAGACGATACACACCCACGATCACATGCCGTCCCGGAAGCCCGTTCCTGCCGTTCGCTCCTTCAAAATATCCGGCCTTTTCCAACACCTTATCCGCGATAAAGTCCTTCCGTGTCCCATTGGCATCCACAATCGCCTGGATCAGATTCTCCGGCACATCTTTATAATTCGCCAATAACTGCTTGGTATCCTTTGGCAGACAATATCCTCCATAGCCAAACGAAGGGTTATTATAATGACTTCCGATTCTTGGGTCTAAGCATACCCCTTCTATAATACTTTTCGCATCCAGCCCGTGCACTTCCGCATACGTATCCAGCTCATTAAAATAAGACACCCGAAGCGCCAGATACGTATTGGCAAACAATTTGACTGCCTCCGCCTCTGTGGATTCCATAAAAAGCATCTCAATCTCTTCCTTTAAAGCACCCTCCTTTAAAAGCCCTGCAAACACTCTGGAAGCCTTCTGAAGCTTCTCATCCCCCGCAGGCACTCCCAATATAATTCTCGAAGGGTACAGATTGTCATACAATGCCCTGCCCTCCCGCAAAAACTCCGGGGAGAACATCAGTTTGCCTGTCCCATACTTTTCCCGCATCCGCATCGTAAATCCAACCGGGACTGTAGATTTGACCACCATCACCGCCTCTGGGTGACACTCTGTCACCTGTTCGATTACCTGCTCCACAGAACTTGTATCAAAATAATTCCGCACCGGATCATAATTGGTCGGTGTGGAGATAATCACAAAATCCGCCTCTTTGTATGCCATCTGACTGTCCGTCGTCGCTGTCAGATCAAGCTCATGCTCCGATAGATACTCCTCAATCTCCCGGTCAATGATCGGCGACTTCTTCTGATTGATCAGCTCCACCTTTTCCGGCAGAATATCCACCGCAAACACCCTGTGATGCTGCGCTAACAAGATCGCGTTGGACAAGCCCACATATCCGGTCCCTGCAATCGCAATGGTATATCTCAAATGATCCACCTCCATCTGTCTCTTTCTCTGTCTGTTTCTAAACAATGCCCCCATTATAACATGCCTCTCCCATTTTGAGAAGCATCAAATAAAATCTAAAAAGCTCACCCCTGCGCCAGACATCTGATCCGGCGCAGGGATGAGCGATATTCTCTTTTACAGGAACATCAGATCCGGTTTACTGAACCTTTGGAAGCTGATCACGGTAAGCCGCCAGTTCTTCATCAGTTGGAATATAATCATTCATCTCGCCATCATGGAACTTCTCATAAGCCACCATATCGAAATAACCAGTCCCGGTGAGGCCAAATACAATCGTCTTCTCTTCCCCAGTCTCTTTGCAGCGGTTCGCCTCGTCGATCGCAGCGCGGATCGCATGAGAACTCTCTGGTGCAGGAAGGATTCCTTCGATTCTCGCAAAATATTCTGCCGCCTCAAACACCTCTGTCTGCTTCACGCTGGTCGCTTCCATCAACCCCTGATGATACAGTTCTGACAGCGTGGAACTCATGCCATGATAACGCAGACCGCCTGCATGGTTCGCAGAAGGGATAAATCCGCTGCCCAGCGTATACATCTTGGCAAGCGGGCAGACCATGCCAGTATCACAGAAATCATATGCATACACACCACGGGTAAAGCTGGGGCAAGACGCCGGCTCCACAGCGATGATCCGATAGTCCGCCTCACCGCGGAGCTTTTCTCCCATAAACGGTGCAATCAGGCCGCCCAGATTAGAACCGCCTCCGGCACAGCCAATGATGATATCTGGTTTAATCTGATATTTATCCAGGGCAGCTTTTGTCTCCAGGCCAATCACCGACTGATGGAGAAGTACCTGATTCAGCACGCTGCCCAGCACATAGCGATATCCATCACTGGATACAGCCTTTTCCACTGCTTCAGAGATCGCACAGCCAAGACTTCCCGTCGTACCAGGATGCTCTGCAAGGATCTTCCTGCCCACCTCTGTCTCCATAGACGGCGACGGAGTCACCGACGCGCCATAAGTACGCATCACCTCACGCCGAAAAGGCTTCTGCTCATAAGAACATTTTACCATATATACCTTACAGTCAAGGTCAAGGTAAGAACATGCCATAGACAGCGCAGTCCCCCACTGACCAGCTCCGGTCTCCGTAGTGACACCCTTAAGCCCCTGCTTCTTCGCATAATATGCCTGCGCAATCGCTGAGTTCAATTTATGGCTGCCGCTAGTATTATTGCCCTCAAACTTATAATAGATCTTCGCAGGTGTACCCAACTTCTCCTCCAGACAATACGCCCGCACAAGCGGAGACGGACGATACATCTTATAGAAATTACGAATCTCCTCCGGAATCTCAAAAAATGCCGTATCATTATCCAACTCCTGCGCGATCAACTCTTCACAAAAAACACCCGCCAATTCTTCCGCCTTCATAGGCTTTAACGTACCAGGATTCAAAAGCGGCGCCGGCTTCTGCTTCATATCCGCGCGCAGATTGTACCATGCCTTTGGCATCTCATTTTCACTCAGATAGATTTTGTAAGGGATTTTTTCTGTTTTCATCGTGTTTACCTCCATATTTTTACTACTAAAAAACGCCCCTGACAGAATTATATTTTCTGTCAAGGGCGAACAAATACAATACAGTACCAGATGGTCCGCGGTGCCACCTTGCTTCACGGCATAACCCGTGCACTTAAAAAGATACCAACATATCCCCGGCATTTATACGCCTGCCTATAGCGTCGCAGAATACTCTGTGAAACCTCACATTTGACTGCGCCCTCCGCGGCCCATTTGACAACTTGTTTCCTGCCTGACTCTCAGCCTCCCAGACTCTCTGTAAGGGCATCATTGCCTTTATCCCCGCTTCAACGGTTTGAAGTATTAAATTCTTATTTAATATACCACCACTATCCACAAATGTCAACCATTTATATCTAATTTTTAACACTCCACTTCCCCAACCCCAGGGTCATCCGCAAACTGAGGCTTTGGGACTTGCACAAAGAGTGCTGTGTAGATTGGAGCGGACAGTCTGTGCCGTTTGTATGTTCCAGGCGAACACGTGTACGTGTCCGACTGGAACATACAAATGGTGCAGACTGTCCGATACACTCTATGCAGACCTTTGTCAAGTCCCAAAGCCCCAGTTTGCGGATGACCCGTCGCCTATATCACTACTTTACAACCACCCTCTTAAAACTCTTCTTCCCCCTCTTCACCACTAGCCCCTCCCGGAGCTGCTCTTTTGTAAACACCATCCCAATATCCGTCACCTTTTCTCCATCCACAGTCACGCCCCCCTGCTGCACGTTCCTTCTCGCCTCCGACCTGGAAGCACAAAGCCCCGACTTATGCACGATGGTTAAGATATCCACCTTCTCATCCCTGAAATCTTCCACAGAAAGTTCCGCCGTCGGCATATCCTTCGCATCTCCGCTCCCGAACAATGCCCTGGCGCTCTCCTGTGCCCTCGTCGCTTCCTCCTCCCCATGGATCAGCTTCGTAAGCTCATATGCCAGAATTTCTTTCGCCTCATTCAATTGACTCCCCTCCCACTGATCCATCGCATCAATCTGCTCCAGCGGAAGGAACGTCAGCATCCGCAGACATTTTAACACATCTGCATCTGCCACATTTCTCCAATACTGGTAGAACTCATATGGACTCGTCTTCTCTGCATCCAGCCACACAGCGCCTTTCGCCGTCTTGCCCATCTTATTTCCCTCAGAGTTCAATAGAAGCGTAATCGTCATCGCATGGGCATCCTTGCCAAGCTTCTTACGGATCAGCTCCGTACCGCCCAGCATATTGGACCACTGGTCATCCCCGCCAAACTGCATATTGCAGCCATATTTCTCATACAGCATCAGGAAATCATAGCTCTGCATAATCATGTAGTTAAACTCTAAGAAGCTCAGTCCCTTCTCCATCCGCTTCTTATAACACTCTGCGCGCAGCATGGTATTCACGCTAAAATGCACTCCCACCTCACGGATCATCTCGATATAGTTCAGAGGCAGCAGCCAGTCCGCATTGTTGACCAGCAGCGCTTTCCCGTCAGAGAAATCAATAAATTTACTCATCTGCTTTTTAAAACAGTCCACATTGTGCTGGATCGTCTCCGGCGTCATCATCTGTCTTAGATCCGTCCGTCCAGAAGGATCTCCAATCATAGCTGTCCCACCCCCGATCAAGGCAATCGGCTTATTTCCTGCCATCTGCAGACGCTTCATCAGACACAGCGCCATAAAATGTCCCACATGCAGACTGTCTGCCGTCGGGTCAAATCCAATATAAAAGACAGCCTTTCCGTGATTTACCATATCTCTAATCTCATCCTCATTTGTCACCTGCGCGATCAGACCGCGGGCAACCAGTTCGTCGTACACTTGCATCTTCTTACTCCTTTTCTTTCTTAAAAAAACAAAAAACCCCTGTCCTCCTAAAAGGACGGGGCCATCGTATCCCGTGTTACCACCTTTTTTCGCGATGCGCTCACGCAGACATCGCCTCAGCGGGTACTGTCATACCCTGGCACGATAACGGATGCTGCCGTCGCCTCCTACACACCGCAGACACGGCTTCAAAGGCGAAGCTCCAAGACGTAATTCATGACTGGGTATCCTGCGCCTCTCACCACCCGGCTGCTCTCTGTAGGAGAACTGTGCAGTCACTACTTGCTCTCTTCCTAGCTTTTACTCTACACGGCTATTGTATGTGTGAAAATCCTGCTTGTCAAGGAAAATTTGATAATAGTTGACAGAATCCGTGATTCCGTGGAAAATAAGAAAAGATACAAAAAGAGGAGTCAGACTTATGAAGAAAAACAACATAACACTGATTGGGATGCCAGGAGCCGGCAAAAGTACCGTAGGCGTCGTATTGGCGAAAGTATTGGGATATCGCTTCGTGGACTCGGATCTGGAGATCCAGGAGCAGACCGGCAAACTTCTGCATGAATTGATCAATATCCATGGGGATGAAGGCTTTTTAAAGATAGAAAACCGAATCAATGCCGGACTCTCAGTAGAACAGGCAGTGATCGCCACGGGAGGCAGCGCAGTCTACGGGCAGGAAGCTATGGAACATCTGCGGGAAATATCAACGGTTGTGTATCTGAGACTTTCTTATGAGACACTGAAAGTCCGGCTCGGAGATCTGCACGAACGGGGCGTAGTGTTAAAACCCAGACAGACTCTTCAGGATCTGATGGAAGTGCGCAGTCCTCTCTATGAACGATATGCGCACCTGGTGGTGGATGAAGAAGGGCTGGATATCCGGCAGATTGTGAAAAAGATCACAGACATTTTAAAAAATAATGAATAAGCTGAAGGCCGTCTGCCAGTCCGGGATGCGGATACAACTGATGGATGCGTTCCGGATGCCACTGAACGCCTATGATGGGCTTTGTCCGGTGCTCTAACGCTTCCACCACCTGATCTTTAGACCTCTGCGTCACATACAGCTCACGTCCAATCCGTCCGCAGCCCTGATGATGGGCGCTGTTAATCAGACAAGTATCTCCATAGAGCATATGCATCAGCGAACCAGGAGCATTGACAGCCGGATGGATCTGATCCTTTTGCTCATATTGATGCAGCTCATATGTATTAAGATGCTGTATCAGATCTCCGCCAAAGCAGACATTGATCAGCTGCATCCCGCGGCAGATGCCAAGAACTGGACACCCCCTCAGAACAAAATTATCCAAAAGCGCAAGCTGTGCCCGATCAAGCGCAAGGTCAATATTTCGAGACCCCTGATCCGGCTGTCCAAAATAAGACGGAGCCAGATCTCCGCCTCCCGGAAGCAGCAGGCGGTCATAAGAAGCGATCTCTTCCGGATACAGATTTGTCTCAAAGGGAACCTGACAAAAAGTCAAAGCCCTCTCATAATTTATCGTATCTTTGGGAATCCCGGCAATCAAAACTTTCATCTCGTTCCTCGACAGATCCAGCCTCTGCTGCATTTACTATACTATATGACCTGACATAGCAAAAGGAGACATTTATGAAATTAGAACCTTATTATTTAAAAATGGCAGAAGAACTCCATCAGCACTGTCCGGTGGTGGATGCCCACTTAGATCTGGCCGGAGAGCTTCTCTTTCGCGTACAAAATGGAGAAGAAAATCCCCTGCACACGCACTATCTGTCCGCCTTACAGGCAGGCGGTGTCAATCTGCTCTTCTCTTCCGTCTATCTCCGGAATGAGGACCTGACAGAAGGCGGACTGCGTAATGCCCTGGATCAAATCAGTGTCTTATTATCAGCCCTTGAGCAAAATCCCGAATTTTATCTGATCCGTACCGCCCAGGATATCGAACATATATTCGTTCACAAAAAAACAGGAATCCTCCTCTACTTTGAAGGACTCGACTGCATCGGCACAGATTTACGGCTCTTACAGATCTTATGGGAACTGGGCGTACGCGGTGCTTCTCTTACCTGGAGCCGCCGCAATCTCTTAGCCAGTGGCTGCTGCAAAGGCGGTGAACGCATCCAGATCCCCGGCGGACTCTCTCCCCAAGGTTTTCTGGCCGTACAAGAGATGGAGCGCCTGGGTATGTTCTTAGATATCAGCCATCTCAACGACGATGGCTTTGCAGATATCTGTCAGGCAGCCACAAGACCCTTTATCGCCACCCATTCCAACAGCCAGGCCGTCTGGTTCAACTATCGCAATCTAAACGACGCTCAGATGCAGGCCCTTGCCGCACAAGGAGGCATCATGGGCCTGAATGGCTGCGACTGCATCGTTGGCGCCACAGACGGCCAGGACCCCCTTATGATGCTCTGCTGTCACTTAGAATACGCCGTCTCTCTTATCGGTCCTGACCATGTTGGCTTAGGCCTGGATTTCTGCGACTCCTACACAAAAGCCGAACCCCGATTTTCTCAACCATTCACTCCGCACGACTGCCTGACCGACCACAGCCATCTTCCGGAACTTACAGCCGCCCTCCTGCAAAGAGGCATGCCGCAGGAAACCGTCAAAAAGATCTTAGGAGAAAACTGGATTATTTATTTAAAAAAGATACTGCCTCCCGCATAAGGTCATAAGATCATAGACTCTCTTATCCACAGGATTCCAGAACCACCCCATGCGCAATCCCCGGAATCGACTGCCCTTCATTAAAGCTCACCTTTGATAAAAGTGCTCCCGTCGGCACCAAAAGCACACGCTTCCACTCCCCCCTCTCAAGCTTCGGCAAGATATAAGCTGCCAGCGTGGCCGCTGCACACCCACAGCCCGAACCTCCCGCATGAGTATCCTGCGTATCCGCATCATAGATCAGCATCCCGCAGTCCTCATGCGTATCCCCAAGTTCGATCCCCTTCTTGCCCATCAGCTCCTTTAAAATCGTCTGCCCGATACTTCCCAGATCCCCCGTGATAATCCTGTCATAATCCTCCACAGAACACCCAAAATCCGTCAGATGCTGATAGATTGTATCCGCCGCTGCCGGAGCCATCGCCGCCCCCATATGCATAGAATCCTTCACCCCATAATCCACGACCTTGCCCGTTGTAATACCCGCTACACATACAGAGGCACTCCCTGCGGCCACAGATTGCCCGGAGGCAAGTAAAAAGGCACCGGCTCCCGTAACGGTCCAGGTAGTTGACAAGGGCCTTTGCCCGGCATATTCCAGGGGAAATCGAAACTCCTTTTCCGCGCTGGCAAAATGACTCGAAGTCAACGCCATCGCACAATCCGCATACCCCGCATTCACCGCCATAGAAGCTAATGACAGACTCTCCCCACAAGTAGAACAAGCCCCATAAAGTCCAAAAAGCGGAATCTGAAGCTCCAGAATCCCATAAGAAGTAGCGATCCCCTGAGCCAGCAGATCCCCCGCAAACAGATACCGGATCTGCTCCTCACTCATCCCTGTTTTCTCCATTACCTTCTTAGCCGTCTGAAGCTGAAGCTCACTCTCCGCCTCCTCCCAAGTATTCTTCCCAAATTTCGGGTCCGGCTCTATCCGGTCAAACAGATGACCAAGCGGTCCATCCCCCTCCTTCTGCCCCACAATCGAAGCCGCCGCCAAAATCTTAGGCGGATTCTCATATAAAAGACTTGCACGTCCCTTGATCTGATTCATCCCACAAAGCTCCTTTCTGAAATCTATCTTTTTTATAGTGTCCCTGCAAGCTCACAAAATATACTTTACAAAATCCTTCCATCCCGCCGCACGCATAAAACTCAATTATCCAGGACAGCATAATTCAAAAAAAGGAGCAAAAAACCTATGAACGCAAACGAAGCACAAAAACAAGAATACAAAAAGTACGTCAAACAAGTAACCCCCACCCACAACCTCTGGTATGAAATGTTCAAAGCCTTCCTGACCGGAGGTCTCATCTGCCTGCTCGGCCAATTCATCCTGAACACCATCATGCAGACCGGCCTGGACAAAGAAACCTCCGGAACCTGGTGTTCCATCCTTCTCGTCCTCTTAAGCATCCTCCTGACCGGACTCAACATCTACCCCTCCATTGCCAAATGGGGCGGCGCCGGCGCCCTCGTCCCCATCACCGGCTTTGCTAACGGCGTAGCCGCCCCCGCCATCGAATACAAAAAAGAAGGCCAAGTCTTCGGCATCGGCAGCAAAATCTTCACCATCGCCGGCCCCGTCATCCTCTACGGCATCCTCACCAGCTGGCTCGTTGGCCTCCTCTACTGGCTCGGCCAATGCCTCCACTGGTGGTAAAATCCCCTCCCTCCCCCCAACCCCAGGTTCTGCCACAAAAGGGCGTGTGGTGGACAGACAAAGAGTGCTGTGTAGATTGGAGCGGACAGTCTGTGCCGTTTGTATGAGCCAGGCGGACACCCAAGTGTCCGATTGGAACATACAAATGGTGCAGACTGTCCGATACACTCTATGCAGACCTTTGTCTGTCCGCCGCGCGCCCTTTTGTGGCAAGACCATCCTCCCTCTTGCGTCTCTCCCCCATCTCTGCTATATTATTCCCATACCAACCTCAGGAGGATTTACCACATGCTTCTACAAATCCAAGACGGCACCCTCACCCTCGGCGGCCACTCCATCCTCTCCCACTTCCACTTCGAGATCAAAGGAACCGAAAAGATCGCCCTCACCGGCCGAAACGGCTCCGGGAAGACCTCCCTATTACGCCTTCTCGCTTCGGAACTCACCCTGGACCGCGACGACCATTCCCCCGCAAGCACCCTGATCACCTCCCGCCGCCTGACCATCGGACTCTTACACCAGCACCCCTTTTCTGACCTCTCTCTCACCGTAGAAGAAGAGGTCCTCTCCTCCTGCCCCTGTCCAGACCCCTGGGACACCGACCGCTTTGCCTGGGAACAGCAGTATGACCGACTCTTCACCGGCTTCGGCCTGAAAAAAGAAGACAAGCAAAAACCCCTCTCCCATTTTTCCGGAGGGGAACAGACAAAGATCGCCCTGATCTGCCTGCTCTTACAAAAACCCGATATCCTGCTCTTAGACGAACCCACCAACCATCTCGACATGCAGACCGTCGAATGGCTCGAAACCTGTCTGAGATCCTATCCAAACGCCGTCGTCTTAGTCTCCCACGACCGCTTTTTTTTAGATCAAGTCGCTGACACCGTCTATGAAATCAGCAACCGCCGCCTAACGCGCTACAGCGGCAATTACACCGCTTTTCGCGTACAAAAGAGAAAACAACTCATCCAACAGCAAAAAGCCTATAAAAGCCAGCAGGAAGAGATCAAGCGCTTAGAGGATCTGATCGAACGCTTTAAGCACAAACCCAAAAAAGCCTCCTTTGCCCGCTCCCGCAAAAAAATCTTAGAACGCATGTCTCTTATAGAAAAACCAGAAGAAGATGACGTCCGCCTCTTCACAGGAGAGATCACCCCTCTCGTAAGAAGCTCCAAATGGGTCTTAGAAGCCAAACATCTGCAGATCGGCTATGCAGACACCCTGCTCGAACTGTCCCTTCGCATCCGCCGGGGCCAAAAGATCGGCATCATCGGTTCCAACGGCGCCGGCAAATCCACTTTTTTAAAAACCATCGCCGGCCTGATCCCCCCGAAAAAAGGCACCCTGAACCTGGGACCCTCTGTACAAATCGCCTATTTTGATCAGCAGTCCGCCATGCTGCAATCTGATCAGACAGTCGCAGAACATTTTCACAATTTGTTTCCTGCTCTTACCGAAAAAGAAGTACGCTCCACACTAGGCGCCTATCTCTTTCCCGGAAAAGATGCCCAGAAAAAAGTAGAAAACCTCTCCGGCGGCGAAAAATCCCGCCTGGTATTGGCAGAACTCTTACAAAGCCGCCCCAATCTGCTCCTGCTGGACGAACCGACCAACCACATGGATATCCCCGCCCGTGAGACCTTAGAATCCGCCTTCAGAGCCTACCAAGGCACACTCCTCTTCGTCTCCCATGACCGCTATTTTATCCAGCAAGTTGCCGAATCCCTCCTGATCTTTGATGAGCACTCTGTTCTCTACTATCCCTTTGGCTACACCCACTATGTAGAACATTGTCAAAAAAATAACGATTATAGCAACCACGCGGCCCGCATCCAGGCCGAAGAACAAGCCTTGATAAGCGGTCTGAAAAACGTACCCAAAGCCGAGCGGCACCAACTAAAAGAAATTCCAACCGAACAAGCCTACCACGAATGGCAGCTCTCCCTCGCGCTCTCTCCCCTAGAACAGATTCAAAAAGACCTGGAACACTTCCAGGTCTCACGTGATCTCTTACAAGAATGGGAAGACACCGCCCATCGCGAAGCCATCGCCGCCCAAGAACAAGCTCTGTTAGAAGACTATACCAGATACTGTCTCCTATGGTACGACCAATGGCTCGAACTACATACAGACTAAAACCGAAAATACGCATAGACAAGCGCCCCAAACGCCCGCCCCAGCGCCATAGCCAAGATTATCCAGAACAAACCCGTCTTCAGACGAATCCTCCGGCTGAAGATCGGGACCACATCCACAATCTCTGTCAGGGCCATCGCCCAGGCACCCGTAAAGATGCCTGAAAACAGCCCAAAGGACACCACGCCCACCATCCCAACCGGTACAGAAAATCCATAGATACTAACCAGATTTCCCAATATACCACCAATTGCTGCGGCATCCTCATAATATAAGATATATTTTGCAGTATGTGTCTTACCGGCAAACCGGGACACCACGCCCAAAGCGATCAAAAAAGCAAACATCCCGCCTGCCACCGCAAAGCCGCTGCTAAGTCCCAAAATCGCCAAAAACACCTGCCTAATCCACATCAATACTCGTCTCCTTACGATTACATCCCTCAATCAGCGTCATATTCACATCATCCTCATACTGACGCATCTCCACCTCCATAGGCGTCGGGTCCTTCGTAATCCGCTTCCCTCCAACATGATTATAAAACACCAATATCCCCACAGCGATTCCCACCGAATACATCGCCTCCAACATCGTAAACCCATCCGACGCCTGTCCCATCACCAACTGATACACCTGCGAAAATACCTGTGTCACACCCACATCGTTATTAAATGTCATAATCGAAAACGCCGATCCAATAAACACCGTCACACACACAAGCACCACCTTCAAAAAACTCCACCGGTCCCTTGCATACTCTGAAGACTCATAATCCACAATAAAATCCGACTCTCCCATATTTTGAATCTCCAGATCCGGATAAATCTCATGAATCAACTCCACAATCTTCAAAACCGAAAACACATACCGATTGCTCTTCTCCGCCTGAATCTTCAAAATCTTCAGCGTCTTCAGCCGATTCCTCACCGCCGCATCCGTACACTCTAACTTAGCCACATCCCCCAGCCTCACATCCACATGATCCACCTCAATATTCTGGTCAATCTTCAGATATAATACCGTACTCACACCCAGCCACCTCCTAAAACCTCTACCCCTATCATCTACCAACCGCCCCCATTTTATACCATCCTCTATCAAAATTTTCCCACTCCATAATTATGTCAATCAGGTGCCACCGCAAAATAAGAGGCGCTTCTGCACAGGGCTTCTGTCCTGTCACAAAGAGTGCTGTGTAGATTGGAGCGGACAGTGTGCAATATTTGTATGAGCCAGGCGAACACGTACGCGTGTCCGATTGGAACATACAAATGTTGTGCACTGTCCGATACACTCTATGCAGACCTTTGTGCCAGGGCGGGAGTCCTGTGCAGAAGCGCCTCTTATTTTGCGGTGGCACTGTCCTCTAACTCACCAGCTTCTCCCTCAACTGCCTCAAAATTTTCTTCTCCAGCCTACTCACCTGCACCTGCGACACCCCCATTACCTTCGCCACCTCCGACTGCGTCTTCTCCTGCAAATACCGCATAATGATCAGTCTCCTGTCCTCATCCGAAAGTTCTTCCAAGAGCTGCTCCAACACCACCTTATTCAAAAGCTGCTGCATCCCGCCTCCCTGGCTCTCCATCCGGTCCAACAGACAGATCTCGCTCCCGTCCTGCTGCGGAATCGTCTTATAGATAGACTCCACCTCCGCCGCAGACTCCAATGCCATCGCAATCTCTTCTGGTATCAGCCCTGTCAGCTCTGACAACTCCTCCATTGTCGGTTCTCTACCCTTTTGCTGTCTGAACCCTTCTGTCTCTCTGTGAATCTTCCAGCAATTTTCCTTCAAAGTCCGACTTACCTTTACGATCCCGTCATCCCGCAAGAACCGCTTGATCTCTCCTGCAATCATCGGCACCGCATACGTGGAAAATTTCACCTCAAAAGAAGTATCAAACTTATCTATCGCTTTAATCAATCCCATAGCACCAATCTGAAATAAATCCTCCATATCTGTTCCCCTGCCGGCAAAACGCTTAACAATACTCCAGATCAGTCCCATATTTTCCTCTACTAATCGTTCTCTGGCCCTTTTATCCCCATGGTGCGATCTCTCAATCAGTACCATTGTGTCTTCCATAAAGATATCAAGCCTCCTGTTCTGTCACACCTTTCTGAATTTTTTTCCTCATATAGACGGTTGTCCCTTTGGAAGGCTCGGATTCCACCTTCACCTGGTCCATAAATGCTTCCATAAACATAAATCCCATACCCGAGCGCTCTAACTCCGGCCTGCTGGTGTACAAAGGTTCCATAGCCTTTTTCACATCTTCGATGCCCACACCATTGTCCACCACCCACAGCTCCACCGTCTCTTCCTGCAGACGCGCCCGGACAACAACCGTATGTACTTCATTGGGATAGCCGTGGATAATCGCGTTTGTCACTGCCTCTGACACCGCAGTCTTAATATCTGCCACTTCCTCTAAGGTTGGATTTAACTGGGTCACAAAAGCTGCCACTGCAACTCTTGCAAACCCTTCATTCTCCGACAGACTGTCAAAAGCCAACGTCATCTCGTTTTTCATACAACTTCCTCCTCTTGCTCTAACTGAATATAATTTAAGATCCCGGACAGCTTCAGAATCCGTCTGATCTGCCCGCGCATATGACTCATCATCATCCGTCCGCTGAGTGCTTTCATCATCTTGTAGCGTCCCAGGATCATGCCAATCCCCGCACTGTCCATAAAGACCGTTCTGGAAAAATCGAACTCAAGTTCGAATACAGGTTCTTCTCTCACTACTTTGTCCACTTTTTCCCGGATCTCTTCTGTATAATGATGGTCTAATTCCACCGGAAGATACACGACAAGACGCCCTCCATTTCGCTCTAACATTTCCATCTTTTCTCTCCTCTCATCCACTTCATTCCATGATCTGCGCAACACGAAAAGGGCTGCCGCATGCTGCGACAGCCCCTTACTTCAGGGTTCTTCTTTTGTCTGTGTCTTTAATTAAGGCCGGCTAAAAGCTTCGTTGCATCCGATGCCATCCTGGTGCCCGGACAGTCCTCAATTACTTTCTGATAGTAAATCTTCGCATTTTCCACATCTCCCGACTTATGATAAGACCTGGCAAGAAAATACAAAGCATTGTTCTGGGTATTGTCTAACTCATAACATTTGCCCAGATCTGCAATGGAAGTCTCAAAATCATTGCTCTGGTAAGCCGCATAACCCGTCCGGTACAACTCGGCCACTGCGGCTGCGCCCACTTCCCGGAACACAGAATCATATAAGATCTGCGCATTTTCCGGCAGTGTTTCTTTTTCTATTGCTTCTAGTTGTTCGAGCGCTCCCGGCGAATCTTCCTCTGCATAAGCGCGATATGCCTTTAACAGTTCCTCATAGCGGGTCAGCTGCTCATTGGCTTCGCTGGCGGTCTGTACGGCCGCTTCTGCCTCTGCCTTCACGGTATCCATCTCTGCCTGGAGGCTGTTCAGCGCCGCTGTCTTGGCTTCTACCTGGTCACTGTACTCTGCAACGGCATCATTGAGTTCCGAACTATTCATCTGCTGCTGTGCCGGCAGGATCAAAAACCACATCACTGCCATCCCGATTCCAATCCCAATCACGATGTTGATAATCGAGTGAAGCCAGGAATTGTCTTTTACCCCTATTGGCTGGATAATCGTCTCATTCCCGCTGGTATAGACAATGGCGTCTTTGCTGACTTGTTCTTCTTCTTTCTTGGGCTGCTGTCTCTTAGGCTGCCGTCCTTCTGCCTCGTCTAACTCTTTCAGATACCGAAGCGCTCTCGTATTGGTACGGTCGATATCAAGCACCATCCGAAGTTCTGCACGCGCTCTGGCATAGTTGTCCTCTTTCATATAGAGCAGCGCCAAAAGCTGATGTCCTTTTAAAAGATTCGGATACGTAGAAAGCACCTTTTTCAGCTGAATAACTGCAAGATCAAAACTTCCCTGCTCACAGTACAGAAGGGACTGATTATATTTTTTAATGGTGGTATTGATGGCCTCTAAACGCGCCGGCGAGTTCTGGACAGACTCGATATATTCATCTGCCAGATTTTTCTCACCCTGGAAATTTTTACTGATAATCCAGTGTGAGAGCGCATCCACCATCTCTCCCATCTCAAAATAGACCAATCCTAAGAGATTCCTTGCATCTGTATTTTTCTTGTTGATCTTCAGACTCTGTCTGAGGGAGATAGAAGCACCAGACAGATCTCTCACTCTGGCTTTTTCCAGTCCCTCATTATAATATGCGTTTGATAACCGGATCAATCTGCGATAACGTGATACATCTGCACCGCATCTTTCACAGTAATCGGAGTTTGTCAGTTCTGCCCCACAGTTAAAACACTTCATATGCCCACCTTTTCTACTGATGCTCTTTCATCTCTTTAAACATCTCGTCCATCAAATCCGTCACATCGGACAGATTGTGATTATAGACGTTATCCTCCACCTGATCGATCTCCAGGCTTGGATGAAATTTTTTTAATTCTTCTTCAAAATCAAGCATATTTTTTGCTCCTTATGATTTTCTTCAGACTGCCCACCAGGTACAAAGATCCCACACAGAATAAGATACCGTCTCCTTTTTTCTGAAGCGCCGTCTCAAATGCTTCCGGAATCGCTGCAATCTCTGACACTGGCTGGCTTGTATATTTTTCAAAGATCGCTGCCAGTTCAGACACTGGCACACAGCGGTCAGACTCAATCTGCGTCACTACCACACTGTCAAACGCAATATGCTCACAGATCGTACGAATCATCCCTTCATAGTCTTTCTCTTTTACGCAGGAAAACAGCATAGTAACTTTTGTATTGACCTGGAACTTTTGTGCAGTCTTAACAAATTCTTCCACACCAGAATCATTGTGCGCACCGTCTAAGATCACTCCCGGAAGTACGGTCTCCATCCGTCCCTGCCAGCGCATCTGTTCCATCCCTCGGTGAATGTCCTCCTCGGTCAGCCCAATCTCCAGCACATGTGCAGCAGTCACTGCCTCCATGGCATTCATGATCTGATACTCTGCCACACTGGTGATGGACACATTCATAGGTAAATAATACCCAGTATCCATGGAAAAATCAATCGTTTTCTGAGTGTTCATTAAAATTTTATACATATCTGGGCGAATCGCATAGGCTTTGGCATGCATCTGGGCTGCTTTTTTCAGGATCACAGCCTCTACCTCTTTTCTGGTGCCGTCATAGACGACAGGACACCCTTCCTTGATAATCCCTGCCTTTTCCCCGGCGATTAGTTCATAGGTATCGCCCAGATACTCGGTGTGTTCCAGACTAATAGAAGTAATCACACTCACGAGCGGCTTTTCAATCACATTGGTCGCATCAAAGCGCCCACCAAGGCCAGTCTCCAGAACCAGATATTCCATACCGCTCTTATGGAAGATATAGATGCCGATCAAGAACAAAAGTTCAAAATACGTAGGATGTGCAAAAGTATCAGGACAGGTCTTTAAAAGCTCGTGCACCGCATCCATGATCACCTCAAAGGCCTCTAAGAAAAGTGCATCCGATACAGGTTCCTGATTCAGTACAAACCGCTCGTTGATCTCCACCAAGTGCGGGGAGGTAAAAAGTCCGGTCTGTTTTCCGGCTGTCGTCAGGATCGACGACAGGTAGGCGCAGACCGAGCCTTTCCCGTTGGACCCGGCCACATGGATGATCTTCATGGAGCGTTCCGGGTGCCCCAGATAGGCAAGCACTGCCCTGGTATTTTCCAGTGTGTTTTTTTTGGTAAATCTGGGCGTATCATCGATAAACGCCACTGCTTCTTCATAACTCATCTTACTCTCCAAGCTGCATAAGCCTCTCTTTCACCTGGTTCATCATCTGTGTATATTTCTCCAGTTTGCCCCGTTCTTCCTCAATCTTTTCCTTGGGTGCCTTGTTTACAAATTTTTCATTGTTCAGCATCCCATTGACACGAGCTAATTCTTTCTTAAGACGCGCTTCTTCTTTTTGCAGGCGCTCTTTTTCTTTGGCAATATCCACTAACTCCGTCAGCGGCATATAGATCGCTGCCTGAGGGATCAGCGTGGAGACTGCGGACTCTTCAATCCCGGACTTATCGGTCTGCACCAGCACCTCGCTGGCAAATCCTAAAGCCGCGAAGAACAACTTGCCATGTTCAAAGATCTCCCGCACTGTTGCGTCTTCTGAGACCACATAAACCGTCACTTTTTTACTGTTTGGCACGTTCATGCTCGAACGTACGTTTCGTATTCCTCGGACTGCTTCTTTAATCGTCTCAATCGCCTGCTCTTCTTTGGCAAAATTCCACTCTTCTTTGTATTGCGGCCAGGAAGAGATCATGACAGACTCTTCACCGGACAGATTGCAGAAGATCTCTTCCGAAATAAACGGCATATAGGGATGCAGCATCTTCAGAGCCTGGATCAGCACCTCTTTTAAAGTCCAAAGCGCGGCGTCCCTGGTCTGATCTTCCTTGTTCCACAGACGTGGCTTCACCATCTCAATATACCAGTCACAGAACTCGTCCCAGATAAAGTCATAGATCTTTTGTACAGCGATTCCCAGCTCAAAGCTGTCCATATTGTTGGTTACTTCCTTAGCCAGGCTGTTGACTTTGGATAAGATCCAGCGGTCTGCTTCTGTCAGCTGAGAGATGGACACAGTCGTATGATCCGCCTCCTCCGGCAGATTCATCATAATAAACCGGGAAGCATTCCAGATCTTATTGGCAAAATTGCGGCTGGCCTCCACGCGTTCCATATAAAACCGCATATCATTGCCTGGCGCATTGCCTGTTACCAGCGTCAGCCGAAGCGCATCTGCACCATACTGAGCGATAATTCCCAGAGGATCGATACCATTTCCCAGAGATTTACTCATCTTGCGTCCCTGAGAATCGCGCACCAATCCGTGAATCAGCACATGATGGAAGGGACTCTTACCAGTCTGCTCATATCCGGAGAATACCATACGGATGACCCAGAAAAAGATAATATCATAGCCCGTCACCAGCACATCGGTCGGATAAAAATAATCCAGATCCTCGGTCTTATCCGGCCATCCCAACGTAGAGAACGGCCACAGTGCAGAAGAAAACCACGTATCCAGCGTATCCGGGTCCTGCTCCAAATGAGCACAGCCGCATTTGGGACATACGCCCGGTGCTTCTTTGGCTACCACGATCTCACCACATTCCTGGCAATAATAAGCAGGAATCCTGTGTCCCCACCAAAGCTGGCGGGAGATACACCAGTCACGGATATTTTCCAGCCAGTGCAGATAGATCTTGTCAAAACGCTCCGGTACAAACGTCAGTTCTCCATTTTTCACTGCCTCGATAGCCGGTTTTGCCAGCTCTTCCATCCGTACAAACCACTGCTGCTTGATTAGCGGCTCCACCGTCGTCTTGCAGCGGTCATGCGTGCCCACATTGTGTACATGGTCTTCCACCTTGACCAAAAGTCCCTGCTCTTCTAAGTCTTTGACGATCGCCTTACGCGCCTCATAGCGATCCATCCCATGATATTTCCCCGGACAGTTGATCGTGGCGTCGTCATTCATAATGTTGATCTCCGGCAGATTGTGACGTTTCCCCACTTCAAAATCGTTGGGGTCGTGTGCTGGTGTGATCTTTACGCAGCCCGTTCCAAATTCCTTATCCACATAAGGATCAGCGACGACCGGAATCTCCCGGTCGGTAAGCGGCAGCCTCAACATCTTTCCGATCAGGTGCGTATAGCGCTCATCCTCCGGATTCACAGCCACTGCCGTATCTCCTAACATAGTTTCCGGACGGGTCGTTGCGATCTCCACATAACCGCTTCCGTCCGCGATCGGATAGTTGATATGCCAAAAATGCCCTGCCTGCTCCTCGTGCTCCACTTCGGCATCTGAGATGGAAGTCTTACATACCGGACACCAGTTGATGATCCTGGAGCCTTTATAGATATATCCTTTTTCGTACAGGCGGACAAATACTTCCAGTACCGCCTCCGAGCAGCCCTCATCCATAGTAAAGCGTTCCCTGTCCCAGTCACAGGAACAACCTAATTTCTTCAGCTGATTGATAATGGCTCCGCCATATTCCTCTTTCCACTGCCAGGCTCTCTTTAAAAAACCCTCTCTTCCAAGCTCCTGTTTATCGATGCCTTCCTCTTTTAACTGGTTGGTTACCTTTACTTCCGTAGAGATGGAAGCATGATCTGTCCCTGGTATCCAAAGAGCATTGTAGCCCTGCATCCGCTTGTAACGGATCAAAATATCCTGTAAAGTCTCATCCAGCGCATGTCCCATATGCAGCTTTCCTGTCACGTTGGGAGGCGGGATCACAATGGTAAATGGTTTTTTGGTCTTGTCAGGTTCGGCATGAAAATATTTCCTGCCCATCCACTTCGCATACGTGCGCTCCTCTATGGCACTTGGGTCATAGGTTTTAGCTAATTCTTTCATATACTGTATCTCCTTATTTAAGTTATTATATTATTGAGGTTCCGCATATCTCCTGCTGATTGTTATTCTATGATTGGCTCTACGGTCAGTTGGGCTGCCGTGTAGCTTTCGTCTAAGAGCAGTTCCTCACTCATAACTTGTTCTCCGTTGACCAGCCATCCCATGCAGCGTTGTCCGTCCGGGGGAAGCGCTACCAGGCTTAACGGATAGTTGTGATAATAAGTGCCTGTGTAGAGTTCCTCGCCCTCCATGCGGATCTGGCTGAAAGCTATGGTGACGCCTTCTGAAGATTTTACCGTTAAAGTGTAAGGATCTGCTGCTCCCAGATGACTTTTAAGCCGCTCATGCACTTGTGCATTATTCCCATTAACTACTCGCTTCATCTCCTCCACAGCCGCCTGCTGACGCTCTCGCTGATCGGGAGTATAATATACTTCCATCGTGTGGGCAATCTTTTGATCCTCCTCCTCAATCACCTGAAGCACATGCCCCTCCTCATAGACCGTAGCCGTCAGATCACAGATCAGATTCACAAATTGCGTCCGATACACATCCGACTGCATCATCAGATATAACGTATCCGTAGAATCCTCCAAAGGTTCCTCCATCAGATAGTCAAATGTATTGGGGATCTCCATCCCCTCCGTGTCCTGGTAGACTGCATCCAGATCATAGAGAAAAAACCGGACCCGTCCGTCCCCATAGAGACTACTGCTGCCCTTAGCACATTTCCAGGAAAGAAAATTGTGGTAAGGCCAGTCCACATTATTCATAATCAGATTCACTGCATAATGCCGCAGCATATCCGAAGTATCCACACACTCTTCCAGCTTCTGTCGGCGCTCTGGATCATTCAGATCCTGATGCAGAGGATTATAATACCCCCCAAACCGGGCACTGTTGATCTCATTTGGTTCAAATTTTTCAATATCGTCTTTTTGAGCACCAAGTGCCTGCGCCGTATTATACCGCGTATATTTTTCCTGCAACTGGATCAGCCCATAATACGTTCCATTTAAAAATAAAACCCCCGGTCTGGCTCCGGCACAGACAATCCCCGCTTCCTTCCCAAGCCGGCTCACCACATTCCAGCGGATCATACTCCCCTTATGATCCGAGCCTCCATTTCTGAGGACCAGACGATTATAAGACTGCCCCGTCCGATTCCCGCCCATATCCGACTCAAAAAAATCATAATCAAAGGTAGCATGCTCCCCATCATACAGCGTACCGCTAATCATTTTAATACTCTTTTGTTCATATTTCCTAGAACCATGCCCAGAGACCGCGATCCCCGTTCCCTGAGAAAACATCCGACTGCCATCCGCCTCATAAAACTCCACATAAGCCGGACGATCCCACTCCCCATTCTCCCCGGACTCATCATAATTAGCAAAAATCCCAGTCTTTTCATCATACAGATGCTCTTCATCCGCCGACAAAGACACCACCATCACATCAAACAGCCGCGAGACATCCTCCCCCACAAAATACGTCTGTGTATAGACTTTTCCCAATTCTTTACCATCCCGCACAGCCGCCCTCACCACAGTCGCCCGCTCCGGCAGTCCCTCTCCAATCCAAAGCGGCCCCTGATAGACCTCCGATTCCAGAGTCGGCGTACTCCCATCCAATGTATAATAGATCTCTCCCCCCAAAAATCCACTATCCAAAGTCAGCGCAAAAGCCTCTTCCTGAAAAGCCTCCTTATGCGAAAACCGCACCCCAGGACGACGTATCCCCAGACGCAGCACCCCCACCGTAATCACCGCCAACCCCAACACAGCCAACGCTGCAAACCAATATTTTTTTCCCAAAACATCTCCTCTTTTACAATATCCCGCCAAAAGAAAACGCCCCTCACACTCATCTGTGCAAAGGGCGATCATTCGTCGCGGTACCACCTTTTTTCGTATGCCATCCATACCTCTAAGTCCCTAACGCAGACCACACGAAAGCACCTACTAATCCTTCAGCACTCCAGCTCCAAAGTCACTTTCCCCATGCCCTTTCCCGAAACCGTCTCGCAGCCCAAGGACGATTCTCTCTGTCGGCAGCACATGCGTACTCCTCTTCTTCCAAGCCATTCCCTATTTTTTAACAGTCTAAACGCAAAATCCCTCTTTGTCAAGGGTATAACCCCCTTTTAAGATAAAAAATCACCCAATGCTCATGTACAGTAAAGTAACATAATAATTTAGTGGATAGCCACCGCATTATTCCGCAGACTTCAGAGAAAATTTATAACAATATTTATACTTTGGAAA